>CALVCQ010000014.1 GCA_944326115.1 Candidatus Gastranaerophilales bacterium | reverse complement strand
TATATTCATCTATTATTCCGTTTAGTTCTTCTTTCTGTTCTGCGCTCAATCCTTCCGCTTTCCCTACCCCTGTTTCGACTCCTGCTCCTTTTGTTGCGCTTGTATGGGTGCGTGTTGAGTGATAAAAACAGCTTTATTTCTTATTACCTGTGTAACATTTTGTAAAATACCAAATAAATATTCTTTTTATTAATAAAAAATTTTTGTACAATGCATTTAAAGATTGAGGCAATTGTGTTTATTAAATTGTTAATCAAATACATCCCTATAACTACTCCTAATATTACATATAAACGGTTAAAACTTGTATATTTGGGCTAAATAAGACAAATATACAAGTTTACATGCTTAGTTAAGTAATTTAACGGGACTAATTAAATAAGAAAAGAGGTCTATATGAAGATTTTAGCTATATCTAACAGATATTTACACAAAAAAACAAACCAGAATCCTGATGAACAAAAAATTACCACAAATTTTAAAGGCGCAGATAGTACTGCAACACAAAATCCTATTGAAGACAAAAAGGCATCAGAAGCCATAAAAAATAATTTTCTCAGCCGCATATCATTCAGCGGACACAAAGAGAATCTTTCTTATATTCTTCTTGACGATCGCAGACCCAATTATATTTCCGGCTCTTCCGGCGCAGTTCACATACGATTAACTGACCCGCAGAAAGATTTATCAACTGAAAATATTGAGGTCAGAACAGGAAATCAGGTTGAAGCAAATACAGATTTAATCAAACATTCTTCATACTATTACCCGAATTCTTCCATAGAAAACACATTGCCTTATCGTAAGGGTTATGTAACAGACAGAGTATATTTTGCTGATCCCGAAGAAACAATAACCGACCAAACAAAAAAAGACCACGATTATATTGTATACGACAACCGCCCGAAATATCCACGTCTTGAGGAAGTAAAAAAGAATTATTTCGGATTTGATTATATTCCAAAAGAGTACAAATCAACTGATAATGCAACAGATTACGGACAGTATTTCAAAACTATTGCAGAATATTACTATCGTCTTGAAGCAGCTGACAGAAAAGAGCTGGAAAAATTAAGAAAAGAAAAAGAAAACTTTGAAAACGAATACAGAGTTTCTTTAAGATATAAACAGCATTTTGATGAAAAACACAACGAATTTCCTTGGTCAATTGATTCGATAGACAGAGACAAAGAAGTAGCAGACTATTTTTACGATAAAAACGACAAAAGATACAATGAACTTTCACAAAAAATAGGATATTACTCTGACAGAATAAATACATCAAAATATCAACAGCAAAAAGCAATCCAGGCTTTTAAAATTTTTGACGAAGTAGGTCTTATGTTTATGGACAGAGACTCAAAAAGAAAGCTTGCCTCTAACGCCCGTCTGATTATTGAAGAAAAAAATCGTGAAATTAAAGAGTATGACGGCAAAATAGAACAAAACAAAAAAGCAAAAGAAGAAATCAAAGAAGCAATAAAAATCACAAACGCCTGGAAATACCTTAATGCAAAAAAAGCAGATTCTTTACCGGAGAATGACAGACAGCCTTATCAAGATGAAATTATAAAATTAGAAAATGAAATTATTTCGCTTAAAAAGAGATTGAAATTAATAGATAGTGAAAACAAAAAGATGGAAAACTATAAACATGTAGCACAGTATGAGATTACAAAAACACAGGAATGTCTGCCTTTGATTGAAGAAGAAATACAAAGAAAATCCGCAGAGATAAAGAGTTTTTATCCGAAAATGGAAGAGTTTTACAAAAATAATATTGAAGAATGGCAGTACTCATAATAATATAAATATTTTCCCAAACTGCTGTTCAGATGTATTAAGTATGACAACTTAGATTATTTCTAAAAAAGTCTTAATTCTTTCTCCGTGTTTTTGTGCTTTAATTACATATAAATATATAACACGGGGAAAGAAATGCTAAAAAGTAATGTTGTTAAAAATACAAAAATAGGAATAATAGGTCTTGGCACAGTAGGTACGGGCGTTGTAAAAATACTGAAAGATTTTCAGAATATCGAAATTACACAAATTGCCGTAAGAGATATTCACAAGAAAAGAGAGATAGACAATCTTGACCGGTCTATTTTGACTGACAATCCGTTTGATATTGTTAACAATCCGGAAATCGACATAGTCGTGGAGGTTATTGGCGGAATAAATCCTGCTTATGATTTGTTAAAAACAGCAATTACTAACGGAAAACACATAGTTACAGCAAACAAAGAACTTCTGGCAAAAAACGGACAGGAGCTCTTCAATCTTGCTAACGAAAACAATGTTGTTATTTTGTATGAAGCCGCAATTGCCGGAGGCATACCTATTATTATGCCGATAAAAACCACTCTTGCCGGTAATAAAATACACACTATAGAGGCAATTCTAAACGGAACAACTAATTACATATTAACAAAAATGGAAAAAGGCAGTGTTTCATACGAAGAAGTACTCAAAGAAGCACAAAATCTCGGTTATGCAGAAGCAGACCCGACAGGTGATGTAGAAGGATTTGACTCTGCGTATAAAATTGCTACGCTTGCTACAATTGCACTGAATCAAAGAGTGGATATCAACAAAATTTATCGTGAAGGTATTACAAAAATCAGTGCCAAAGATATGAAATTTGCAAAAGAACTCGGTTACAAAATAAAACTCATTGCTCTTGCTAAATTATCTAACGAAAACAAGACTGACGTAAGAGTACATCCAATGCTTGTTCCTATCAAAGACTGTCTTGCAAGTATAAATGGGGTTACAAACAGTGTTGTTCTTGAAGGGTTTCCGGTAGGAAGAGTAATGTTTGCGGGTCCGGGTGCAGGCATGTTTCCTACTGCAAGTTCTGTTATAGGAGATATACTAATCATTGCAGGAAGTATTGACACAAAAGAAGCATTGCCTATGATGAAATGTCACCACGATACAGATGCAGAACAAATTGACATTAATGATACTATTAACAAGTATTATATAGCAATTACAGCAGCAAACACCCCTGGTGTAATAGGCAGTATCGGTGAGATTTGCGGCAGGCATAACATAAGTCTTGCAAGTGTATTACAAAAGGGTATAGACGAACAAAACACCGCTGATATTGTAGTCATAACAGAAGCTTGTATTGAACGTAATATCAAGTCCGCAATCTGTGAGCTTGAACAAAATTCTAATATTTTAAAGATTAATAATTTAATAAGAGTTATGGAGTAGTCAAAATGCAAAAGTTTCAACAAATTGGTCATTACAAAGGTTTGATTAACCGCTACAGAGAGTACCTTCCGGTAAGTGACACAACAGAAATTGTAACATTAAATGAAGGCAACACTCCATTAATAAAAGCAGATAATCTTGCAAAAAAAATCGGATTGGAATGCGAAATTTATTTAAAATTCGAAGGCGCCAACCCCACAGGAAGTTTTAAAGACCGTGGTATGACAATGGCGGTTACAAAAGCAAAAGAAGAAGGTGCAAGAGCTATTATTTGTGCTTCAACAGGTAATACCTCGGCAGCTGCAGCTGCTTACGGAGCAAAAGCAGGTCTTAAAACTTTTGTTCTTATTCCTGACGGTTATATTGCACTGGGAAAGCTGTCTCAGGCAATGATGTACGGTGCGGAAATTATTGCAATTAACGGCAACTTTGATGAAGCACTTGAAAGAGTAATAGAAATTTCTCAGAAATATCCTGTTACGCTTGTAAACTCTGTTAACCCTTACCGAATCGAAGGACAGAAAACAGGAGCATTTGAAATTTGTGATGCTTTAGGAGATGCTCCTGATTATCATTTCATTCCAGTTGGAAATGCCGGTAATATTACAGCATACTTTAAAGGCTATGAAGAATATCTTGCTATTGAGAAAATATCACATATGCCTAAAATGATGGGATTTGAAGCAGAAGGCGCTGCGGCAATAGTAAAAGGCGAAAGAATTATGAAGCCTGAAACAATTGCTACGGCAATAAGAATAGGCAACCCTGCAAGCTGGAAACAGGCAGAAAATGCACGTGATAAATCCGGAGGAATCATAAATTTTGTAACTGATGAGCAAATTATAGACGCATATAAATTGATAGCAGCCACGGAAGGTATACTTGCAGAACCGGCAAGCGCCGCTTCTGTAGCCGGTGTTATTAAAGCTATGAAGATGGGACTTATTGAAAACGGTAAAAAAATAGTTTGTATTTTAACAGGTAACGGATTAAAAGATCCCGATTCAGCTATTAAATACTCCGGATGTGAAGTTAAAAAGACAACAGCACAACTAAGTGATATTCTTAAGGTAATGAACTTATAGACAATTGACTTATTGGATTAAACAAATCATTTTTGCTACAATAGTATAAAGTGACTTGTTGAGGACAAATAACAAATGAGTACTTTTTCAAAAAGAGATACCAAAATTTACAATAAATTCAGAACTGTTTTTCAATGGATAACTTGCAACATATTTTTTGGTGCATATATAAAACTAATGTACAATTATCACGTTGAAGGCAAAGAGAATATTCCTGATGAAGATAAATTTATTGTAGCTGCAAACCACATATCGGGCAGGGATCCTTTTTTACTTCCGTTTGCTTTAGATTTACCGATTGCATTTATGGCAAAAGAAGAATTATTTGAAAGATTCTTTTCAAGACTTCTAATGGATTTTTGCGGTGCATTTGCAGTAAGAAGAGATAAAGTTGAGGTATCCACAATAAAAACAGCATTAAATATAAAAAATACAAAATGGATGCTCGGTCTTTTTCCGCAAGGAACCAGAGATGCCAGTGACAGGGTGGAAAAGATTTCAAAAGGGTTTGCCTCATTTGCAAAAGCAACAAAAACAGGAATTTTGCCTGTTGCTATTATAGGTTCCGACAAAAAGCCAAGATGGCCTTTTTCTTCAAAACTGACTATTAAAATTGGAAAAATGATACCGTACAGTGACAATATTGATGATATGATGCAACAATGGTGCAGTACAATTTCGGATTTAACCGGCAAAGAATATGTATTAGAATAAGTTTTTTAACTGGAATTAGGGGTAATAAATGACAAGGAATTATGCAAGAAGATACGCTAAAGAATTTAATATAGTAAGAATGCTATACCAAACTTTGTGGTGCATTTTTGTTGCAATTCCGATATTCTGGTTTTTTTACAAATTTGAAATAAAAGGGAGAGAGAATATTCCGAAAGGTAAAAAATTTATTTGTGCGGCTAATCATATTTCTTATCTGGATCCGTTTCTTGTTTCTATTGCTATAAGGAAACCTATTGCATATATGGCAAAAAAAGAGTTGTTTGAAGACAACGGTTTTCTATTCAGATTTAACATGGACTGGCTGGGAGCCTTTGCTGTAAACAGAGAAAAACTAGAGGTATCAACAATCAAGACAGTAAAAGATTTGTATAAAACAAACTGGCTTCTTGGTATTTTCCCTCAAGGCGGGATAAGAAGAAACAAAACTATTGAAAAAATTAATAAGGGATTTGCAGTAATAGCCAAAGCTGCAAAATGGGATATATTACCAGTTTCGATTACAGGCTGCGAAAAATACAACTGGATTCCTTTCGGTGCAAAAGTAATAGTTCAGATAGGCAAACCTATATCCTATGAACTTTCACAGGATGAAATTATTGAGCAATGGGGAAAGACCGTAGCAGAAATGTGCAACTATAACTATATTGAATCAGATCAAGAAAATAACGAACTATGTAACGATCATGAATTAATAAACACTTAACATAATAAGTTGTCTGATACGACATCGCTTGCATCCGGAGGCATTTTTCTGATATGTACGGCTTGTGTTAATCATTATACAGCACACGGAAACTGCTTTTATGACATAGCATCTGTCATAAAAGCAACATTTAGTTGCTTTATTCAGCAAAGTTTCTATCTTGAATTGACATTTCGTCAACTTTGGTTCAGTAGAGAAGTAAAAGAAGTCAAAGGTTAGCTGTTTCTATCTGCGTTGAGCGGAAACTGACCGCCAAACAGTGCACTGCGACGGGAAACATCCGTCTATTCGCTGCGTCTGATTACAAGACAGCCGCAGCAACAGCAACACTATATTAGATAATTATTACAATTTTTCAATAATCATTGTCGCTTTATTTGATGAATTTATATCAGTATTTTCTTGAGATGCGGACAGGTTTATATAAAGAATTTTATTTGCTGTAGCATTGTCAAGATTTATAAACTGCAATCCTGCTTTGTTGCCGGATACACGTACTACCCGTACTTCGGGAGAAGCTGTTACATTATGATAACTTAAGTTGATAACAAATTCTTCACCTTTTTTCAAAGAACCGTCATGTTCTACAGCAAGACCGCCTTTTGAAATATCTATAATGCTTATAATACGTCTGTTTGATATTTGCACCTCTTTATCGTCTTTGCCCAGTGAGAATCTGATATTTTGGCGCTTAGTCGGTTTATATGTATCTTTGTTTATGTCTTCAAATTCCGGTGTTGTTGTAGTTTTTTGGATTTTGTCATCTTTGTAAGTCAATCTGTAGAAGCTGTTTTCCGTCTGCGGAATATTAACAACAACATACGGATTGTAATAAACAACAGGTGCTTTTGTCAGCTGGCTTATTGAATCACCCATATGCAAGCCAAATGAACCGGTAAGCTTTGTATAAAGCTGTGAAGTTAAATTAATTCCGTATATTGATGAAAGATTTCGTTGATAATCGTTGTCTACAATTGTGAGCCATCTGTAATCTCCACCAATAATATGTCCTCCCGGCGATGCTCCCAAATTACCGTTTCTGAACTCAGCATAATTAGTAACAAAAGCATCTTTTAAATTGAGATTCAAATCTTTTGTATCAATATATGCATTGTCTGTATACAGTTTGTCAAAATACATACCTCTGTTATCTGCAGGTGATTCGGAAGATGAATTCAATGACAAAGTAACATCGTTTGCTTTATATACAGTATCTTTAAATCCGTATTCATTGTTAAAGATATATACAGGTTCAATTACCTCCTGACTGTTGTAGCCTCTGCCGTTAATATCTTCATTCACTGCAGCAACAAGCTCCGGTGATACCCCGCCTACATCAAAAGTAAGCTGAGCACCGTCACCTGACGTATTAAATCCGGTTGCAAAAAGGATTTCAGATGTATCATCACTCAAATCATCGTGATAATCTCTGCCCTCACTTGCATCAAAGCCATTTGGTCTTGCAGCGTTTGAAATAACCGAGTCTGCTGCTTCTGCCGCATGAGCAATTATTTTATCCGCTTTTAATGTAACGTCTGCTTTATCATCATTTGTACCTTTAACAAATGCATTATATATATTTAATGTTGAATAAGCATCCTCTCCGCCCTTGGTATCTAAAACTGCGATATTAACAGTTTCAGGGACAACAGATGAAAGTTCGATTCTGTCGTGAGGATAGAGAATGTCATCCATAGGATCAAGAATATGGCTTACTCTGCCTATATCATAAATAGTGAGATTTTTACCTTTGCTTACTATCTGAATATCTTTTCCGCTTGTAAGTTCTCTTATTACGGAATCGCCGTCGAATGATAAAGCAATATTACCTCTTTTTGATATCAGCTGCCAGATATTGGATTTATCACCCATACCTTGTACATAGAGGTCATTTTCTGCCTCTGCGCTAAAGTAATCATTGTCCGTACCTGTTTGTTCATAGGTTACGTAATTATCCGATGAACCTATATCATTGCTAGAAATTAGAGATATGTTCTTGCCGACAATATTCGGCTGTGTTTTGTCATCTGCAGCATTAATAATTGAATATCCGGTAAAATAGTTTTCCGAATCATATTCTCCGGGTGTTGGATTTCTGTCTTCCGTATCCCATTCGGCAGCCGTAAGAATGACATTTCCCTCAGCCTTTATCTGATTAAGTTTCATATCAGAATCTTTTGCTGTAAGGTTGATGAGTCTGTCATCCGTTTTTGTATTATTTTCAGCTTTTGCAGTGATTTTACCTTTTACGTTGATATTTATTGATTCAGTTTTATCCCTTGTTGAAGCATTTATGCCAAATCCAGGGTCTTTACCGGCAAGAGCATTGTCGGTTGTTCCTATATCACCGTCTGTAACGCTGATATTTAAATCTTTACCGGCAGCTATTAACGTTTTATCAACGCCGGAGTTCAATAAATCACCGTTTGTTATTGTTATATTTATATCATTATTTAAAGCGTTCAGATATTTGTCATTAGTTGTATCGTCACCTATGAGGATATCTGAATCAGAGTTTATTAAATTAATTTTATCAACTATTGCCTGAACAATACCCTGAATAACAGTACCGTTTGCGCCTGTATTTTGGATGGTTATATCTCCGCCTTTATCATTGTGAACAAAGCCTGTGCTGTCAAGAAGTATTCCTGCCTGAGTATTCTGGTTGTCAAGTTTTATTGAACCGTTTGCATTATACACAGTGCCTGAAACGGCTATACCTTCATTACCGTTGTTTACAAGTTCTATATTTCCGTCATTGTTGTTGACAACACCATTTTTGGTTATAACAATGCCGTCTGCACCGGAATTTTGTATCTTAATATCACCTGTATTTTGAACAGTACCGTCAATTGTTACAGATGAAGCATTATTGTTTACAACATTTAACAAGCCGACAGAATCAATAGTATTTATTCTGTTTCCAAGCCCGTCATTAAGTGCGTTAATTAAAACACCGTTTTCTGACTGCAAAGTAAGCACGCTGTTATTGGACGGATTGTTTAAAGCGTCCTTGCCGTTTTGGATAACACCTGCTGTTTCTATTTTTCCATTGGAAACTATTGTAGTAACAGCAGAATCTTTGCCCTGTTTATTTACTGTCAGAGTACCTGCGTTATCCAGTGTTCCGTTCATTTTGTTGTTATTAAAATCGTTTATAACAAGTGTTTTATCAGTATTATTGGTAACTTTAACTTCGCTGTAACCGTTAGTATAAGATACGGTTCCGCTGCCTGTGACAGTACCGTTTAAGTCAACATTGCCGCCGTCTTGAGAGGTAACAAACAATTTAATTTTACCGTCTTCGTAGATAGCTTTTATGTTATTGCCGTTGTCATTGAGATAAGCAGACTTGTCACTGCCGCCTAAGCTAATAAGATTTGTCTTGCCTGTTGTCGGGTCATAGACAAGGTTATTGAGCATATCATCTGTGATGGTGATATTTCTGACATCACGACCTGCCTTAATTGTACCGTTGTTTTTAATATTTTTGGCATTAATTGTAATATTTTGTCCTGCAATAACTCTGTCATCAGCCTTATTAAGAGCAAATTCAGTATTTTGATTGTCATATACAATATTGCCCTGAGTTGCGATTATACTCTTTCTGTCAGAAGTAAGCACATTTTTGAAGGTTATATCTCCGCTTTCATTCCAGATATCGATTAAGTCAGATGTTGAAACTATATTATTAAAAATAATATCAGACGGATTTTTACCTGCATTTAGCGGATTGTTATGGTCAAAATAATTATTTATTGTAATTGTATTATCTTTTATCGCATCATTATTTCTTTCTGTTACATACAGAACATTGTCAGCAATTGGTTTACCGGTATCAAGATAAGAATCAAAGCTTACTCCGCCTATTGTTAATCCGCCGTTTTCTCTAGCAGCAAGATTAACAACATTGAAAATCAAATCACTGTTGGAATAATTGTCTATAGTCAATCCCGGGAGATAAATTTTAAACTCGCCATCACCTGTCAGGTTATCTTTTGTGATACCCGTGATTTCTATTTTCGGTGTTTGGGTAATAATATCATCAAACTCAATATACGCATTTGATATTTCCATTCCGTCAAGCGGATTATCTTCTAAATGAGCTATTTGTTCATCTAAATCAGACATTTGTTCGCTCAAAGCAGATGCTTTTTCAGCGATTTGCTCATTTGCCTTCGAGTAAACTTCTTGTTGGGTTTTCAAATCCGTTATTTGGTTTTCTACATTAGATATAGCTGTATTATAAGAATCATTTTCTACAATTTTACCGTTATACATTGCCATACCGTTTGAATCAAAGGTATAGTTCTCCTGTACTTTGTCAACCAATGCAAGAATATTATCTTTTTGCTGTTGACTTAACGCTGTTTCTCTTGTTTCTGTTTTTGTTTCTGTATTGCCTTTATCATCAGTTACAGTATATGTGTATTCATATTCATACTTATATTCATTTAGAGCATTTTCTAAAGCACTGTTGAGGGCATTTTGATAATCAATATAAGCCTGATCTTTTTCTGCCTGAGTTTTATTCGGATCATTCAAAATATCATTATATGTTTTTTCTGCGTTAGCAATATTATTATTCTGCTGATTCTTTATTGTATCATATGCACTATCCGGAACGGAGGAATTGTCTTGTCCCTGGCCTGCTGCAGATACAAGGTTGTTTTTTATATTGTTTTCTATAGATGCGTTAACTTCGCTTTCTGAAATTTTTGCAGCATTTTCATATTTCTTTATAATTTCTTGAAGTTCAGCAATTTGAGCTTGATAATACTCAATTTTTTCCTGATTTGCTGCCTTATCTTCCTCGAGAGCGGTAATATGGGATTCTATATAATCCTTCTGAACATTTATAGAGTCAATTGCATCTTGTGTAACTTCGGCAGAAGTTTTATTTCCTGCCTGTTCCTGTTTATAATCTTTATCACTAAAGCCTTTTAATGAATCTTTAACAATATTTCCGTCTTTGTCTATCTGCATGTATTTTTGTGAACCGATACCGGCTGAAACTTCGCCATCCAATTTCATTGCATTTTGGTAATTTTTAGTTATATTACTTCTCTCATCAGTATCGGTAATAGGTATACCAAATAACAATCTTGATACTTTAACAGACTTGGTTCTTGCATTAAAACTATTTGTTCCGTTATCAAAGTTTATTATTACATCTTTGTCAGATGCAATAATTCCTTTTTCGCCGATATCAAGTTTGTTATCGGTATTATAAGTAAGACTACCCTCTGCCGAACCGACAGCAACAGATGCCTGAGCGTGCAGATATGCATCCTGTGTCAGGGTATTTTTAGAATCTTTAAGGAAGGCAATATTTGTACTGCCGCTTGATGTAATAGTACCGTTATTTGTCATATGGTTTTTATTTGACAGAGTCAAATATGCATGAGATTTTGGATAACCTGCAAAGTGACTTGCACTAACATCCGTTTTTGAGGACAAATTATTGTTTGAATCTAATTCTATAAATACATCGTTTGCTGAAATTTCTGTTCCTTCCGTAATATTCATCACGTTTTCATTTATAACATTCAAGACAGACTCTGCCCTTTTATATGTTAAAAATCCGGAAGCAGACGCTTTTATTGCCTGATGGAAGTCTGAATCTGACTGTTGTGATACAGTCAAATCACCTTCTGCAGTAAGTATAGAATTATCAATTGTTACGTTATTTTTTTGATTTATAGTGTTATTTATTTTTGCACCTGATTCTGTAATAAAGCCGCCGTCGCTGTCATCGTACTGAACAGTACCGACTGAGCCGAATTCTGTTTTTGATGCAATATTCATATTTCCGGCATTTATATTTGAGTTCTTTATATTAATCTGTGCATTAGAATTAATATTATTTTTTAATTCTCCGCCTTTAACAGCGATAAACCCGCCGCCGGAAGAACGTTTTGTCATTGCAATATTATTTGTATTTTTTGCAGAAACATCAAATGTTCCGTCTATATCAATGTCCGCATTTTGAATATTTAAAGTATTTACAGAATTAAGATTGTTGTTGGCAGTTCCGTGAGCAATAGCAATCAAGCCTGCTGTTGAATCTGCAACGTATGTTTTTGCAGTGTTTGTAGCATTAGAATCTATATCCACAGTACCGGCAGCATCAGCAATAGCCGCAGTTATAGTGGTAGTTGCACCGTTTGCTGTAGTGCTGTCTTGACCTATTGTACTGTTCATATTTATTACAGAAATACCTGAAAGCCCTGCGGCGCTGCCTGTGCCGTTCGCTGTCGAGGTTCTGTTAAGGTTGCTTTGAATACTTATATTATTTGAGTGTATGTCACCTGCAATAAGATTATCAATCGTAGAAGATACATTGCTGTCAATAGTCACCGTACCTACACCGAGTACTCCATAATTAGCGTTTGAAACTTCATTTTCGGCTTCTGAGTTGTCCGTAATTGTTATATTAAAGTTTTGGGCAGATTTGTTATCTCCATACCCTTTTATGGTACCGGATGTTTCAACACCGGAATTTCCAGCCGTTTTTGTATCAATATCACTTGCTCCGACAATTACAACACCGCCTGATGTTGCTGAATCAGAAACCTTGGCAGTTTTAGTATTATTTAACACAACATCTATGTTATTTGCATTCATAGAGCCTGTTTTTATATTTGCATCTGTCTGAATACTGGACTCGGTTTTTATTCCGCTGCCGTCTGCCAGAGATATTGAACCTCTTACTGACTGTGCGTTTGTTGAAGCTGTATCTGATAATGAAATATTGACATTATCCGCGCTCAATATGCCGGAAGATGCATCTATTACAGAATCACCGTCTGCAATTGTTTGAATAGTCGTAACTCCGATAGTTATACCGCCTATTGACAATGCTTCTGAAGAAGACGAGGCTTCTCTATCTAAAGCAGATTTTAGTGATATACTTTCATTTGCGTTAATATCAGCATTTTCTACAACAACATTGGTATTTGCAGCAGCATCAGCTTTCATAATTGTAGCAGTACCGCCAATAAGAGTGATACCTGCTGAAACAGCCTCTACTTTTGCATTTATGTCGCCTGCTTCATTTGTATCTTTTTTCAAGCCTGCTTTTACATTAGCGTTTTTGGAAGAGATTTTTAATCCCTTTTGTGTTTCCGAATTTATTTTTGAATTAAATACAGACGCAGACTCTGCTTTTTGTTCAATTGCATTGCCGCCTATCACAGCAATAGAACCGAGTGCAACTTTTGCTGTAGTATTTATGTGACCTGTTTCTGTTACAACATTCAAATCATTGTTCAATGCAATATTGCCTGTCGCATTGATAATAGCATTAGAAACTGCATTTGAACTTGCTTCATTCACAAGAGCAATCGCACCATACTGTGATGCGCCGCCGGCTGCCATTTCAGAAGTCAAATCACTTGTATTTATAGATTTTACAGAAAGATTGTCTGCCTTCAGATTAAGATTGTCGCCCAAAACAGCTGCATTAATCTCATTATTAGCATCTGCAAGCGCAATTACTGCATAAACGCTCACCAGACCGGCAGAACCGCCTATTGCTTTAGATGATATATTATCAACGGACTCAGCAGTAATATTTACGTCTTTTGCATTAACAGTCATGCCTGCTGTGTTATCAGAACCGATTATTGCCTCTGTAATTGCGTTGTTGCTAAAGTAAGCAACATTACCGCCGATTGATACGGCACCGGCAGAAGCGCTTGTGGCTTCTGTAGTTGCTTTTATATCACTTTTTGCATTAACGTTTATATTTTTTGCAGATTTTATATTGCCATCGGTAATTTGTGCGGAGGTGTTGTAATTTGTGTCTGTTACCATTACTGACGCACCGGCACCGATTGCACCCACTGAAGCCGTGGCATTTTTTACGGTATTATTAACTTTATTTTCTGCTTTAACGTTTATATCACCGCCTGTTGTTTCAACATTTGCAGAAATATTAGCTACCGTACCCTCTTTTGCAGTGGCTGTGCCTTTTGTAAGTGATACCTCCGGTGTTTCGTAATTTTTGTAATCAGCACCTGTAGAATTTGCATCAGCGACCGTTATAGAACCGTCATCATTTTGAACAAGTTTCAAACCGCTGCCTGCAGCATTTGCCGTGTTTTGAGCTTCCTTGACGGAATCGTCTGCATTGGCTGATGAAACCGTTGAAGATTCTGAGAATCTGTCACCGATAGAAGTAACAGACACTGTTCCTGCTACACCGGCTGTAAGACCGCCTGCAAGAGAGCTGGTTGTAACATTATTTGTCATATTGGATATAGCCGTTACATCAACTGACCCGGCCGTGATTTTTGCGTCGTTTGCGCTTAAAAGTTCTGCTTTTACAGCATTATTAATAACATTTACATTGACTGATGCAGCACCTGAACCTGTTACAGACGCAGCAGCAGAGCCTGACAAGTTGTTAAGAGTCAAGGTATCTTTTGCCTCGATAGTAACAGCACCTGATGAGGTAATGTTGTTTGAACCGGCATCAATATAAGCCTGTGTTGTACCCTCAAGAACGTTTACAAGAGCGCTTACAGCACCGCTTGCAGTTCCGCTGACAGATGCCATTATATTATCACTTGTAATATTTTCTGTAGTTTGTGCATTTACACTTACAGAAGATATCTCAGCATATGTATCTTTTACATATGCTGAGTTTCCATTGGAAACTGTATTTACAATAGTTCCTCCGCCTACTGCAACCGCACCTATTGAACCGCCGATTATTGCATTATCAAGTGTAATCGTTTGATTTGTATCAATATCAGCAGAGCCGCCTTTAAGTTCACTGTTTGTTATATAAGCTTCAAGCTGATTGCTTATAACATTAACTATAGCAGCACCTGTTACACCGACACCTGAACCGCTTAATGCAGCCATATCATAGGCAATTCTTTCTGTTGATACAGCGTCTATATCAAGATTTGCCGTAGAAATAAGATTATCAGCATAAGCTTTTACTCTGTCATTTAATGTATTTGTAACAACATTAACTGTGGCTGCAGCTGCAATACCGCCTGCTTGAACAGCAGCAACAAGTCCGTCAAGAGAAGAATTCTGTTCAGCATTTATTGCAAAATCTCCGCCTGTTATAGTGCTGTTAAGTACATAAGCAAGAACATCATTGTCTATAACATTTACTAAAGCTGAAGCGCCTACAGAGCCGCCTATACCGGCAACACCGGCTACAGCAACAAGGGTTTTTAGTGTAGCATCAGAATCAGCACTTACTTTGCTACCTGTAGTATTATTGTTTAGTTTAGAACCTGAAATATAAGCGTTTACATTGTTATTTAAGACGTTAACCGGAGCATAAACGCCCACGGAGCCGCCTGTTCCTGCTACACTTCCGCCGACTATAAGGTTATACATTGTTGTGTCAGCAGATGAACTGACATTTGCTGCACCCTGTTCAATTACACTGTTGTTCTCTATTGAAGCTAAGGTACTGCCTGTTGAAACATTCGTAAGGGTCAGACCGTTTACAGAAGCGCCTACACCTACTCCGCCGCCGGCAACCCCTATAGAATTAGCCTGAACATTTGTTTCTGCTGAAACTTTAGTGTTTTCTGCCAAAAGAATTTTTGAGTTATTGATTGTTGCAATTGTATTATTAGATATTGTGTTCACGCCGACAACGCCGTTCACACTTGCCCCTGAACCGGCTCCGGAAGCCATAAAGAGGACTGTATTAAGGTTTGTATTTTGTACGGCATTAACACTTACGTCACCTGTATTTACTGTTGAATCAGCAAGTTTAGCTTTTGTTGTATTTGAAAGGACATTTGTATTAACCGTAGCACCGGCTGAAACAGTGCCTGATGCAGCAACACCGGCCAGCGCATTATACAATACTTCATCAGCTGTTGCCTGTATGTTCAAACCGTCAACTGTTGCTATTTCAGAACCTGATACAGAAGCAATTGTCTGTGCGTTTATTGTATCAACTATTGTATTGGCGCTTATTGCAGCAGTTCCTGCAGCAGAAACGCCGAGGACAATAACAGTCGGAAGCAATTCTCCTGCCAAATCGTCAGAGTCAACGCTTTTATCTTCCACTGCTATGGATTCATCATCTGAGGAAGCATTTGTGCCTTTTGTGTCCATAAATTCGGTGAAAACGTTAGTCTTGTCACCGTATTTTTCTTTATTAAAGTTGTGATTTGCAAATACATCTATGCTGCGAGCATTCACATCAGAATTGTTAATATAAGAATTTATATTTGAATTTATTACATTAACAATTGCAACACCGTTAACGGAAGCTGTGCCGCCTGCACCAATCATTGCAACATTTGCAGAAAAGCTTTCTGAAGATTTTGCATCAACCTTGACTTTGCCTCCTGATGCAATACCTGAGGATTTCTTGCCTTCAATACCGGCATTTACAGTGTTCAGGTAATTGTTGTTATAAACTATACCGCCGACAGAGGCAGTGCCTGCACCCTGCGCAGCAAGGTTTATACTTTCAACATCGTCTTTTGCTTTTGCCTGAACTGTAACGCTTTTTGATTTAGTTACATCTGAATTTTTAATCAAGGCAGTTGTAGTATCTTTTGCGGTATTGGAGTTTACTGAACCATTAACCGCAGCAGTACCGCCTGCACCGCCTACGACCATAATGGTTTTGAAGTCCTGAAGTGAATCAGCCTGAACAAGAACATCGCCGTCAGATGCAATCACAGAGTCTTCAATTCTTGCATCGGTGTTTCCGGTATTTACATTAACAAATATTGAGCCGCCGACAGCAGCATTGCCGCCTGCTGTGATGTTACCGACGATATTTCTTGTATAGATACCGTTTTCAGCTTTTACTGTTACATCCTGCGCCGTAATATCAGAGCCGGTGATAGCAGCATTCACTTGATTTTGAGAAACTTTTGCTATTAAAGAGCCGCTGACACCTGCTTTTGCTCCGCCAGCCAGGTCATAAGTCATCTGCCAGTCGGCAAGTCTTGTTTTATCATCACTGTCATCAACACCGGCTTCAGACAATGAACCACTGCCCATAGCGTTTACAATTGCATCAGCGGTAATAGATGTTGTTTCTTTTGGCCCGAAAATGTTTTCAGCAAGAGCATTTACAGTTAAATCACCGGTGTTTACCGCTGAATCTTTAACAGATGCATCAACATCTTTGTCAAGAACCTCGACAAGTACAGAACCGCCTACTCCGGATGTTTTACCGGAAACAGCCAATGTGCCGCCTCGGCTTTTTGAGGTGGTTGTGTCTATTGCTTCAACATTCAACGAACCGGAGTCTAAATTAGCGTTTTCAACTTTTGCAGAAGTTGTATTGCTTATTACATTAACCCCGACATTTGCTGCAACAGCAGCAGTCCCGCCTGTTGAAATAGAAACACCGACAGGTACTATATCTATATTCTGGTTTGAATTGGCTTTGACATTTACCTCGCCGGCTGATGCAATTTTCTTTTCTCCGTTTTTGCCGTCACCTTTTAATTGTGCGGAAACAGTTGAGTCCATAACATTTATTACGGCATTGCCGCCTAGAGCATTACCCTGACCCAGCGCCAGACCGAGAACATCTGTCATACCTCTTATTGAAGAATCATAGCCTGCAATTACCGAAGTATTTCCGCTGTTTGTTACGGAAGAATCTGCTATTGAAGAATTAATTGTGCTATTTAAAACATTAACTATAGCATTCACAAGAACATCAGTAGCAGCCTTTGACGCTCCAAGGTTCACTGCCAGAAAATCAAGGCTTTCTTTATTCTCAGCATTAACAGATACATCTTTTGCCTGTGTAATTGTACTGTTTTTTACAGCAGAATCAACGGATGTTGTTATAACATTAACAACAGTACCAATGCCGGCACTTGTGCCTTTTGCTGCAAAATTCAGACTCAAAGCACCTGCAATGTTGTCATTATTTAAATTATTAAAGGCTGATACATTAATGTTTTCGAGAGCTGATATTGTTGAATTTTCTATTGAAGCAGAAAGATTGTTATTAATAACATCTGCACCTATAGCTCCGACAAAAGAGAATGAATTTTGTCCGCCGGCAATAACAGAACCGCCTGCGCCTACTGACAATAAATCTTCTGTAGCTTTAGTTTTATCTGAATTGGCAAGCACATCAACCGAGTTTGCATTATTTAAATTTGAGTTGTTCTTAACCGCAGCCGTAGTTGTTTTGTTTATTATGTTTATGTTTCCTGCAACGCCTGCGCCTACGGAAGTTCCCTGAGAAGAAGATGTTGCATCAACAGCAAGCCCGCCGGCTCCTTTGTATGCTGAAGAATAATTGTCCGCAACAACATCAATATCTACATTTTCACCTGCTATTTTTGACACATCAGTATTGTTTATTACGGAAGAAACCTTGTTTTCTAAAACATCGGCATTAAAAGAACCGCCTATGGAAACAGAATTCTGATTGTCGTTCTGTTTTTGTTGTGTTACACCGACACCTATTGCGGCATGGATATTGTCATTTGATTCTTCCGCTTTAACATTAAGATTATGCTCATTATCTTTATTAAAGATAATACTGGTTTTTGAATTGTCATTACCTATTATTGCAGAAGTTGTATTATTGTTATCATTAAGGTTAATTGCAGCCCCTGCCCCTACTGTAGCTGCTTTTGCAACACCAGTTGCTATATTTATTACACCGGTATCCTGTTTTGCAGTAACATTTACATCTTTTCCGACAGTAATGTTTGCACTGCCTATAGTTGATTCAACAGCACTTTCATTCATCTGTACATTGACTGTTCCTGCAAGAGCAGCAGACATGTTTTTTGAAGCTGTTGTTGCATTACCTGTTTGTGTTTTATTTCCGTCAGCAGCAACTTTATTTCCGAGTCCGTCACTCTCGCCGCTTGCTTTGTTTAAATCATTTTTTGCAGTACTGCTAAGTCTGTCATTAAGCTCTTTGCCTGAAGCATTTGCAACTTTTGAGTCAGTTGCTGCGGCGCCGCTTTCTACTTTTGTATTAACGGAATCTGCTTTTGTCAAAGCTTTATCAAGTATTGATTCACTTGCTGCAGCATTATCAGCTTTTGCAGCACCTTTATTTTTATCCTTATCTTTTTTAATACTTACTCCGCCGGCAAATGCAGCTGCGATAGAAACATTTACACCCTGAGTGTATGTTTCGGAATTGACATTGACTGATTCGTTTACGGCAATTTGTGCACCGTCTGCAATAGAAGCACGGACATTACGCTGAATATCAGAAACTCCTACAGACGCACCGACAGCCATGCCTGAAGAAGAAGTTGTTGTGCTGCTTTCAGACACCTTGTTTTTCTGTTGCGAAAGCGCACCCGTAATCATAATGTTTGAAATACCATCATTAACAGTTGTAGGCGCATCTTCTGATGTATCAAAATCAATAAGACCTGTATCAGGATTTAAATCAACAATATCATAAATTGCCGGTGTGCTTAAATCGAGTTCATCCTCTTCCAGAGGCGGATTATAAATCGGATCATTAGAAGCAAAAGGATCTTCTTTTAATCTGTCAAAATATTTTTGTGTCTGCAAAAATCTTGCACCTTTACCTGCAGAAACTATAAGATTATTTGCTGTTATATCTGCACTACCTACTGATGCTTCCGTAATGCCGCGTAATTCTTGAAGTACAACACTTCCTGCAAAAGAAAGTCCATTTTGCGTAGCTGCTCCCGTATCCGCAAGATTTATATAAGACTGTTCGCTTGCGGAATAAATACCGACGTCACCCGTAGTGTTTATTGTGACATTATCTGCAATTTGTGCTTTTGCATTAACTTCGTTTTGAGTATAAATTACACTACCGCCAAGGCCGCTTCCTTCACCCGATGCACCTGATAATTTCCAGAGTTTTGTAACATCACCGGCTGCGTTATTTTGAACGATTTTATTTGCAGCATTTGCAATTACATCACCGGAACCGTCTATATTGGTATTTTCTCCTATTCTTGCAATTGTGTCATTTATGACTTCACTCATTACAAATGAGCCTGCAACTCCGATTCCGCCGCTTTTGCTTGCTGAACTGCTTTCTGCCCAGTTATTGAAAAAGCCTTTTAATCCCAAATTACTTGTAGCACCGCTTAATTTAAAGCCGACTTTAAGATTTTTCAAATTAGAGAATATATCAGCGGACTCTGTTTGACCGGTCATAAGAAAATCATTCAGTGTAGTGATATCTAAGGGACCTGACGCAGCATCAACCATTTCCGAGCCTGCTTCATATATATCAGTACCTGTACTTGCAATATCAAGAAGGAATTTAAAAGTTCTTTCATTCAAAGGCTGCTCAAGAGTAGAATTTACATTCAAGCCGTTATTTACCGTTATATTGGCATGTTTATCAGCAGTACCGTCTTCGATTACCGCATTCGTTATATTATGCTGGTTATTCACAATAACAGCAGCACCCGGAACGGGCATGTATGCCATTGCTTTTTCATCTTTGACTTTTGCGGTGGAATTATTAACAGTCAAATCAACCGTATTTGCATTGACATTTACATTATCTGCATGAATCTGTGCATTAGCACCGAGAGAAGCATTTGCTTCAACATTACTGTTGTTTATAACAACTGAACCGCTTGCATTAGGTGCTGCATCAGCAATGAAAGTGCCGAGTATACCGCTGATTTGTTTCTGTACTGCTTTAGTTGCATCTTTCAGCTCCTTCATATACGGTATCATGCCTGTAATGTGGGAGGTTTTATCTTTAGCTTCCCCGACAGAGGCATTTGCTACTGTTGATGCCACATGTACATTCTGCGCATTAACGGAAACAGTACCCTGAGAGTTTGTGTTTATGGTTGTATCTATTTTGGCATTGGTTTCAATATCTGCGGTTCTGTTGATTGCAGCTATTGCAAGAGATGGTAAAGAATCAGAACTAGAATCAGGCTTAGACTTAGAACCAGAATCAGAATTAGAATCAGACTCAGATTTGTAATAATATGAGGCTTTAGATGAAATATTAGTAAAATCATTTGTTACATTAACGGCATCAACTTCAACATTAGCTGCTGTAATATCAGCACCCTGTGCAATAATTGCATTTGTAACAGCACTGGTATTTGTATTAACAACTATTGTCTGCCAGTTTGGTAAAAGTGCCTGATCAAGCATTGTTGTCGGATTTTTAATTTTTACCCAGCTTGTATTTTTAGAAGTTGCATTTGCAACAAAATCTTCACCTGCAACAATCTTTGCACCTGATTCAACATTTACTGAAGATTCTGTTTGTGTTCCGACAGCATAGAACAACTCTGCAACATCAGCTATTTGAACTGGTTTTGTAATTTTTAAAGGTTTTGATTTTATATTTGTAGTAGCCTGAGCAAGAGAGCTCAACAACACATCACCCGAAGCAACAAGCTCCGCCCCTGAACCTATCGTAACCGTTGCTTTTGCTCTTGCTCCTTCAAATTCAACATATCCGTTTGTAAGAAGCTGTCCTATAGCCGTAGCATCGGGATTTGTAATATAGTTTAAAGACGGTGCACCTTTTTCTCCGTTATAAATTATATTTGTTGTTGCTGATATATCTATGTCGTGTGCGCCAAGAACAGCATCTTCTATAACAACTGAAGATGAATTTGCTTCAAGTGCCTCCGGATCTATATAATCACCGTAATGCGGGTCATCTTGAGGGACATCCTGTGAACCGCTTTCATCAGGTAACGGCAAAAGTTCTGTAATTGAACCGCCTTCATTAGTCAGATTTTTTACTGATTGAGCCTTGATAACTATTTTGCCGTTTTCATTGGCAAATCCTGCACCATTTTCTATATTATTATTAACAAGTGCATTAAATAACTGTTTTGCCTGCTGAGCTGATGCAATTTTCATATTTTTATCAGCTTCATCTTTACTTATGCCGGCAAAGATTGCTGCTTTGTCTGAATTTGGAACAGTTTTGTCCTGTGCAACTTTGATATGTCTTGCCGTAATTTCCACACCATCTCTTGCAAAAATCTTGCCGTTGACAGTTACATCGCCTGTTTGATCGGCAAGTTTTAAAGAGTTTATATCAAAATCAACCTGCTCATTATCAGTACGCTGAGCGCCAAGTGTACCGTCTTCATTGATATGATTACCGTTTATAATTGAAAGAACAGGGCTCGCCGGTTCACGATGAGTTTCCCAGTTTGGCGTATAAATCTCCTTCACCGCATCAAAAGATGACTGGGTAGGAGCAATTGCTGTCAAAGCGCCGACATTTAATACACCTGACGCACCGACAACCATACCGTTTGGAGAAACAAATATAACATGCCCGCCGGGATTAAAATCACCATTATTTAATACAGAATTTACAATACCGTTGATTATAATTTGTGAATCAACAAGGTTTACAAACTTTGAAATATCTCCGCCGTTTTTTAAAGCAAAAATAAGGTTGGCTATATCGCCCTGATCAAGCTTGAAGTCGTTGTAATGTCTGAATCCTGTATCACCGTGGTTAAATTCCGGACGAATATCAAACTGCTGATTGCCGCCTTCTATCGGAGTTCCTTCAACACCCGTGATTTCAGAAGCAATTACGGGAACAAACATGGTTTGTTGTGCTAAAAACAAAACACACAATACTGCAGATATTAATTTTTTATAATTAAGACATGCCGGCAATCGTTTTATATTCATCTTCTCGCCCTATTCTAAAAGCTATTTTATTATTTTAAATTAAAGCTGCTGTAATATGTAACTTATACAAAATATTTGTCACAATTCTTTAATGTTTTATTAATTTATGTATGAGTTTATTTTAAATAATAAAGATTCTGTGTTATATTGAAATCTAATTTGTGCTGTTTAAATTGAGAGTATTAAATGAAAAAGATTAAAAACAAACTCATACTCACAGCAATGCTGGGCGCAGGTATTTGTTTTCCGGCATATTCCGTACCGGCAGCTGATATTCCTGCGAACATAGGCGGCTATGGCGGTGCTATAAACTCTCATGACATGATGATGTTAAGAGAAAAAATGAGGCTTGAGCAGGAAAAAGAAGATCTGGAAAATTTTCAGGAGCGTAAAGACAAAAAAGATGAGCACAAAGAAGATGTTATAGAAGGAAACCCCGATACCGGCGAAAAAATTTACAACAAAGAAACATCAAAGATTATTCAAGAAAAAAAGCTGGAACAAGAAAACCTAAAAAAAAATAAAAAAAAACACTTCTGGAATAAAAAAGAAAAAGAAATTGAACAAGAAACCGAAACTGAAGAATCAACGGATTCTACAGTAGAAAAAGACGGTACTACAACCACAATCAGAGCAGCAGCACAAAAAGCAATGGCGAGGTCTGATACTGTATACATACAGGCAGTAGGTGTTACAAACTCCAAAATTTTTACGGACGAAGAGATTCAAGAACTGACAGATTGTGTCATAGGCAAGTATGTAACCTTTGAAGATTTACAGATGCTTGTAAATGATTTTAACTACGCTTATGCGCTGAAAGGTTATGTTACAGCCAGAGCATTTTTGCCCCCGCAAACAATAGAAGACGGTATTGTAAGAATAAACCTTGTGGAAGGTACAGTAGGCGATATTACCGTTGAAGGCAACAAATGGACTAAAGACAGTTATATAAAAAACAGAATTTCTGCAAAGTCGGGTGAATTATTTGAAATATCACTTTTAGAGCAGGATATTTTAAAATTTAACCGATATAATGACAGAATTAAGTTAAAAGCAAACCTTGCAAAGGGTAAAGAAACAGCAACAACAGATATAAACCTTCAGGCTAAAGAAAAAAATCCTTTCCATGTAGTGGCATTGATGGACAATGCCGGAAGAAAAACTATAGGAGAGCTCAGAGGCGGGCTGATGCTGGCAGCAGACAGCTTATTCGGGCAGCGTGACAGATTGTCAATAGGCAGCTATGTAAGCAGATACTCCGTGACGCCTTTTGCTGATTACAATATTCCCGTAAACAAGTATGACGGCAGGGTCGGGTTTACATTTTCATCCAGCTTTGCAAATATCGGCGAAGGCCCTTATGAAATATTTGATATCAAAAGCCGTTCATACACATATTCTTTGTACTATACACACCCGCTTATTAGAAAACCGAACTTTGAATTGACCAGCTACACCGCAATCAACTACAAGCAGGCAAATACAAGATTCGGTGATTTCAGCCTTTACACAGACAAAATAGCCAGTGCGGAAACAGCGTTAAGCGCAAGATATGATTCCAAAAGAGGCATTTGGTACTTAAATCAGGGTGTATACCACGCATTTCCTATATTTGATGACAATTCAAAATATTTTAAATACACAGGAAGCTTAATCAGGCTGCATGATTTCAGCCATGGAATCGTAGGTCAATTCAGAGCTTCATACCAATATTCACCTACCGATGTCATGCCTTACATAGACCAGTTTCAAGCAGGCGGTCTGGCTACAATCAGGGGTTACTCTGAAGGTTTGTTAATAGGCCGTTCCGGTTACATCATAAGCGGAGAGCTTGTTTTTCCTCTTGCGCCGCAGTCTATTACGCTGAAAAACAAAAATAACGGAGAAAAAAGAAAGGTTACTTTCCTCGGCAAATACATAAAAGGTGTTCTATTTATCGACCACGCCGGTATTTATCCGTTTAAAGGCGAAGGCCCGGGAGCAAGAAGCTACAACTCTGATGATTATATAGTCAGCTGCGGTTTCGGTATAAGAATTGCACTTCCTGCTGATGCTTCTGCCAGATTATACTGGGGTATTCCGTTAATGCACAACAATCACGAGGTTTACAGAAGGAACCCAAGATTCAGCTTTGAATTATCACTGGCTCCTGACTTTGACAGGATACTTGAATTGCGCCGGAATCTGAAAGAGAAACAAAAGTCTAAAGAAGATTTGTAGTTTTGAGGTGCCGTCTGCATATTTATCGGCAGAGGTGTACCACTCCCAGCTTGAGACAAGAACGCTGTAGAGAATTGACTAAATGTCAATTTGAGATAGAGACACTGCCTGATATAAGAAACTAACTGTTGCTTTTATGAGAATAGCTAAGCCGGAGACGCACTTACTGTGTGCAGTATAATGATTAACATGCGCCGTACGTATCAGGATGCTCCCGTGTGCAAGCGATGTTTCGTCCAGACATTTTTAAAAAGTAGTCAAAATTCCATTAAGATTTATTGCCTGAATATTGTAATTTTTATCCCAGTAAACTTTAGAATTTTGATTGTTTATATATGTAATATTTGTCGATGCCATAGATACAGCTGTTTCTAAATCAAGGAGTTTGTCTTGAACGAGTCCTTTGATTATGTCCGCAACAAATGTTGTGCTTCCTGCCATTGTTCCGTTTGCATCTACTGCTTTGCCGTCTTTCATAAATACGGTTTTGCTGCAAAATTCCATAGACTCGATGTTGCTGTGAGTAATAGGCAAAGCATCACTTATAAGTATAATTTTGCTTAATGGTTTTATTCTGAAAGTTATTTTTAATACATCTTTTTGCACATGTTTAAAATCCGCAATAAGTTCGACAGCTATCCTGTCATTAGCCAGTGCAGCAACGGTCGTTGAGGTATTTCTGTGAGAAAATTCACCCATTGCATTGTACAAATGTGTAACCTGATCTACATTACTCAAATCAGATGATATACAATGACCTGCAGAAACTCTTACCCCCTTGCTTTTTAAATATTTACAAAGGTCGTTATTTGTATCCAGTTCCGGTGCAAGGGTTACTATTTTTATAATATCATCTTCAAGTTGTGCATAGTTTTCTATGCTGGGAGTCAACAGTTGTTTTTCATCATGAATTCCCTTTTTGGCAGGATTTATAAAGCAAGCTTCCAGATGTACGCCTGCAATTACTGCCATAGAGTCATTATCGGATTTTTGCATTTTAATTGCTTTTTTTATTTCAGCAATCTGTCTTTTTAGATTATCTGTGCTGTTTGTTGCAAGAGTAGGAAAGAAAGCGCATACGCCGTATCTTATAATTCTTTTTGAAAATACAATAAAATCAGCTGCACTGCATTTTGCAAAATCTATGCCAAAGCCCCCATGAATGTGTTGTTCAATGAGGGCATTTGTTTCTGTTAAATTATCTAAAAATTTGCTCATAACTTATATTATATAAGTTCTTCCAAATCTTTCAACAATCCTTTATGCTTGGATGCATATTTACTGCCTCTGGCTTCGATAGCCATTTTTAATATTAAAGGAAGATTCAAAGCCAGACCTTTTTCTGAAATGTTATTCAAATAAACTTCTTCAAAGTTATCCGGCAATCTTAAAGACCAGTTGCTGTCACCTGATGTGCCGGGTTTATTATATGTATCTTTGATTCCGAAGAAATCGGTAAAGAATACCTGAATATTTTCTGCTTTGGATGCAAAAATCTCGGCAAGTTTAACATTCATCAAAGCTTTTGCCTCAGTTGTAAGTTTAACAATAAGATCATCTCTTTCTTTACCCTGAAGCTCCGAGTACATATCATCAACGAGATTTACAACATTAAGATATCCTTCGTGAGTGTTAATCATTTCATCAGCCCACATAGAAATAGGCTCATTATCGTGCGTGCCTACCATTGCCCAGCATCTCGGGACAATATTGCAGCATCTGTAAGGATGTTCAGGGTCTTCATGTTTTACAAACTGTGTAAGTCTCATCCCCTGCAGATCATATTCTTTCATTACAGATTCTACGGGGAAGGTAAGTGTGCCCAAATCTTCGCAAACAATTGCGTCTTTATTAAGACCTTCTTCTTTTGCAGCTGCAATAACAACTTTTTCTATCATTGCACCGTATTTTTTGATTTGTTCTTTCGTTAATTTTTTAACTCTTTTTTCTTTGTCGTTTTCAAGTTCAAGATTCAAATCATCCATAGTTGCAATTGCATATTGAGATAATTCAGGATGCTCCGGTGAAGAATATAACCTGCCTGCACCGTCTTTTGGCATAGGTGTTTTGCCTGCTTTGTATACCCATGGGTCGATAAGCCCTACAATATGGTCGATTCTCACACCACCCGGGTTTTCCTTAAACATTTTTTTATAAAGATGCTTTAACAGCTGACCGGCTTCGCCTAAAGAACCGTCTTCGTTAAACATTTTCTTGGGGTCGACAACAGGGAAACCCCATGCCTGACCGCTTTTTGAAAAATAATCCGGCGGGCATCCGAGCATCCAGCCTTCTAAAAATAATGACTGATAAGCCCAGCTGTCCCTGTCAGAGAATGCAACCTGTCTGTCTGCAATCATTTTTAAATCATCTTTTTTTGCATATTTTCTTGTTGCTTCATTCTGTTTAGCGGCAACAAACTGACAGAAACTATAATAATTAATAGTATCTGCGTATTTTAGTCTGATTTCTTTTTCTCTTAAAAATGCGGCTTTTTTATCTTCGTCATTTTTAGGATTGAACATGTTTCGATCTGTCTTATTATTCCAAAGAGGCCAATAGTCATTATTGTTTTCTATTGAAAGTGCTTCATATAAAGCATCTTTAGAAAGCCAGAAATCATTTTCATCTTTGAATTTTTCAAATTCTTTATTTAATTTCTTACAGTTCCACTCTTTAAAATTCATATAAGCTTCTTGTAAAGCTTCATCCTGAGCTTTGTATATGTAAGAATAAGCTGTCTTATTTATATTTTTATTAGGATTTTCATTGCAAACTCTTTCAAATGTTTCGAGCGATAAAATATTACCCCACTCCTTTGTAGTCAATTGTTCCAGATCAATAAACAAAGGGTTTATTGAAAAAATGGTACCAGTATAAGGAGATGAATCACATGCTTTTGTTTTCCCCTGTGGTCCAAGCTGTATAGCGTTGAATAAACCAGAAGCAAAATCCATAAGCTTTTTACCTGCTTCAGAGTTCGGGGTACCAAAACCGGTGTTTTTGCCTGAAATAGAAGGGAAGCTGTTGCCGTGCACAATCAGCGCAAAATTTTTCTTTCCGAGTTCTCTAAGCGCTTTGTGGCAAACCTTTTTGAATTTCTTCATATCTTTTGTTTTTGCTTTGTCTTCGCAACAAATCATAAATTTACACCCCTTCTTAACTACTTAATAATCATATCCAAAATTATCCTATCATTTAGTATATTATTTTTATATAGTTAAGGCGCATAATTTATAAGTGTTTTTACATTTCTTTACCAAATCAGAATTAAGAATTTATAAAAATCTTGCAAAACAACTAAAAAATCACGATAATAAAAGTAACTTAAAGTTCTTAAAGAGGCAGCTGAAAAGGAGAAATATAATGACAACCGAATATGTCTATTTAAACGGTGAATTTGCAGATGCAAAAACAGCTTCAATCCCTGTAAGAAATCATGCTTTTTTGTACGGTACATCGGTTTTTGAAGGAATAAGAGCATATTACAATAAAGAAGAAGACCAGCTCTATGCTTTCAGAATGGAAGAGCATTTTGAAAGATTAATTAACAGCTGCAAAATTATGCATATGGATCCAAAGTTTACAGTAGAAGAGTATTGTAAATTAACAAAAGAATTATTAAAGAAAAACGGCTATAAAACAGACGCCTATATAAGACCTCAGGTATACAAAAACGCATTAAAAATCGGTCCCGGCTTGATAGATAATCCGGATGCCGTGTTAATCTTTTCTTTTGCAATGGGTGATTATATTGATTTGACAAAAGGATTAAAAGTTTGTGTCTCTAACTGGAGAAGAAATGACGACAATGCTATCCCCCCGAGAGCAAAAGTTTCAGGTTCTTATGCCAATACAGCATTGATAGTAACAGATGCAAGACTTGCCGGATTTGATGATGCAATAGTACTTGATCAGGCTGGAAAAGTAACAGAAGGTTCCGCAATGAATCTGTTCCTGGTCGAAGGCGATACTCTTGTTACGACGCAAACAACGGATAACATTCTCGTAGGTGTAACAAGAAATACAGTTCTTGAACTCGGCAAAAATGTACTCGGATTAAAAACTTGTGAAAGAGAAATTTCCAGAACAGAGTTGTATGTTGCTGATGAAGCATTCTACTGCGGTACAGGCGCTCAAATCAGTCCGATAACATCTATTGATAACAGACCTATAGGTACAGGAGCTGTCGGTGAACACACAAAAGAACTTCAAAAACTTTACTTTGATGTTGTAAAAGGCAAAGTTGAAAAATACAAAAAATGGTGTACACCGATATATGATTAAATATTTATTGCAAAGTGCCGGCTTTTTTGCCGGCATGTGCTTTTTATTTTTTGATACTTAGAAATTACCGGTATACATAAAACATGATTAAATTTTTAGGGCAGTGTGTCCAGAATCTCATACGAACTATAAAATATATTTTTAACGGACAGACAAAGTTAAGTTCCGTTATATCTCAGGCAGCTATGATTAGTTATGATTCATTGTCTATTTCTCTGACAATTGTTTTCATAGCTGCAGCAGTTATTTCCTTACAGGTATCAAAACAGTTTCTTATGAGCGGAGCCGAAAGTTATGTAGGAGGATTTATTGCAGTTGCACTGGTAAGAGAAATAGCTCCCGGCTTTGCAGCACTTGCTATCGGTGCAAGAGCAGGCACTGCAATATGTGCGGAAGTAGCCAATATGAGAGTTACTGAACAGGTAGATGCAATAAAAACATTAGGTGTTGATCCGGTGGGTTACTATTTTGCACCGAGACTGATCGCATCGGCTTTGACTGTCCCGATGGTTGTAATACTTGCCGAGTTTATCGGAATTGTAGGCGGTATGATGGTTGCTTATTTTGCAATAGGGCTGCATCCCAATCGTTTTATGAATACGGTATGGCTTTTACTAGAAGCAAAAGATATATATATAAGTATCTTCAAAGCATTTATTTTCGGAGTCTTAATTACACTTGTATGTGCTACACAGGGGTACAAAACCCGTGGAGGGGCTAAGGATGTAGGTATTTCGACTACAAAATCGGCAATACTCTCTACATTTTATCTTTTAGCGGCTGATTTTATCGTGAACATTATTTTCTATGTACATGTTGGTATTTAGTTATATACTAATCCTAAATCCGAATTGCAGAACAACACCGTTTCTGCCGCCGTTTCTAAGCATTGTTTCAAAAAATCCTGTTAATCTTTCACCCCATCTTTTTTGAACACCTGCGCCGTATTGTACAAAAGGTTTTATTGAAAGATTTGGTAAATAAATATCATCTGCCTTAAACTTTGCATGGTCTATTATGTTCCAAACCATAGAAACTGCGAGATAAGGTTGAAAATAATTTTTAAAATTTCCTATTAATTTAATACCCGGTACAATTTGAAGTGCATGTAAAGGCTCTGTATTTATTTGTATATTTTGATAGGCATTGTGGTTAAAAGTATTAACAAATGAATATGAAGTTAAAACAGAAGGCTGTATTACAAAATGCTTATTAAATGTATGTATATTATATCCAGTCATTTGTGCAATACCTGTATTAAACATATTAAAATTTGTTTGCCCGAAGTACGTAGCTGCTTCTGCTGAATTTGCACCTGCATCAACAGTCCAGGCAGTAAAAAAATTCCCTTTATAAAATGCAGAATAAATTCCGCCAAGACCGCCGTTGTTATAAATACTGTTGCCGTCATAAGCCTGATGTGATCCGTTGTATGACAAATATACACCGTATAGAGAATACCAATCATTTCTGAGCCTTTTTAATCCGCTTTCAACCCCGACAAGGCTCCCGTAGCTTACATTTGATACGCTCGGACCGTTTTTAAGTCCAACTGATTCAAATGTTGAATAAGGTTTAAACCATATACCATTATGTGTCTCGGGCATGATGAAAGGCGAAAAGATGAAATTCTCGGCTGATGCAGTCTTATTTACCGTGCTAAAGCCTGTTTTTATTTCAGGCGGCATTATCATTACCATATCAAGGTTTGCAAACACATTGCGGTATGTGTCTATCTGGGTTAAATAACCGGCAAGCTGTGTTGCTACCTGTGCTGCCAGTATCGAAGAATCAAATCCGCCTCTTATGAATTGAAAATTTCCGTTAGAGGAATTATAACTGACATTATAGTTGTATATTGGTGTGCGAATATTGACGGAGTTATATGATACACGATCTTTTAAAACATTATCAGCAAAAGGAATAGATATCTCAGCTGCTTTTGGAGTCCCTGACAAATTTAGACCGGCAACAAATAAGTTCCCGCCACCTGATACAGAATCAGCGCTTATTTTGTCCATGACTGATCCTGTAAGATTTACATCTGCAAAAATATTTGCAGTTCCGTCCAGATTTAAATTGCCAAAATTAATATTATTAATTTCATTATTTATTATATTGAAATTGACATTATTTCCGAAAGTTGTATTTACCGCATTGAAATATTGAGCATTTTGAAGAAGGGTCAAGGTACCTGCATTTAAATTAAAATTTCCTGTATAATTTTGATTTTCCCCTCCGAGTTCAATCACCCCCCCGTCGTTCTTATTAATTGTGCCAGAGCCTGTAATTCCGCTTTGAATTAAATTTGTACCGTTGCCGTTAAAATTCACAACACCTGTGTTATAAATGTCGTTGGGGGTGTTATTTCTGTCATAATTATTGCGCATAGCTGTATTATTTAAGTCTAATGTACCGGCATTATATACGCCTCCGCCGTTGCCGTATTGAATATCAGATGAAATTTTATTGTTTTCTATCAGGGAATTACTAAGAGTCATTACTCCTGTTGAACTATTGTAAATAGCACCGCCGTCTCCATACAAAGCAGAATCTATAGTATTATTGCTTACTTCTATATTTTCGCCGTTGAACTTACCGCCGTTAAAGATAGCACCGCCGTAAGATATTGAATTATCAGTAGATTTTATATAATTTCCGTTAAAATCAGAATTATTTATTGTTATTGTGCCTATATTATTTAATGCACCGCCATACACAAAACTCTGCTGCGGACGCTGTTCTTCCAGAGACTCTGCATAGTTTGAAATAAAGTTTGTATTGTTAAGAGTTGCAATTCCGGTATTGTATAAGGCTCCGCCTTCAATAAATGTATAACCGGAAGCATGATTATTAGTAAAATTAACATTATTTAAATCTAATTTTGCTGTACCATTATCATTATAGCCGTTGGATACTGCACCGCCAATTGAACCTGCTCCAAGAGTATAATTGTTTTCAAAATTTGTATTATTAACAATTATCCCGCCGCCTTGCAAATTATAAACTGCACCGCCAATACCAAAATTGTTATTACTTGAATCAGCAAAATTATTTTTAAAATCAGAGCCGGAGATTTCGGTTTGTCCGCCAAAATTAAAAACTGCACCGGCAAAATTTGAGTTCTGATACATCTGTCCTGCACAATTCTGGATAACAATTTCATCAAATGAATTATCTCTGCTTAGTATAAACCCGCCAAAGGTCTGCTTTCCGTCTATATAATACATATTACCGTCAAAATTGATATCGTAGTTAAAAAAATGTCTGTCTATAGATTCAGTTGATTCAAGATTATTTGTAAAGTTATAAGTATCACCGTTATTTAATACTGAATTCATAAGTTCATTAAATGAATTAATATCAACAGTAGCTGCTAAACATACATTTTGAAAAAATACTTGTAGTATAAAAAATAATAAAAATATTGATTTATTCATAAAACAAATATTAAATTTTTAATATATATTTTCTATTCTCCTGTTGAACATATATTTTATACAGTTGTATTAATCACATTGTCAGTATGATTCAATAAAACCCAATTTTTTATATTACAAAAAATGTTTTATAATAGATAGAAATATGAAATTATAGTATAATTTCTTTAAATGGAGTTTAATATAATGAATATTAATAAATTAAATATAAAAACACCCCTAACATTGCTTATAACAGGTATTGCACTAATAACCCTGTTATTATGTATTTTACAGCCCAAAATGCATAAACAGTTTGAAATCAGTATAATAAAACATATAATCAAAATTGACTCAAATGGTGATACAACAGTTACCAGAGAAATTACAACGACAAAAATTAAGGATAAGTAGTATATGAAAAAGTTTACAGCATTATTATTATGCATATTATATTTCTTTTCAACAAACATCTGTTTTGCTTTCAGCGAACTTAATTATTTAAAAAACATCGATAAAAGTGTTTTAATACCGCAGGTAGAAAGTGTTTTAGCTGAGAATTCTTATGAAATAAAAAAGAAAAATTCTGTATATTCATCATATTCAGTCTCAACGAAAAAACCGGAAAGGCATATCTCTGTTGTATTGCAGCAAAGCGGATCAAATTTATTTTATTATTTTGAATCCGATGATTCCAGTAAAAAAATACATAAAAAAATTATAAAAAAAATAAAAAAACAGGATATTGAATACCAAAAATCTGAAAACGCCATGCATTTGAGCAATTTTGCCAAAGTAGTGCAAACAACTATAACCGGTCAGACTAAAAAATATTCTTTTGAAGAACCTAAAACATCAGTACAACAAACAAAAACAGAAAAACAGAACAAAAATAAGAGTACATCTCTTAAAGGGTTTGTCGGTAATATTCCCAAAGGCACAAAAATTGATGCATATTTGCAATCTGGTGTTAATACTGCCATTGCAAAAAAAGGAGATTCTATAACAGCTGTTTTAAAGAGCGATTGGATATACAAAAATTGTATTGTAGCACAGCAAGGCAGTCTTTTATACGGAACTCTGACAGATGCTAATCACGCAAAGCTGGGTTCAAGAAACGGATCCGTAAAAATGTCCTTTAATAAACTGGTAACACCTAAAGGTAAAACATATAATCTCGTTACGCAAGATATAGATTTTAAAGTAACAAATGAGGGTAAGGTCAAAAAAGTTTTAACAAACACTCTTGTCTATGCCGCAATAGGAGCTATTGTCGGTCTTGCTTTTGCTGCACTTACTGGTGACACCTCAGATCTTGCCCGAGGGGCAATAATAGGGGCAAGTGTAACAGGCGGAACCGCACTGGCAACAAATGTTGCTGAAAAAGGTGTAGATGCTGAAATACCAGCATATACTGATATAGAAGTCATTCTAGAACAGCCCTTAAATGTGGTATTGAATTATTAGCAGAGGATCTCGTGAACAAAAAATTAATTACAATAGGAATATTAATACTGATTTGTTCTATAGTTTGCAAATTAATTTTTTGTGCAATACAGAATATTGAGCTAGATGATTTTAAACCGGCTGCTGTTATTTTTGTTGTAGATTCATCAGCATACAATCAACAAAAACTTGATGAAGAAATAAAATACCTGAAATCAGTCTGTGCTATTCTCGACCCTGAGGATAGTATAAAAATTCTGACAGTAACAGATACTTCATATTTAATATATGAAGGTGCACCTACTGATGGTGCAGCAATAACCAATGCACTGGAAGAATTTACAAAATCTGATACAAAAGAATATAACACATCATACGGCATTGCAATAAAAAAAGCATTTGAGCACAGTTTAAATATGAAAAAAGAAGGATTTCGTCCCTCTATTGTCGTAATAGGAGCTTTGGAAGAAAATGGAGATATAAACAAACAAATAGACTGGGAAACTTTGCCAGAGAATGTAAAAAACATAAAAAAATATATTCCGGAAATATCAATGCTATTTGCTTATGCTGATCCTGAAAAATTAGATTATGTAAAAACAAAGCTCAATCCGGTACTTGGAGAAAAAAAATTAATCGTTGTTAATGAACATACTGTTAATAAATCACAAAGAAGACTTTTAGAAGCAATCGGAAGGTAGGATGACAAATGGCTTTTACTATAATTACCAGAAATACACAAAATACATTTGAATCAGAGGATTTGATAAATATTTCATCTAAGGCAGGCGGCAATTGCTGTATAAACTTTGGTTTTGATTATGTGCTGACTGTTCAGTACGACAAAAATACAGGCAAATGTTGCATTTTAAATCCGCTTAACTGTAATAATTTTTTATTTAAAGGTGTACCTTTAGCGCAAAAATTGGAATTTGACAATATGTGTAAATTAATGGTAAAAGATTCTGACGAATTTATCACGATAAAATACTCTGCAGGACAAACCTCCAATGTTATAGAAAAGCCTTTTCAAACAAGATTAGAACAACCTCAGTCATCTTCCAACAACAATAATTCAACAGCTAAAATGAGAATAGAAGAAAAAAAATCCTGTATTGAGCAGGCACGTGTTTCCATAATTAAACAGGTTGGATTTCAGATTAATGATTTAAAAAACAAAATATCAATGAACTCAAAGGCAGGAATATTCCTGCATATCGGTCTGTTCGCAGCATCAATAGTACTGGCATTCGGTGTTGCAAATTATCTAACCGGGTTACCGTTAAAAGACGCAGCTACTGTGATACAGATGCCTGTTAATATGAGACTTGTAGTAATTTATTCGATAATAATTTATGCAATAGGTTTGACCTTGAAGCAGGGTATATTTTTATTTTTACAAAATAAGGTAAATACAGAGTATTCCTCTAATGCAGCAGCCGAAAAATTCATGATAGTTTCGCCATTGATATTCTTTGCGGGCGTTTATGTTATAAATCTTCTATATTATATGACTCCGAAATCAATGCCGTTTTTTGCTATATTTATGTCACTGTTCTTTACAGCAGGGTGTATTGCTCTTGCAGTATCATGCGGATATTTTAAACACAACAGTACAATTCTTTCAAAAGAACTTGATAAATATGAATACAGAGAAGATTTTGAAAAAGTTATGCGTGAATACCAGCAATGGATTGAACACTTTATTAACAACTTAAGTGCACCAAAAATCAGAAACATAAAAGACAGATTATTCAATTTACAATTAAAATCAGCAGGTGAAACAATTCTTGGTATTTTAACAGCACCATTCCTGGCATACGGAGTATCCAATACACTTGCAATGTGTTTTCCCGAAGCAGCCGGCTGGATAAGAATTTCAGGTTTGAGATTCAGTCCTGTCTTTCTGGTACTTGCGTCATTCTTGATAATATTTGCATTCTTTGCTTTTGTTAATGCTTTTTTCTGCAATAAAAAGATTCAGGCTTCAAATGTATTAAAAAATGACGGATACAGCAACTATCTTCAGCATGGAGTTGATATATACGGATTACAGGGCGTAAAAAAACTGGACACTGAAATGAGACGCTCATTTATTATAGGCATTTGTATAATATTTATTGAATTTTCAATGAATATTTCATACTTTATGCAAGAAATGGGCGGTGATATAAGCGGTATGTTTTTAAGTTCCGTAGCAGCACTTGTTCCGACAGCTTTGCTCCTGGCTGAAACATATATGCTAAGCCAGACAAAATTCGAAATTTACACTTGTGATGAATTAATTGCAAAATTAGACCGATAAGAAGAGAAGGCAGCTTTTGTACAGAATATTTTCAATTGTAATTATAGCTTTTATAGTAGTTTCTACCTTGCTGGTAGTCATATTAAAACCGGAAATGCACAAAGAGGTTTTGATATACGATTCTGCATATACAATTGTACAGGCAGATAAAGTATCAACTGAAACAAAAGAACTGCCTACTACTTCCGCTGTCAAAACCGACAAAAAAATAGTACGGGAAAAAATTAATAACATTAACAAAATACAGCCGGTAACAAAAGAAACAGAAAAGATTCAAACCGCAAAGAAAACCACAACAGCGGTCACAAAAACATCTTCACAAAAACAGCAGGTCAGTACAAAAGTTGTAAAAACAACAAAGCCTGTACAAACAAAACAGGTTAAAACAAATACAGTAAAATCAAAACCCGCAGCTAAAACAAAAACAGTGGCTAAACAAAAAAACACTACTGTATCAAAGCCTGCGACACCGGCAAAAACAGCTGCACAGACACAACAATCCGCTGAACAAACAGAACTTATAAAATGGAACAAATGGCGTTCGGATATTCAGAATCAGTTGATGAAAGATGTAAGGCTTCCCATTGTTCCTCAGGGTACTGTTTTTAAATTTCAATTTGATGTGGATAAATACGGAAAAGTTACAAACATCCAAACCTGGTCAACTAATGCATCATTTACTCCTTTTGCAATTCAATACATAGCACCTGTAATAAAAAGTTATCAGGGTCGTTCTATTCTCAATTTTCCGCAGGGATCAAACAGAATTGCCACAACTGTTGAAGGCGGCTGGAAAATTTCTAATACTACAAAATACAGCACTCCGTCTGACTTTAAAGATATAGAAAAAGTAAGGAATTAATATCATGTACAAATGCACTGAATGCGGACATGAATATAATATTAAACCAGATTATTGCGAATGCGGCAATGATATATTTGAAATAGAAAATGAAAGTGAAGAATTTTATTACAATAATACTGATTATGAATACAATGATGAAAATAAAGACTATGATACCTGTGATGCGATAAATTACAGTCCTGTTGACAGAAAATCTATTGCATTTTTTATTATTTGTATAATACTATCATTTATTACAATATTTTTTCCGGGAAGCAGTGACAGCAATAAAAATAGTACTGATAAAACTGCAGAAAAAAAACAACCTGTTCTTGCGGCAAAAAGTATTCCGGATATTGACGATATATGGATTGAATCAAAACAAAGAAAACAGTCAGCAAAAACGATTTCTGACGATAACAAACAAAAAACATCATTTCCTATTGTCACAAAAGTTGTAGACAGCTATACAAATGCAACAAGACACGCAACAAACACAGCAGGAAATATTGTTACAAATTACGGCGCAGCAAACAGAACAGCTGCACCTCAAAAAGTCTCCGAACAATCTGTCTCTAAATATAAACCCAAAACCTATAATACACAAAAAGCGACATCAAAACCTGTAAGCAAACCTGTAACTTCCGTAAAAACTGTACCTGTACCAAAGGCTACAGAAAAAAAGCAAACGGCATCAACTCCCAAAACAACAGCTAAACCTAAAATTAACACGGCTGCTCAACAAAAAGAGTATGCAAATTACAAAATAGGTTTAAGAAATAAAATTGCGTCTAATATAAATTTTGCGACAGTAACCGGTGACGGCAACTGCGTTATTTCATTTAAATTAGATTCATCTGGTAACTTAATTAACCGTGCATTTTCACAACAATCAAATAATGACAGTTTAAATGATGCTGTCTATTCCGCAATGATGCAGACACCTAGCTATCGTACGCCTCCGGCAGCATACAAAAATCAGACACTAAAATTATCAGTAAAAATGTACGGCGGAAGTTTTGAAGTTGACCTAAATTAGTAGTCAATATATTCATACTGCTGAGCAGGTTGTTGCTGTGGCACAGTGGTCTGTACCTGATTTGGCGGAGTTTTCATCGACTGTATTAAAACGTCAGAAAAGCTTGATATATCGCTTGTTGTATAAAAATGTCCGCCGGTTGTATCAGCCAGACATTTAAGCATCTGGGATGAAGATGATACGAGTACAACATCTATATGTATATCATTTCTTTTTCGCATAAGCTCTCTGGCAAATTCACATGGATCTCCTCCGCAATTCTCACCACCGTCCGTTATAAGTACAATTTTTTTAGGGAAAGATTGTGACATACTTCCAAAATCTTGTGTTACTGCCTGATGTAAACCGAAAGTCAGAGGTGTAGATCCGCCTATGTTAACTGAACCCATTCCTGCAGACAATGCTTGTATATTATTTGATGAAATAGGAACCACCTGTTTTGTTGCAGAACAAGAACCTGATGTATTTCCCAAATAACTATCATTAGCTGTTGTGACTTTGTATTTGCCGCCGGCAGTTTTTACAATCTCTTTAACCTTGGCGAGATTAGGTGTGTAAGGATTATTTCCTCCGTTCTGCCCGAATACTCTGAAACCGATACTTGTTGACGCAGGCAGTTGTGCAATTATTTGAGACATAGTTCTTTGTGCTTCCTGAATCCAGTACAGCATACTTCCTGAGTAATCCATTACTATATCTATTGTTCCAACCGGACCTGAAAGAACTTTTTGCGAATTCACATACTGTGGTGCATAATAATTTTTGTATAAATTTGTCTGATTGTTTAAAACACTATTTTGCTGAACTTTACCTTCCGGAGAAGTTACTCTGCCGCTTGTATTTACTTTATATTTAGCAGCAAAAGCAGCAGCCGAAAAAAACGCTGTTATCAAAAAAGCCAGTATAATTCTTTTCATAGTATCTCCTTTAAAAGGATTATATCATATTAAAGATTAAAACCCAATTAACATAGAAAGTTCAGAATACTGTCGTCCTAGAGATTTTGCTATAACAGGATCGGTCAGCTTACCCTGAAATGTACTTACACCTTTATATAGCTCCGGCATAGATTTTACTGCTGCGATAAAACCTTTTGTGGAAAGCCTTAAGATATAAGGCAATACATAATTATTAAACGAGACTGTTGCTGTTCTTGCAACACAGCTCGGGATATTCGGTATAGCACAGTGAATTATGCCGTATTTTTCAAAAGTCGGATTTTCAAACGAAGTAGGCTCTTTTATAGTTTCCACAATTCCTCCTTGATCAATTGAAACATCAATGATAACAGAACCTTTTCTCATCGTTTTAACCATATTTTCCGTTATTATTTTAGGTGTAACCTCTCCCACCAATAAAACTGCACCGATAACAAGATCTGCTGTTTTTATATATTTTTCAATGTTATATTTATTTGACATTGCAGTATTAACTCTGCCTTGAAACATTTTTGCAGCTTCTCTGAGTTTATCGGGAGATATATCAAGCATAGTAACGATAGCCCCCATTCCAAGAGCAACTTTTGCAGCATGTATTCCAACTACACCTGCACCTATAATCAAAACCTCGCTTGGATAAACTCCGGGGACTCCGCCCAGGAGCTTTCCGACACCGCCGTATGTATTTTCTAAAAGTCTGGCGCCTATTTGAATGGAAACTCTTCCAGCTATTTCACTGACCGGCATCAATAAAGGTAATTTTCCGTCAGGCATTTGAATTGTTTCATAATCTATAGTTGTAACTTTCTTTTTTATAAGTACGTCTAATAAATCAGGTTCAATTGCCAGATGTGCATAAGACAGCACAGTTTGTCCATTTTTCAAATAAGAATATTCTTCTTTCTGCAATTCTTTGACCTTAACAATAATCTCAGATTTTGCATACAATTCCTGTGCAGTATCAATGATTGTGGCACCTGCTTCTTTATACAGTTCATCCGTAAACCCGATTTTTACACCGGCACCTGATTCGACATATACAGTATTATCATTTTCAATTAAGGTTTTTACTGACGATGGTATTAACGAAACCCTGTTTTCGCAGTTTTTAATTTCCTTAGGAACGCCTATAATCATCATTGTCTCCTACTGTCAATTTATAAATAATAAACACACAATAATAAAAATATTTAAATTTGAACTGAATTTGATGCTTCTTCTATTTCCTCAATTATCATATTTGCCGCCGCAATCGGATCATCAGCTGCAGTAATAGGTCTGCCAATAACCATATAGTCAACACCTGCTCTAATTGCATCAGTAGGCGTGACCACTCTAATCTGATCATTAACAACTGACCAGGTAGGACGTATAGCAGGACATAAAATAATAAATTCATCGCTGAATTCTTTTCTGATTCTTTTAGCTTCCGAAGCGCTGGCAATTACTCCGTCGATTTTTGACTCCTGTGCAAGATACGTAAGATGAGAGACATACTCATCTATATTCATTTTCACATTTAATTCTTCTGTTAAAGTTCTTTGCCCGAAACTCGAAAGAAGTGTTACACCAAGAATTGTCGGTTTTGGCATATTAAATTTCTTTGCGGTTTCTCTGGCAACCTTTACTGTTGTTGTAAGCATTTTGGAACCGCCGGCAAGGTGGGCGCTAAATATAGTAACTCCTCGTTTTATCAAATTTGAACCGGCTTTTGCAACCGTAGACGGTATATCATGAAATTTGCCGTCAAAATACACATTACCGCCGAGTCTTTTTATTAAATCTATAGCTTCATAGGCACATGACGTAAATAACTGGGGACCGACTTTAAAACATCCCACATAATCTTTTAACAAAGTAACCAGTCGTTCAACTTCTTCCAGTGAATCCGTATCCAAAGCAAGAACAATTCTGTCTCTGGCTGATAAATTTGTATTGCTAAAACCCATACCATATCCCATTATCTACTACAGCCATTCAAATATAGCATTTTAAACAATAAGTTGCAAGAAATTATTTGCAAAATGTTTGCACAAATCCCAAAGAGCGACCTCTTTTTGTACGATAATTTATATCAAAATACACTTCAGTAGTTTTTACATATCCATAGAAGCGTTCCTGCACATCATTTATATCTTCACAATTAACGTCAAAAACGCCCATAACTTTGCCGTCAGGAGATTTATAAACACCTAAATGTCTTAAATACAAATGCTGGACACTGCGGGAATCATAAAACCATCCGGAAGGTAATTTTCGCCATATAGCATTGTCTTCGTAAAAATTTAGCATATTAGCATCTATTAGAAAAGAGGCAATGTTGTCTCTCATCATGTCACCTTTTGATTTACTTTGTTTATCTGCCTGTCTTGAAACAGCATACAACTGTGCCCCTATTTGTGAATTTGTTCTTGCAAAAACAGGTGCAGACAAGACTATTAAACAGATAATAATTACAGTTTTTTTCAGCATCTTGAAAATACTTCTTGTTCCAATGAATCCATTGTATTTGCAAGAAAATAAGCTGAACTAGCTATCATTGATGCATTATCCGTACAATATTTCATAGCAGGTGCAAATATCTTGTATCCTTTATCTTGAAGAGAAAAGAATTTTTTCCTGATTTCAGAATTTGCAGCTACGCCTCCGCCTAAGACAATTTGTTTAATATTGTATTTTTCAGCTGCCTTAAGTGTCTTTTTGAAAAGGGTTGATGTTATACATTCCTGAAAACTTGCAGCAACATCTTCTTTTGGAATATACCCGAGTTCATCTTCAAGTTTTCTCGTTAGATTTAGCACAGCTGTTTTTAAGCCGGAAAAACTAAAATCAAATTCACCCTGAACTTTTGCCTCCGGCAGTTTGTATGCATGCGGATTTCCGCTTGGAGCCATTCTGTCAAGATTTAATCCTCCGGGGTAAGGCAGTCCCAGCAGTCTGGCAACTTTATCGTAAGCCTCGCCTGTTGCATCATCAATGGTTTCCCCTATTATTTTCTGGTTAAGGTAATCATCAACTTTAATAATTTGAGTATGACCGCCGCTTACAAGCAATGCAATCATTGGCGGTTTTAAATCAGTGTCAATATAATTAGCGCATACATGCGCATTTAAATGATTTACACCGATAAAAGGTTTATCATAAGTAATAGAAAGCGCTTTAGCTGCGTTTAATCCGACAAGAAGTGAACCAACAAGCCCCGGACCGACAGTAGCAGCAAATGCGGTTATGTCATCGGGTTTTAGTCCGGATTGTTCAAAAGCCTGAGCAATTATCAAATTTACTGCATCAAGATGCTCCCGTGCAGCAATTTCCGGAACAACTCCGCCAAATTCTTGATGGGTTTTTATCTGAGAAGCAACAACATTAGCAAGCACCTCTCGACCGTTTTTGACTATCGCACATGCTGTTTCATCACAACTTGATTCCAGCGCCATTATAATAATATCATCCTTAACATCAGGACCGATTAATACAACATCCTGAGACAAAGGCTTTTTAAATTCTTTAACCAACATAAAATCTATGCTCTGCTTTTTATTTCTTCCTGTAATCCTGAAACAAATTCATCTATCTTCAATGAACCGATGGGACCTTTGCCTCTTTTTCTGATAGCAACTGTGCCGTCAGCCATTTCTTTGTCACCGACTACTACAACATAAGGAATTTTCTTATCCTGTAAAGATTCTCTGATTTTGTAGTTCATTGATTCAGATCTGTCATCAAGATTTGCTCTTATATTTGCGTTTCTAAGTGCTTTATAGACTTTTTCAGCATAATCTGTATGCTTATCGTTAGAAATCGGAACAATTTCAACCTGAGTAGGAGCAAGCCAGAGAGGGAAAGCACCCGCATAGTGCTCTATCAATATACCATGGAATCTTTCCATTGAACCGAATACAACTCTGTGCAGCATAAGAGGTGTTTTAAGCTGTCCGTCTTTATCCTGGTATTTCAAATCAAAACGTGCTGGCAAATTAAAATCTAATTGAATAGTTGCACATTGCCATGTTCTGCCGATAGCATCTTTTACTTTGAAGTCTATTTTAGGTCCGTAAAAAGCGCCGTCACCCTCATTTATGTCATACTTCATGCCTCTTTTATCCATTGCGGCTTTGAGACCTTCTTCCGCTTTATTCCAGTTTTCAATTTCACCGATATAACTTTCAGGACGGGTAGAAAGTTCAACGTCAAAGTCCATTTTGAAAATAGCCATTGTATCAGCCACAAAATCTATAATTTCATTGATTTCATCAACCAGCTGTTCGGGTGTGCAGAAGATGTGAGCATCATCTTGCGTAAATCCTTGAACACGTGTCAAACCGCCAAGTGCACCGGAGTGTTCTCTTCTGTAAACCGTTCCTAGTTCTGCCATTCTTAAAGGCAGTGAACGGTATGAATGTCTGTTCGCCTGATAAATAAGAATATGGAACGGACAGTTCATTGGTTTTAAAATATACTGATCATCAGACTCATCTTCTTTTTGAATAAAGAACATATTTTCTCTGTAGTGATCAGCGTGACCTGAGATTTCCCACAGTTTTGATTTAGCTATATGAGGAGTATTTACAATTACATAACCTCTTTTTCTATGTTCTGTTCGCCAGTAATTTTCAATTTCTTCTCTTACTACTGCAAGGTTCGGGTGCCACAATACAAGCCCTGCGCCGAGTTCTTCTCTTGTAGAAAACAGATCAAGTTTTGCACCGAGTTTTCTGTGATCACGCTTTTCAGCTTCTTCAAGCATAGTTAAATATGCTTTTAAGTCTTCTTTTGTCCAAAAAGCTGTAGCATAAATTCTTTGCAGCATCTTATTTTTTGCATCGCCTCTCCAGTATGCTCCAGCAACTTTCATTAATTTAAATGCTTTTATAAAAGAAGTATCCGGCAGATGCGGACCTGCACATAAATCATTAAATAGAGAATTTCCGTCTTTGTCCTTTGTCAAATATAATGTCGGTTTATGATTTCTGTGTTCTTCGAGCAATTCCGCTTTATAAATTTCGCCTTCGTCTTTAAATTCTTTTATTTGCGCATCTACATCAGGTACAAAATATTTTTCAAATGTAAGGTTTTCTTTTACAATTTCTTTCATTTTGTCTTCAATTTTTGATAAATCTTCTTCTGTAAAAGTGTGACCTTCCAAATCAAAGTCATAGTAAAAACCGTTTTCAATAGCGGGACCTATTGCTAGTTTTGCCTGTGGGAATAAAGCAATAACAGCCTGAGCCATAATATGCGAAGTTGAATGTCTCAATATAGCAAGTGTTTCCGCATCTTTAGATGTCAATATTTTAACTTTATCATTATTAGAAAGTGATGTTCGAATGTCTTTAACTTCTCCGTTAATTTCCAATGCTATTGCATTTTTTGCAAGACTGTCACTGATTTTCTTTGCAAGTGAAAAACCATTAGAGCCTTCTTCTAAAGAAATTTTTGAATCATCAGGTAAAAATACCTCAATTTTAGACATTATTGTAACCTCTCTTTCTATACATAATAAATTTATACCACCGGCAAAAATGTAATGCAATTATAATGCTAAATCCAGAGATAGCCGAGTTGACTAAGTAAAGAAGTTGTAATATAATTTAAAAAAAATCAATATTTTGTAATATTGTTAATATTACAAAATATTTTTATTTAATATGTGGTTAATGACAAGGGTAAAGAAAGATAGGTTTTTAACATGTGTCCAAATACTGAAGCTAATGAACAGGCAGAAGCAAAGCAAAAGATTTTAATTGCTGATGATGAAGCAAGTATCAGAAGGATTCTTGAAACAAGATTAAGTATGATCGGTTATGATGTTGTTACAGCTGCTGACGGAGAAGAGGCAGTTGCAGCTTTTAATAAAGAAAATCCGGATCTGGTTGTTTTGGATGTTATGATGCCAAAAATGGACGGTTACGGTGTTTGCAGGGAAATAAGAAGAACATCTGATGTCCCGATTATTATATTAACAGCACTGGGTGATGTTTCTGAAAGAATTACAGGTCTTGAACTCGGTGCAGATGATTATGTAGTAAAACCGTTCAGCCCTAAAGAATTGGAAGCCCGTGTAAAATCTGTTTTGAGACGTGCAACAAACAGAGAAATAGCTCCATCAACCGGTAAGGTTACAAAAAATGTGATTACAACCGGTAATATAAAAATTGATACAGCAAGAAGACAGGTATTCAGAAAGAATGAACGTATCAGATTAACAGGTATGGAATTCAGCCTTCTTGAGCTGCTTGTTAATAACTCGGGACAAGCATATTCAAGAAACGAAATTCTTCAATACGTGTGGGCGTATCCGCCGGATCATCGCATCGATACAAGAGTTGTTGATGTACATATTTCAAGATTACGCTCAAAACTCGAAACAGATCCCGCTAATCCGGAATTGATTCTAACAGCACGTGGAATAGGATATATGTTTCAAAGAATTAATTAAATAAAAAAGACTCCATTAAGGAGTCTTTTTTTAGGCTAAATTTCAACTGTTAAAGGCATATCCTCCACATATAACTTTCTTACAGCTTCTGTTCCAAGGTGTTCAAATGCAATCACCTGTGATTTTTTTACACATTTTGATAATAAGCACGCTATACCGCCCTGTGCACTAAAGTATCTGCCACCATATTTTAAAATATCTTTTTCACACGATAGAGAACGCTCACCTTTGCCGATTGTAGCCAGCAGACCGTTTGAATATAATAACTTACAATACTTATCCATTCTAGTTGACGTAGTCGGTCCTATAGGACCAATTATTTCAGCGTCTGCTGCCGGACAGGGACCGGCATAAAAAATTATCTTTTTATTAATCTCAAAAGGAAAAGCTTCATTCTTCTCATAAAATTCAGCAATCAATTTGTGTGCAGCATCTCTTGCTGTATAAATTTCTCCGGACAAAAGTATTCTGTCGCCTTTTTTTAAAGATAAGATTTTATCAATATCATCAGAATTTATTTTAATTAAAGATTTGGATGTGACCGGAATTTCTTTATATTCACAGGGATTTTCCGTATAAAAAATTTTCGAATTAGAAATTGTACATTCACAGTGTCTGCAGCTATGGCAATTTATGGTTATTGCTACAGGTAAACTTGCTATATGGGTTTGTGACGTCATTAGTTTTATATCAATAATATTATCAGACACATCAGATAGATAGCTTAGCAATTTGTTTTTAAATTCATTTTCTCTCACATTATTTATTTTTTTGAAAAATGCTTTCTTAGACATGACTGCAGCAGTATCCATAGTACCGCCGATACCTATACCAAGAACAAGCGGCGGACAACTTTTTTCGCCAGATGTAATAACGGCGTTTTTTATAAAATCAAAAATATTTTCTTCACTAGCAGAAGGATTAAACATTTTTACACATGAATAATTTTCAGAGCCTGCACCTTTGACCATCAGTTTTATATTGATCGAATCACCATTTACTATATCTGTATATATTATTGCAGGAGTATTAGTTTCTGTATTTGACCTGTCAAAAATTGCATTCTTAACCACTGATTTTCTAAATAAATAAGAAATGTAAGCAGATCGCACACCCGAATTAATTGCCTCATTTAAAGGTCTGCCGGTTAATTTTACATCCTGACCTATTTCAACAAACAATAAAACCTGACCTGTGTCCTGACATAAAGGACGTTTTGAAGTATACGCTGATTTTATATTGATTAGTATGTTTTCAAGTTTATTTTTTTTATCAAAATTATCTGCGGTTTCATATTTATTCAACAACACTTTATATAACTCAGCATTATATTCGGTGTTTGCTTTTAAACATAAATTACCGACTGCTGTTTCTATTAAATTTGTATCAACAATAGACATTTAAACATGATAATATTTTCACGATTTAAAAGCAAATCGTTATTAATTGTCACGAATACACTTAATTTGGTAAAAATATATAAATTGATATCAAAAATACATCATAAAATATAAAATTATTGAAATTTTAATCAAAATGTATAAAAAAAGACCACTCAATAGAGTGGTTTGTTTTCTGCATCCTAATGGTCTCTTTTGTGTTTATTATTTAGGAGTTTATATGTGTTCGGGGTTATTAATGTTAAAAAATAAATGTTATTTAGTGTTTCGACTACACTTAAACCTTACATTATTATTATGACATCAAGAAAATTTATGTCAACCCTTTTAAACATAAAAATATAATTGAAGTTTTACATTACTTAATATCAGGTAAAAGCCTTTTATATTCGGCTATTAAAGAATTCTTATCCGGAGTGATAGAGATAAAATCCCATGCCAGTATTTCATTCGGGTCATGATTATTTAGCGCATAATCGTCGGAAGAGGGAAGATTTTTTGAATCAACAAATTTCTTATAACATTGTTTGAAAGCACCGAGATTTGCTCCTGACTTATAAACATCGACAAGATAATCTGCCAGCCTTCTGTCTCCACGTGATAAAAGAGCCTGCCAATAATCCCATTTCACACTGGAAGTTCTTATTTTCATGCCAAGCTTATGAAACTCTTTTTTGAGATACTCATATTTTTTTTCAAGAATTTTTGTAGATTCCCTTTCGCAAAATTGGAAAGGCGTGTGTGCTTTTGGAACAAATGTAGAAAAAGAAAAAGTAAAATCAAAATCTTTAAAAGAAGATTTTAACCTTTGTGCAAGCATAACCATTTCATCAATATCTTGCTGTGTTTCTGTAGGCAATCCAATCATTGCATAAATTTTCAGACCTTTCAGTCCATTTTGATAAGCGGTTTTAACTGTATCAAATATTTGCTTTTCCGATAAATTTTTATTTATTAGTTTTCTCAATCTTTCTGAACCTGCTTCAATAGCAATAGTTGAATGTTTTTGACCGCACTCAACAAGAGTTTTTATAACAACAGGTGAAATTGAGTCAGCTCTTAAAGAAGATACAGACAATTCCAGATCCTGCACCTGCTGTTTCTTTTGCAAAATATACTCACATATTCTGTCAAAATCAGGATGCGCTGTAATTAACGCACCCAATAAGGCTATTTTATTTGTGTATTTCAATCCGGTATCAATACTTTTTATAATTTCATCATAGCTGCAAAAGCGATACGGCAAATTTAAATATGAAGCAATGCAGAATCCGCATCTTTGAGGACAGCCTCTGACTACTTCTATAACGTAAGTATTTGAAAAGAAACTTTTTTCAGCAAGCACAGGAGTAGTTATACACTTATTTAAAGAACAAGTTAGTTTTTCAACCGTATAAGTTGCACCATTTTTGACGGTTACACCTTTTAGAGGGGCATAATTTGTAAAACAAGGAACATATATACCCTGAACTTTTGATAAAATTTCTAATAATTCACTTTTGGGTAAATGTTTGTTGATTTTTATTACATCTATAATTTCAGAATCAATTTTTTCAGCATCTCCAATTATAATAAAGTCAAAAAAAGCACTGTAAGGCTCGGGATTTGCCGTCAAAACAGGTCCGCCTCCAAAAACAAGAGGGGAATTATCATCTCTGTCACAAGATTTTAACGGTATTGAATATTTTTCTAAAATACTGAAAATGCCTAAAAAATCAATTTCAAAAGAAACAGAAAAACCCATGACATCGACACCAGCAGGCATAAGTTTTGTTGAAACAGTATCTGTAAATATTTTTTCAACAAAGTAATCTGCTCTCATATCAAGAGTCTTTACTATAGACATATAACCTAATGACGACATGCCAAAAGACATCATTGACGGAAATGCCATCCAGATATTTATTTCCGGATTTTTATCAGGAATATTATATAAAGTTATATCTGTCATCAATCTTCACTTTCAGCATCATTCATTGTTTTTACATATATTTCATCAAAAAGAGTAACGATAACTGCAGCAATTGCCGGAGCAATAAGGACACCAATTACACCCAGAAATTTAGCAGCAATAACAAATGAAAATATCACCACTAAAGGATGCAGATCCATATATTTTGAAAAGAAATAAGGCTTTGCCCAGTTATTTTCAATAAACTGTCCTAATAATAGAGAAGCAATTGCAATTATAGTAATAAGCCAACCTTTTGGAAATGCAATTAGGAGTATTAATACGCCGGAAATAATCGGTCCGACTATTGGCACAAGGTCAAGAACTGCGGATATAAAGCCTAAAAATACAGCATATTCAACTTTTAGCACCAATAGAGTCAGTGCAACAACTATACCTACAATAGTAATAGACAATAACTGTGCGGTTATATATCCTCCGACTTTTAGTTCCAGTTCATCTATTACGCAAGCAGTTTTGTTTCTAATAGAAACAGGAAATAATTTCAAAGTAAAATCTTTTATTTTATCTCTGTCATTTGAAATGAAGAAAACTATAATGCTCAAAGTAACCAGTAATGTAATTACACCGACAATCCCTATTGTAATATTTATTGATCGGTCTATAACTTCCTTTGCAATCATTGTCGAATTATTCAATACAGCATCAATATTTAAATACTGCGAAATATCCTGCCCGCCGATTTTAAATGTATCAAAAAAATGCTGAATATTTTGAATTTGTTGTGGAAGCTGATTGACAAAATCTCTTATTTCGTTAAACGCCATAACAAAAATAGGAATAAAAACACCTAGAGTAACAATAGTAATAATTGTAATCATCAGTGTTACTGCTGCTGATCTCGGAATTTTTTCAGACATTTTGTCTACAAATGGATTTATTGCGCAGGCTATAACATAACCGCAGAATAACAGCAGCGTGATATCGGGCATTTTTATAATAAAAAACAGTATTAATAATATAAGAATAAAAAAGCTTACATTTTTAACAGTAAAAGAATTTTTAAAATCCATAAGGCTGCCTCTTTAAAATATAATTATTTACCAGATGATTTTACTATAAATTTTGACATATTGAAATAGCCGTTTTTTATATATAATAAGATAGACAGATAGTGAGGTATAAAGTGATACAAGCACAAAAAGGGACAAAAGATATACTGCCGGAAGAAATTACAAACTGGCAAAAAATGGAAAAGACAGCTTATGAAGTATTTTCGAAAGCTAATTTCACAGAAATCAGGACTCCGATTTTTGAAGCAACAGAGCTTTTTGCCAGAGGAGTAGGCGACTCAACTGATATAGTTAACAAAGAAATGTATACTTTTGAAAAAAGTGAACGTTCACTTACTCTGCGGCCGGAAAATACAGCAGGAGTAGTAAGAGCATACATAGAACACGGCTTTTCAAGACAGCCCCAACCTGTAAAATTGTGGTACAAAGGACCGATGTTTAGATATGAAAGACCTCAGGCGGGCAGACAAAGACAGTTCCATCAGGTAGGTGTTGAAATGTTTGGCTGTGCTGAAGCTTCTGCCGATGCAGAAGTAATAAATCTTGCTGTCAAATATTTGAATGAACTTGGTTTAAATGACCTGGATATAGAAATTAATTCTCTGGGATGTCCTGAATGCAGAAAAAAATACAGAGATGCGATAAAAGATATTTTAAAACCTTACTTAAAAGACTTGTGTGAAGATTGTAATTTCAGATATCAAAAAAATCCTTTAAGAATACTGGATTGCAAAGTTGAATCCTGCAAAAATATATTCGAAAAAGAAGAAATACAAAAAGTCATACTCGGTGATTTTATATGTGCTGAATGCAAAGAACATTATGACAAAGTAAAAGAATATTTAAATGCACTAAATATACCTTTTAAAGAAAATAAACTTCTTGTAAGAGGACTGGATTATTACAACAGAACAGTATTTGAAATCAAATCAAACAATCTTGGTTCGCAAAATGCCGTTTGCGGTGGCGGAAGATACGATTCCCTCGTTGAAACACTCGGCGGACCAGCAACTCCGGCTGTAGGCTGGGCAATGGGAATGGAAAGACTTAATGCTCTGACCCAAAAAACAGCAGAACAGAAATTGGACGTCTTTGTTATCTCAGAAAATACAAAAGAAGCCTTTAAGATTATTGAAGAATTAAGAAACGCCGGATTCTGTGCAGATTTTGATTATGCTTGCAGGAAATTTAAAAAACAGCTGGATAAAGCTGCAAAAACAGCAAAATACGCACTTATTTTAATGGATGACGAAATAAAAACAAATACTGTGACAATAAAAAATCTTGATACTGCTCAACAGGTAAATGTATCAAGAAAAGATTATCTGAAATCTATTAAAATCTAAACGAGGTTGAAAATTTCAAACGCTGGCGTGTTATTGCATTTTGCGACTGATAATTTGCAGCGGTTACTTCTAGTTGAAGACGGTCTGTATCCTTAAGCGGGGTATAGACAACACCAACTTCACCTTGCAGCTCATCAACGTCAAAATTTTTTACTATTTTATTTTTTAATGAAAGCTGATCATTAACTTTATACTGTGTCAGAAAGTGTGCTTTTCTGTATCCATTGTACCCGGATTTTGAATAAGAAGAATCAGCTATTTGAGCGCCGAATGAAAACTTATCATTATTATACTGGGCAAAAAGTCCTGTTGTATTAAAATCAACATCATTCATAAGAGTGGTAAAAACACCGCCTCCGACATTAAATTTGCCTTTTGAATTCAAAATGCTTGTTGGCTTTGTAGACACTATTGCGCCAAGCTCCTGATTCAATGTATCAGTTTCATTAAATGCACCAAGTGAATAATCAAAATTATCGGTTTTTCCGTCTATACGAGCTCCGCTGCTGTAATATGAATAATGCTCATAAGCAAAATTAACAGTGTTTCCGTTAATAGAAGAAATTCCGTCCTGACCAATCATGACACTTGTATTTTCATCGAGCGGACGTGATACATAACTGTTTAAGGAGCCATAGCTCGGCAGAACCCGAAGATTTGTGTCATCTGAATAAAATGTTCTTCTGAACAACATATCTTCATCCCAAATTTGACCTGTATTTTTTACATAAGCAGGTTTACCCTCTTTTTCTGCAGATAATTCGAACTTCTTATTCTTTTTATTCATATATGTATAGTCAGTCAAATCAAGCTCTATAGGAGCAAACATATCATCTGTTTTTGCTGTAGGATTATTCGCAGAAGTCATTTCAACAGTAGCAGTTTGACCTAAAGTATTTGTCGAAAAACTATTTTCAGAGCACACCGGATGACAAATACTCAAAATTAATAAAATCAATATTGCTTTATTTGGCGCAATTCTTTTCATATAAACATTTTTAATCAATCAAATAATTTTTTCAAAAAAATAATCTTTACATTTATTAATAATTATATCATTTCAGACAATTTATTAAAAAAAATTCGCTTTATAAATATAAGGGATATTATAACTTTTGGAATTAGGAGAATACATTGACATCAGCAGGGTTAAATAATGTTTATATGTCATATTTTTCAAGCGGATTGCTTCCACGTAACACCGAAAATAGTAATGGAATAAGTAACCAAAATACGGGTTATACTTCCCCGCTGTTTACAGAAACAAACGCCACAGACTTGAATTATAATTCAGGATTAGATGCTTTCGGATTGCAGCCGACATTTAATAATCTGCAAATAAACAATCCTTACGATTTCAACGGATATAGCAATATATACAGTTTTAACATGTCGAATTTAGATTTCAGCCAGTTTAATATGAATAATATATTTACAAATAATTCGAATCTGTCTGTGGCTGTTGATAAATTATACGAAAGCTTTACAACTTCAATTACAGCAAATCAAAATAAAATAAATCAATTAATAGGAATGCTAAAGCCGCCTGCAACAAATATCAACACAGGAAACCAAAATAATGACGATATGATTGCAAAACTTAATCCGCAAATGCAATTAAAAGTACAAAGTTTACTTAGTTATGCAAAATCACAGGGACTTGATGTAACTATAACAAGCGGCTTCAGAACACAAGCTCAACAAGAAGAGCTGCTCAGGACAAGACCGCAATATGCTGCCAAAAATTCATTGCACTGTCAGGGAAAAGCTATTGATATAAACATTGCAAACGGCACTGACGAGGATTATAAAAAACTGGGTGACTATGCAAAATCAATAGGTATGCGCTGGGGCGGAGATTTCAGCAAAGTCAAAGAAAGATGGCATTTCGATTTAGGTCATGCATAATTTATATCCAGTGCGCCTGTTCATTTTTTCCTACGCTTCGCTTCGAAGACAAGTTCACAAGGCTCGCTTCGCTGCGCCTGTTCATTTTTTCCTACGCTTCGCTTCGGAGACAAGTTCACAAGG
>CALVCQ010000013.1 GCA_944326115.1 Candidatus Gastranaerophilales bacterium | reverse complement strand
TGATTCCGCTGTCTTGAAATCAGACGTTCGGGAAAAGCGTGGTTTTCCCTCACTAGGGGCGTTCCCTCTCTTCGTTCGGTCAGCCCCGTCTGATTCCGCTGTCTTGAAATCAGACGTTCGGGAAAAGCGTGGTTTTCCCTCACTAGGGGCGTTCCCTCTCTTCGTTCGGTCAGCCCCGTCTGATTCCGCCTCTTGAAATTACTTTGCTTTCGCTGCTCACCTTTGACTTCTTTTGTCTCTCTGTAGAATATAAGTTGACTAAATGTCAAGTTTTGCGAGAGGGCTTTGATTCAGTACAAGTTGTCTTTTAGAACAGTGAACAAAAAAACTCACTTGCACTTAACTTCATTAAGTTTTGCAGTCTGCTCACTTCGTTGTGCGTATTCGCTTTGTCAAAAAATTCGTTCATGTCATTTCACTCTCACTAAACATTTCAGTGGATTCCTTTGTCCGGCAGAGTCTTATCACGAATTTTCCAGGGCACTTTCTTGTATATATTGTAATTCTATGACTAATAAGTTGATATCTTTTTATGTTTTATTTTAAATATCATTAACGAGAGATATATTAAAGGTCATGGCGGATAATAAAAGTTTGGATTTTAATATTATCGCATCAGACTGTCTTGTTGCTACAGATGTTGACAGTGACAGAGTTATTGACCTTTTAAAGATATTAAAAGATCAATATTCTGAAATGCAGTTAATCGCAATTTTTAATTATTTTTTAAAAATAGAATATCGTTCGGAAGTCCTGTGCTGGCTGATTAAAGAGCTTGATAAATATAGAGATTCTTCTTCTCTGGCACCATTGACAGAGCTTTTGCTGATGAAAGACCACACACCTAATGCAAATTATGACAGAGATTACTATACAAATGTTCGTGTTTTGTGTGCAAAAGCTATATCTAATCTTAAAAGCCATGAATCTGTACATTCCCTTTTATACTGTTTGAATAATAAGGATGAAAATTACAAGATAAGATTGAGCTGTGCTGATGCTCTAGGACGGCTGGGAGACAAATATGCAGTAACATCTTTAATGGATGTAGTTGGTGATGAAGAAGAAAAATCCGTGTATATCCGTGAATCTGCTGCTGTTGCTCTCGGCTTAATCGGGGATATGAGGGCTGTTGATTCTCTTGTAAAAGTCCTTGAAAATCAGACCGGTATTATGGATAAGTTTACCTATCTGAAGGAGAAGGCTGTTGAAGCACTTTGTCGTCTAAATCCCAGTAATGACAGAGCATTTAATGCTCTGAAAAATTCTTTAAGTGATGAAAATCCTCAGGTTAGAATTAATACAATAGAAGCTTTAATGGAAAACGGAACTGAAGAAGCTTTCAGTTTAATAAAGAAAATGCTGACAGACAAAGATGAAGAAGTCCAAAAAAATGCAGTAATTGCTCTTTTTAATATGTCAGGACGTGAAATTTTAGAGGATATTTTAGTTTCTTCTAAATATTCTAAAGTTTGTAAAGAAGAAGCTCGGGAAATTCTTGATAATGAAGGTGATGAAGATGAATAACAGACCTAGCGCATTAATACTGCTTTCCGGCGGTCTTGATTCTGTTGTGTCACTGGCGGTTTTGTGTGACAAATATGATTTTCGTTATGCATTGACTTTTGACTACGGTCAAAAATCTTTTCGAAATGAATATGATGCTTCCTTGAAAATTGCTGATTTTTATAACATAAAAAAGCACGAGTGTATAAAGCTTGATTGGCTGAGAAATATAACACAGACCGCTCTCGTTTCAGAACAAAAAATACCTGATGTTGAATTGGGAAATCTTGATAATTTGTCTTTAACTTCACAATCTATGAAAAAAGTCTGGGTACCAAACAGAAACGGTGTATTTATAAATATTGCAGCTGCTTATGCAGATTCTTTTAAGATTGATTATATTGTAATAGGTGCAAATAAAGAGGAAGCAGCAACTTTTACAGACAATTCCGGGCAATTTATAGACGATATTAATAAAGCCCTTGTATCTTCAACAAACTATAACGTCAAAGTTATTGCTCCACTGCTAAACATGGATAAAAATGAAATTGTAAAAAAGGCAATAGAATTAAATGTGCCGTTAAAAGACATATACAGTTGTTATAATTCATCTGAAAAGCACTGCGGCAAATGTGAATCCTGCTGCAGATTAAAAAGAGCCTTAGAAAAAACAGGTGCTTTTGATATAATAAAACAGCTTTTTGAATAGTATAATGAGGATTGGTTATGAAATCACTTTTTATCGACAAAGAAATTAAATACATAGGCAGTCAGCTTTCGCCTCACTGGATATACAAAAATTTTCATATACTCGGCGATGCTATTGTCTCTTTTACCGGCGAAACCGATGTAAAAATTACTGAAATGGTTGACATTGAAGATGTGATTTCTGATTCTCCAATATACAGCAAAAAAATGCTCAGTTTTATTATCGAACAATTCGGGATAGGACTGTCAGAATGTGTTGTCAGACAACGATTTTTAATTTGTATAATTATAGAAGAACTAAGAAAAATAATCGGCGATAAATACAAAATCAGACGCAGCGGTGATGATATATTTGTTAATATAGACGGTATAGACAAAAAGCTTTCTGTATCCATTGCTACAAAATCTACAACCTCAGTTTTAATACACACAGGTCTTAATATTGACCCGGAAGGTGCTCCTATAGCTGCCTGCGGACTGACAACAGATCTCGGGATTACAAATATTGAAGAATTTGCAAAAAATGTAATGAGAAGGTATATTGAAGAGGATACTGAAATTTTAGAAGCCGCTTGCAAGGTCAGGGGAGTATAAATATGGCGCAATCAAAAAAAGTTAAACAAACATGGGTTCTATTTATAGTAACATTCCTTGTTTCTTTAATTGTAATCACTTATTTTATAAAAAGCATGTCTCCTGATGTTGATGTGGAAATAGGAGGGGAAGACATTCAGGCTGTAGAAGAACAGTCTACTGAAAGTGATGTTAAAAAAGCTATAGATGACCGTTTAAGATGGATACAAATGGAAGACAACATGCCCGGTGTATCAAAAAGAGAAGACGGTGAAACCGATGAAATTACATATGAACATTATAAACAAGATAAAAATACAAATAATCATCCAAAAGATAGTGCATCAAACGAAAATGAAGAGGAACTTGCACCTATAGAGTATGTAAATAAACCTGAAACGCAGCAAGAACCAGAGCCGCCTGTACCGGCAGCGCCACAGCCTAAGCAAGAAGTCTTTAAAATGTCAAAAGTATATGTAGGCTCTTATCCAACAATTGAACAGGCTATTCAGGCTCAGAATCAACTTATGAATTCTACTGTTTCCGTAAGCCCGTTTGTAAAAGAAGTAAATGGTGCGTATGTGCTTCAAGCAGGCTCTTATGCCGATGCAGGTAAAGCTGAGGCTGTTGCCAGAGAAATCAATTCTCTTGGATTTCATGCAAGAGTCGTAAAGGAATAATACAGCGAAAAGCTTTATTATAACTTAATAAAAACACAGTGTTAAAGTTGACATCAAGGTTTGTTTGAGTTTTGATATATTTGTATCTCTATCGGGAGTACCAGGTTTGTGCTGAACGCTGATTTCAGGTAAAGATATGGCGCTGCGAGACGCCGTTGCAAATCCCGCAAACCCGATGGCTTAGGTGTGTATGCCAAGGCTGAAACAATAATTATTAATTTTTATACAAGGAGAAAATATGCCAACAATTGCACAATTGGTAAGAAAAGAACGTAAAAGTTCAGTTGATAAAACAAAATCGCCGGCTCTTACAAACTGCCCGCAAAGACGAGGTGTTTGCACAAGAGTTTATACTACTACACCCAAAAAACCTAACTCAGCTTTGAGAAAAGTTGCAAGGGTAAGGTTGACTAACGGTTTTGAAGTTACATCTTATATTCCCGGTATCGGACACAATCTTCAGGAACACAGTGTCGTTCTTATCAGAGGCGGCAGGGTAAAAGACCTTCCCGGTGTCAGATATCACATAGTAAGAGGCACACTGGATACAGCCGGAGTTGCAAACAGAGCACAAAGCAGATCCAAATACGGTGCTAAAAAAGCTAAACAAGGCAAATAATTGAGAAAGGAATACTAAGATGTCAAGAAGAAATAAACCGCCGAAAAGAATACCGGCACCTGATGCAATTTACAACAGTGTAGATATTGCAAAATTTATTAACAGATTAATGAGACGCGGTAAAAAATCAATAGCAGAAAAGATTTTTTACTCAATGATGGAAACTGTTAAGGAAAAAACTAAACAGGATCCAAGAGAAGTGTTTGAAAAAGCTATTACTAACGCTACTCCGTTACTGGAAGTTAAAGCAAGAAGAATCGGTGGTTCTACATATCAGGTTCCTGTTGAAGTTAAAGCTGACAGAGGTATGGGTGTTGCTTCAACATGGATTATTGAAGCGGCAAAGAAAAGACACGGTAAATCTATGCAGGAAAAACTTACGGCTGAGATTATCGATGCATCAAACGGTCAGGGTGCAGCCTGCAAAAAACGTGAAGATACCCACAAAATGGCTGAAGCCAACAAAGCTTTTGCTCATTACAGATATTAATCTGTTATTAAATATAAGTTTTACATAAAAAGAGTCCCAAATTTGGGGCTCTTTTTTATGTATATTCTGTTCTTCGAATTCTCAAAATTGCATGGCATACTTTAGACATGAAAATAAACCGGAAATTTACTTTTATAGTTTCTTTTCTTCAAGATTATACAGGTTCCATAGCTCAGTGAAATTAAATATATGATTATTACATATAAATTTATTATTGAATTCTATTGCATACACAAGAAAGACAAAAATTTTATGTTCACATTCTTAACCCAAAAATCAATCAATAGTTGGAACGAAGATAAAAATTGTGCTAAAATACTTGCACACGGAGTACATTAATAAGGAGAGAAGTATGTCACACGAATTAAAAGTTTACACAGATGCAGATATCGATAAAAGCAAAATTTTGAATAAAAAAGTTGCAGTAATCGGATATGGCTCACAGGGTTACGGACAGTCTACATGCCTTAAAGACAGCGGAGTTGATGTTGTTATTGGTGCAAGACTCGGCGGTGCTTCCGCAAAAAAAGCTGAAGCGGAAGGTCTTAAAGTTATGAGTATCGAAGATGCTGTGAAATGGGCTGATTTAATTCAAATTCTGATACCGGATGAAGTACAGGCTAAAGTTTATGAAGAACAGATTAAACCTAATCTCAGAACAGGTCAGTATTTAATGTTTGCCCATGGATTTAATATACACTTTAAAAAGATCGTACCTCCTGCCGATGTAAATGTGCTTATGGTTGCACCAAAAGGACCAGGTCATACTGTAAGAAGTGAATATCTTGCAGGCAAAGGGGTTCCTTCACTTATTGCTGTATATCAGAATCCGTCAGGAGATTCAAAAGAAGTAGCTCTTGCATACGCATCAGCTATAGGTGCAGGCAGAGCAGGTATTTATGAAACTACATTTAAAGAAGAAACAGAAACCGACCTGTTCGGCGAACAGGCAGTTCTCTGCGGCGGCTTATCTGCGTTAATCAAGACAGGTTTTGAAGTGCTTGTTGAAGCAGGATATTCTCCTTATATGGCATATTTTGAATGCTTACATGAAATGAAATTGATTGTTGACCTTGTAAATCAGGGCGGTATTTCAGATATGAGATACTCTATATCTAATACAGCAGAATGGGGAGATTTGACAATCGGACCGAGAATTATCACTCCTTCAGTAAAAGATGAGATGAAAAAAGTTCTTAAAGAGATTCAAGACGGCAAATTCGCTACCGAATGGTTAAATGAATATAATTCCGGTATGAAAAAATTCAGACAGCTGGAAAAAGAAGGTGAAGAACACCAGATTGAAGTTGTCGGAAAAGAACTTCGTTCAAAATTCTCCTGGAAAGATAATGATAAAATTATTAACAGAGATAAAAATTAACTAAAATAGCTTATTTAGTAAAACAAAAAGCAGGGTAAAACCTGCTTTTTTGTTTGTTAATATCTTAGTTACAGGTTGGGTATACTTTCTAAACACAGAAAACTCACGTCATCCATGAAGACATTGCATAATTCAATGACAGATTTTGCATTCTTATAATTAAAGATACAAAAATAATATGTAATGCTGAATTACAGGTATGTAAAATCTGTTATCAAATTACGTAAAATATACAATTACGAAATTATTTCGGAATCTTACTGCGGCATAACCTTGTGGAAGACGTACATTTTGCAAAAAATCAAAGATTATGACAAAAGCTGTCACACAAGCTCTGGGTGGCAATTTTAGCCATTTTTAGTGTAAACTGCCATATATATTCCCAAGAATTATAAGTTGCATGAAAATATTTATATGCTATAAATAATGTATAAATTGAATATTAAATTATTAAATGCCTTGGTAGCTCAGCTGGATAGAGCAACCGCCTTCTAAGCGGTAGGTCATTGGTTCGAATCCAATCCAGGGTATTTTTGTTACATAATGATATGTCTAAGCCGGATAAAATGTCTGCACAACTAAATACCATTATTCAAATTTTGTTTGGTGTATTTTTATAAGATGTGATTAAATTTACCATTAGTCCAAAAATACTTTGCCATTAGATAAAATCAGAATAAGTTATTAATTGCAAACAATATTTACCATAAAAGTATCGTTATTTTACCTCAATATACTTTTAATTTTAAATGAATAGAATTGATAAATAATAAAAACTTAAATAAAAATTTTGAGAATTATTGTACAGATATTAACCGGTTTGTTTGTTGTGATTCATTTGCTTATTGACAAAAGAATGTACATTAAAAATAAATAACAAATAAACTTTAAATTTTAATGTAACAAAATGTTACATTAAGTTTAATGGAAGTAATCTCTTTAATAACAGTCAATAGGATAGGATAGTATAGGTGAAGCTGAAATATTGCATGACAATTTTTATATTAAAAATATTTTTATTATTGTATGAAAATCTTTTGAACGGTGGTAGAAAGGTAAGGAATTTTTATGTCTATTAATCCCCAGCAATTATCAAACATAGCAAAAGAGGCAATTTCAGCATTTAAAGCTAAAAGTCCTGACAGTGTTACAAAAGCAGTAAATGAAACACTGGGCAAAGTTCAAAAAGAATTGCATACGATCAAAGGAAAATCTGCAAAAGAAATTGCAGAAATGACATCACAAAAAGATGCATTTTCAAGAGAAGTACATGAACAAGCTGCATCATTAAAACAAACTAATGATTCCAAAGCGGCACAGAATGTTCTGTCAAATTCTAAACTGAAGAAAAAGCCATATATTGTAGATAGCTATAATGTTATAGTTAAAAAAACCGGACAAAAAACGCCAGTAACGCTCTATTCTGATGGTTCGAGAGAATATTATATCGATGCGTATTCACAAGGTCGACTTTGTGTTAAATTTGACAAAAACGGAAAATTAATAAGTAAGAGCACTAATTTAACAAAATATACTGACGATAATTACAACGTATATGAGACAAAATTTTTTGAAAACAAGTACACTAATATACACAAATTCAGTTTAGCAGGTAAAGAATTTAAAGTAATAGAAACTTTTCCAAAAGATGGTCAGAATACTGATAGAGTCAGACATATTTTAGTGCAAAATCCTTCTAGCCCTGATCTCTTTTCTGATAAGCTAATTCGTGATAAGTCAGGCGATTTTAAATTTGTATCAAAACTGTTATATGATAAATCCGGTAAATTTAAAGGGAAGGAAATAAAAATAAAATATCCTGATGGAACGGAAAAAACATCATTTTATGGTAACACTACAGCTGAACGTTTAACAGAATGCGAAGATATTGCAAATACAATATTTGCAAGGAAAACATTAAAAACTGATGAAATTCCTATTCTGTATGACAATTTATTTGGTAATAATATGCCAAAAGCGATGTTACCAGAAGGCTCTGTAGATAAATTTTCCAAGTATTGCGAAGCATTATTGAAACGAGAGTCGCAGCTGCAATCGACTGTGCTGTAAACAGATACTGCCACGCCTTGTGAGGTCAGACACACTACTGTTCACTTCGTTGTATGAGTTACTTTGTCAAAATTCAATGTTATCCTTTGCCGCAGCATAAGGTTCAATTTTAATACAGCAACTTAGACAATCTCAATTCAAAATTGACATCAAGTCAATTTTGAATTGAGTTCTTATACACATTATTTCATTTTTACAAAATAATTCCCTACATTGTTTTGTGTGACCGTGTTTTATCACGAATTTCCACGATATATTAACTGTTACAGTCAAAATTAGAGCAATCTGTGTCGCCCGTCTTTTAAGAAGAAATTGATTACATCAGTCAGCACGGATTTCTTTTCAAGATAATTGGCAAATTTTGATGAGAACATCTGGAAAAAGTTAGGCTTTTGCAGACCTTCACTGTTAGTGAGGAAATCTGTTACCATTTCTTTTATATTGTTAAATTTTGAATTTTTATTTTTTTGCCAGAATCTTGTCATCATGCCAACAAAATCATCTCTTTGCAGCTTCCAGTCCTGTACTGTATATTTGATGCTGTCATCATAACTGTTACCGTTTTGCAGATATTCTTTGTACCACATTGAATCAGGCATGCTCGCTCTGTATGCAAGTTCTCCATTTACATCATTATACATTCTGACAAATGCATCCCGTGTATTTATTCCCTGAATTACATAGCCTTTTTTCTTCATATCAGACATTGCATTTGTTGTTGTATAAGAATTCGGAATATATCCGCAATCATCACCAAAAGACACATTTCTCTTTGAATGAACCGTGCTTTGCCTGTAGCCGGTTAAGCTTTTAACTTCCATTGTTTGACTCCTTTAAGACACATTAATAATAAACACTATTGTTACAATTATAGTTTAAATTTGATTATAGTCAACTGTTATGTTAGAGGATTTATATCGGAGTTTACACTAAAAAAGGCTAAAATTGTTACCCTTGAACTTGTGCGCCCACTTTGGGCGGAATCTTTGAACTCAGACAAAATGTCCGATTTCCCGCAGAAGCTTACCTTGGCAAAATTTCGAAACTAGTTCAAATTTATTCAATCAAAATGCCGGTTATTTAAGTTTAACCGGCATCATAATTGTGTATAAAAACATTGTTAGTTCTTAGATTCTCGCTGCTGTCGCTTTATATAGTCCTATATAATCAATATTACAGTCTATTTTATCTGATACAACCAGTTTGTTGAGACTGAGAAGGTTTTCTTTTCTTTGCAGTAAATCAAGATATGATATCAAACCATCTTCGTATTTTATTGTACTGTAGTCAAAATCTATTTGTTCCAATTTATATACATTGAGATTTGTTTTGTATTTTTTATCATCTTGTTTCAAAGAAACTAACGAATCATTGACTTCTTGTATTGCTTTTAAATTTGTATTGTAATAGTCATGCAAAATTTGTTCATACTGGTTTTTCTTTAATTTTAAATTTGCAACTTTTCTTCCGCCTGTAAATAAATCAAGCATTGCACTTGCCGCAAGCAGTCCGAAAACATTGCTCCAGTTAAATGCAGTATTGAGCGCAGAAGATCCGAAAGCCATTAATCCTATTAAATTTATTCTTGGCAGAAATTCTTTTTTTGCAGCTCTTGTGTCAATACCTGCTTTTTCTACCATTATTTCTGCAGCTAGATAGTCCGGACGCTGGTCAATTATTTCTGACGGTATAGAATCAGGAATCTTGACAAGATATGAATCTTCATAAGCTTTTCTTTTTAATTTGTTTGCATTTGCAGGACTTTCACCTATCAAAACTGCCAGATTATTCAAAAGTGTGTCTCTTGATTTTTCTAAATCATTAAGATCAGCAGTTGCAGCAACATAGGCTTTGTTTGCTCTCACAACATCTGCAGTTGACGTCAGACCGACTTTGTTTCTTTCTGACATGAGTTCATATATTTCTTTTCGTGACTGTATAATATCTTTTTGTAATTCAATGAGTTTGTCAGCCTTTATTATATTGTAATATGTTGCACCCACAGCAGAAGCGATTGTAATATAAGAAGCTCTTTCTTCTATTTTTGCTTTTTCCCAATCTTTTTTTGCAGAGCGTGTTTTGTCTCTGTTTTTCAGAAAAATATCAGGTTCATAGCTGACTGTAATAGGAAATGCCCACATACCGCTTGTATTTGTCACACCCGGAAGTTTCATACCTGTCGGTGAAAAACCTACACCAACAGAAGGCAGCTCATTTGCCAGCTGCATTTTTTCCATTTGCCTGTACTGTTCAACTCTCAAAGTTGCAATTTTTAAATCATGGTTATTTTCTACAGCTTTAATAATATAGTTATTCAGATACTCGTCATCGAAGCGTTTCCACCAATCTGTATTTATATAATCAAAACGATACTCTGTAACCTGTGATTTAATAACTTTCGTTTTTTTATTTTGTTTATCTTTATTTACTTTTTGTGTAGTTTTGGCAAAGCATGCCGCAGGCATGAAATTTAGTCCTATTATGCTTGTTATTATTACAGTTGCAGCTAATTTTTTGTAATTCATTATATTCTCCTGAAGAGTTATTGTTATCATACTAACATAATGTTATCATAATAACAATTTATTTTTTACTCCATATATATTAAAAATTGTATTTTTATTTTGTTTAAATAGCAAATTTTTAGAACTAAATGTTTTATAATAATATGGGTGTGAAGTCATGAATGCATTTAGTATAAATAGCGGTTATCCGCAATATTCATATTATAGCAGTTACAATACTCCGTCTTACTGGCAGGGACAGCCTGTTATTCCGTATACAGAGCAGAATGATGGTGCTGATAATACAGCTAAAACAGTCGGACTTGCCGCATTACTGCAGGCAATGGCATTAGGTTTGCAGAAAGGTTCTCAATGGTTTGCAAAAAAACTGGAGGCAGGCAAAGAGTTTACATCTTCACAGAATGTGCAAAATATTGCTGATGCAATGGTCAGAAAGAATGGCTTAGATGTAACTGTGGATTATATTAACGAAGCAAACCGGTACAAATATGCAGCCTATCCTAATTTATACAACGAAATGGGAGAAGTGGCAAAAGGCAGAAATGCATTTTATACTGATGAGTTCAAATTAGCAGTTGCTCCAAAATCTAAGCCGTCATTAATCCTTCATGAATTAGGACATGCGGCGAATACAAAAAATGTCTTTATGAAATTATTGCAAAAATCACGCAGATATGCGGTTTATGCTCCTATGGCATTATTGTTTGCATCAAAAATCCTTGGTAAACCTGAAAATAGGGAAAAGAATTTTATTGAAAGAAATGCAGGTATTCTGGGATTTGCAGCATTTTTACCAACAATAATTGAAGAGGGTGCAGCATCTTTAAAAGGAATTAAAGCTGCAAAGAATTTTCCTAAGCAATTGTTACAAGGAGCAATGAACCTTAATATTTTAAAACGTAATTATTTGTTTGCGCTGGCAACTTATATTCTTGCCGGTGTTGGACTTGGTGTTGCCGCAAAACAAACAATTATAGAAAATTCGTAAAATTATATCATTTTCTTTTATATTGAAATAAGGTAAAATATCTTTATAGATTAGGGGATGTTATGAAAAAAAGATATTTACCGATTATATGTTTTTTGCTGCTTCAGTCTGTGCTTTACTGTGTAGCAAATGCAGCATCAAATTATACTCAGAATTATTCTTACTCCACGATAGGCGCAAATGTCCGTCCTGTCCAAAAAATCGGAATGCAAGTCGGGCAGTACAATACAAAATCTAATATTTCCGTTATTGAATATGATACTTACGGTGCAGAGTCAGGATATTATATTGAAGACGCATTCGGTATGACTACAAAATACGATAAAAACGGAAATGTTCTGTCTAAATATAAGACAAATCAACAGGGCAAAACTTATGTGTATGACAAATACGGACACATTGCCGGCTATTTCTTGCCTGTTTCACAAACAAGAACCGTTTTTTACGACAAAAACGGTAATGCTCTGGGGTATTTTACGCCGGATTCGAACGGTCTTGTAAAAAAATATGATATGGACGGAAAACATTTAAATACTTATAAAAAGCCTTAAAGTTTGCTGATAATTAAACTGCAAACAGAAAATACAACAGAGCCTAATAATGCACTTAAAAAGCCATCTATTTCAACACCGGGTGTTATCCATCCTGCAAGCATAAATAATAAAGCATTTAATATAAGTGAAAACAGACCTATTGTTATTATATTTATAGGTAAGGTTATTAAATTTAGTACAGGTTTTATAAAAGTATTAATAAGCGCAATAATTACGCAGGCAAACATTGCTGTCCAAAATGTATTTATTTCTATACCCGGTATAATCCAGGCTGTAAAAATTAAACCAGCCGCATATAAAATCCATCTTATCAATAATCGTATCATATCATTTACTCCTATTGTGCACTATTATTATACAGAGTAAGTTCTAAATCTGTATTGCCTAATTATAAAAAAACTGTATTAATAAACCTGAGAATATACTTACAAATAAAAGAAGAAGAACAACTAGTATTGTATCTGTATAAGGTTGGTTTCTTTTAATGAGTATAAGCAATCCCAGTCCGGCACCGGAACTTAACCCTGCAATTACAGATCCGAAACCAATCGCTCCTTTTAAATACATGATTGTAATTGCAACAGAAACTGCACAGTTTGGAATAAGTCCGATTACAGCTGTAATAACAGGCTGAAAAATTGAATTGTTAAGGAAGTAATGCCCGAGATTTTCTTCTCCGCCTATTCTAAAAATAATGTAATTCAGTAAAATTGTAATTAAAAAAATAAAAAGAAAAACGTTGAATGTGTGTTCTAACGGGTGTAAAAAGAGATCTCTTTTTCGTTTTGTGTTAATGTGATGTTTGCAGCAGCCTTCTTCTGCTTCACAATCAATAATGTTATCATCAGTCTGAATTTGTTTTTCTTTTTTAAATGCCGGTATAAAATCGATTGCATAGCCGGCAAGGATTGCAATAATAATTTTTGTCAACAACAAAGGAACAACCAGATGAATTTTTGACGGATCTGAAACAATTACCGGTATTGCCTCGTCAGAGGTCGATAAATAGACAGCAAGCAAAGTCCCTTTAGTAATAAGTCTTCTTGTATAAAGAGTGCTGGCTATTACAGAAAAACCGCACTGAGGAAATGATGCAGCGAGACTTCCGGCAAGAGGACCAGCCTTATCGGAAATTTGTGAAAGTTTTGTTATTTTTTCCGAGTAAAAATACTCAATAATTTCTATAAAAACAAATATTAAAAATAAAAAAGGAAGCATGTGCAGACTGTCAATAAAAGCGTCCAGTATCCAATCTGCGAACGGTAATTTTTCAACAATTGTGTCTACAGGTGAGAATATGCTTTCATTTATCTTATTTAAAAATGTTATTATGTTTATTATGAATATTTGCATTAATTTTCCCGTGCAATGATTCGTTTAATATAGTCAAAATATTCATTGTTCTTATAATTTTCTGACTGCTTTTTTAAATCATCATTTGTTAAAAATCCCATTCTGTAAGCAACTTCTTCCAGACAGGCAATTTTTATACCTTGATTTTCCTCGATAGTTTGTACATACTGGCTTGCCTGGAGCAGTGAATGATGGGTGCCTGTATCAAGCCACGCAAATCCTCTTCCGAGAATTTCCACATTTAGTTTACCTTTTTCAAGGTATATTTTGTTCAAATCAGTTATTTCTAATTCACCGCGTTTTGACGGTTTGAGCTTTTTTACGTAGTCTACAACGCTGTTATCATAGAAATAAAGACCTGTTACTGCATAATTCGACTTTGGATTTTTAGGTTTTTCTTCTATTGTTATTGCTTTGCCATTTTCATCAAAAGATACTACTCCGAATCTTTCGGGATCTTTAACAAGATATCCAAAAACTGTTGCGTGTCCTTCTTGGGCTCGTTTTGCCGCTCTTTTTAATGTGGCTGAGAAACCTGGTCCGTAAAATATGTTATCTCCTAATATTAGTGCCGCACAATCAGTGCCGATAAATTTTTCGCCTATTGTAAAAGCTTGTGCTAGTCCGTCAGGAGAAGGTTGTTCTTCGTAGCTAAAATTTAATCCGTATTTAGAACCATCTCCCAGCAGCTTTTTAAAATTAGGTAAATCCTGCGGCGTTGAAATTATAAGGATATCTTTAATTCCGGCAAGCATTAAAACAGAAATCGGATGATAAATCATTGGTTTGTCATATATAGGCAGCAGCTGTTTTGAGACAACCATTGTGCTTGGATAAAGTCTTGTACCTGCTCCGCCCGCTAATACTATTCCTTTCATTATTCAACCCTCAATTCTATATAATCTTTCAGTGCCAATTTCCAGTCACGCAATAATCCGCCATTATCAAGAACGCTGTAATTAGGTCGTTTGGCAAGTCTGGGAAATTCACATGTAGTACATGGAGATAAATTTACATTTAAATTCATTAATCTGTAAATTTCTTTTGTATACTCATACCAGCTTGTCTGTCCCCCGCCGCAGGTATGATAAATGCCGTAGGGTGCTTTATTTTCTATCAGTTTGATTATGGCTTCAGATAAATCTACAGTCCAAGTCGGGCATCCTATCTGGTCATTTACAACTTTTACCTGCGGTTTATCAGCAAGTGCAATCATTGTTTCCACAAAATTTTTGCCATGATGTCCGTATAACCAGCTGGTTCGTGCAATGTAATATTTTTCGCAGTATTTTTGAACAGCTTCTTCACCTTTTAACTTTGTTAAACCGTAGTTATTCACCGGATTCGGCTTATCTGTCGTCAAGTAAGGGGTGGTTTTATTACCGTCAAAAATATAATCCGTAGAAATATATATTAAAACAGCATTATTTGCCGCACAGGCTTTTGCAATATTTTCCGTACCAGTAAGATTTATATCTAATGCAGTCTGTAATTCTTCTTCTGCTTTATCTACATTTGTATATGCGGCACAATGTATAACAAAATCGGGTGTAAGCTCCGAAATTATTTCCATAGACTGCTTGTAATTTGTAATATCCAGGTTATCTCTGTCTGTTTCTGTGACATCATATCCGTAATCTTCCAGCATCGGACAAAGATCAGACCCGAGCATACCTTTTGCGCCTGTTACAAGAACTTTTAAAGATTCCGACATTAAACCAGACTCGCTTTCTTGCTTTCAATTGATCTCATCCAGTCTTGATTATTCAGATACCAGTCAATAGTGAGTTTAATGCCTTCCTCAAATGTTAATGACGGTTCCCATCCAAGCTCTGACTGAATCTTATGATTATCAATTGCATAACGTTTATCATGACCGAGTCTGTCTTCAACATATTTAATAGAATTTTCGTCTTTGCCCATTGCGTCAAGGATAATTCTTGTAATTTCAAGGTTAGTTTTTTCGTTGTGTCCCCCAATGTTATAAACTTCACCGACTTTGCCTTTGTGCAATACTGTATCAATTGCGCTGCAATGGTCATATACATATAACCAGTCTCTTACGTTCATTCCGTCTCCGTATACCGGTACCTTTTCCCCTTTTAACAATTGTGAAATAAAGAAAGGAATCAGCTTTTCAGGATACTGATAAGGACCGTAGTTGTTGGAACATCTCGTATTTAAGACAGGCATTTTATATGTTTCAAAATATGCACGCACCAGTAAATCCGCACTGGCTTTTGATGCAGAATACGGAGAATTTGGTGCAAGCGGAGTAGTCTCATAGAAATATCCGTCTTTTCCAAGTGTTCCATACACCTCATCAGTAGAAACCTGCAAAAATCTTTGTATTTTTGCTTCTTTAGCAGCCTGTAATAAATTTAATGTTCCTTTAACATTTGTTTCTATAAATATTTCCGGTCCAGTGATTGAACGATCAACATGGCTTTCAGCTGCAAAATTTATAACTGCATCAACTTTTTCACCGTTTATCAATTCTCTGACGAGAGCTTTATCACAAATATTTCCGTGTACAAATCTGTAATTCGAATTATTTTTTACATCATCTAGATTTTCTATATTACCTGCATAAGTAAGTGCGTCGAGGTTAATTACCTGATAATCTTTGTATTTATTCAGGATATGTCTTACAAAGCAGCTGCCTATAAATCCTGCTCCGCCGGTTATTAATAATTTCAAAATAAATCCTCCTTAGCTATATCATTTAAGTACGGTTGATTTGAATCTTTTTCGCTGATTAACGGTTCGAAATCAATATTCCAGTTAACGTTTATATCAGGATCATTCCATCTGATACCACGGTCATTTTGCGGAGAATATTCATTGCTTGCTTTATACAACAATTCTGCTTCATTGCTCAACACAACAAATCCATGAGCAAAACCCGCAGGTATATACAACATGTTTTTATTTTCTTCTGATAGAATTTCTCCTACCCATTTGCCAAATGTAGGTGAATCTTTTCTGATATCAACTGCCACATCGAATATTTTACCTCTCGGACATCTTACTAATTTAGCTTGAGCTTTAGGATTTGTTTGATAATGCAGACCACGCAGCACGCCTCTTGTTGACTTTGAATGGTTATCCTGATTAAAATCATCAGTAATTCCGTTTTCAGTAAAAGTTGTTTTCTGGTATGATTCCATAAAAAAACCTCTTGAATCTCCAAAAACCTTTGGTGTTACAAGAATTACATCTTTAATCGCTAATTTTTTAAAACTAAAAGGCATTCCTCTCACCCGCTTATCTCTATCTAACTAAATTATATAATAAGTTCTTATTTTTCGATATAATTTTTTGTAAATATATAACTTTGCTTAATAGTTTAATTATGTTAGATTATTTTTTAATATGTTTATAGCCGAAAAATTTAAATCTTATAGAAAATATTTTACTGAAATTATCAATCTATCAATTCCTTTAATTGTCGGAAATCTGGGACAGGTTTTGATAGGTGCAACAGATGTTTTTATTGCTGCCAGACATTCGACTAATACTCTTGCAGCAATCAGCATTGCAAACTCTATAATTTTCTGTGTATTGATTATGGGAATGGGGCTAATGTCTGCAATATCAATACAAATGTCTAATATGAGAGGGAACAGAAAACCGACAAAAAAATTTTTGATTACGGTTTTAAATTATTCAATGCTGCTGGCTGTTATTTTTTGCATTATATGTTTATTAACAGTTCCGTTAGTCTCTAAAATGGGGTTTGAACCGGTACTTGTTCCGATGATTAAAGAATATATTTTTATCTGTGCATTTTCATTGTTCGGAATGTATTTATATCAGTGTTTAAGAGAGTTTTTGATGGCTTACGAAATAGTAAAATTTCCCAATCTTATACTGATTTTTGCACTTATTTTAAACTTTATTCTGGCTTATGCACTTGTTTTTGGAGCCGGTCCTATTCAGGGTCTGGGGGTAATAGGTTTAGCACTTGCTGCATTTATTGTAAGAATGTTAATGGGATTGATACTACTTGTGTATTGTTTTGATTTAATCAGATTTAAAAATCCATTTGACACAAGTTTGATAAAACAGCTTTTTAAGATTGGTTATCCTATAGGTATTGCCATGTTTCTTGAATTTTTAGGATTTAATCTTATAACTATACTTGTCGGCAGAGAAGCCGGAATACTTGCAGCTACGCACAATATCGGTGTAACAATTACTTCAAGTGCTTATGTGATACCAATGTCAATATCAGCAGCAATTGCTATCAAAGTAGGATATTTCAACGGAGCAAAAAATCTCTTTGAAATTAAGAGGTATTCTTTATCCGGTACTTTAATGTCAGTTGCATTCATGGCATTTTGCTCAATAATGCTTATTTTCTTTCCTGAATCAATATTTAAAATTTTTACAAAAAATACGGCTATGCTCTCTCTGGGTCTGCCAATACTTCACATTGCAGCCTTTTATTTAATGTTTGACGGTTTACAGGTCAGTTTAAGCGGTATTTTAAAAGGACTTAAAATGACAAAAATTGCATCAATATCTCTAATTGCCGGATACTGGCTATTCGGGTTGCCATTCGGTTATGTACTTGCTTACCATTATCACATGTCATTAAGAGGTTTCTGGATAGGACTTGCGACTTCGTTTTTATTTATGACAATTATATTTTTAGTTGTTATTTACAAAAAATTTGTTTTACTAAAGAAAGTATACAAAAATTAATCTGATATCTCTAATAATTTATTTTTAACATTCATAAGATCATTTTTCATAAGCCACCTCGGGCTTCCTATTTCTGTAGAATGATTCCGCAGTAAATAGGAAGGATGAAATATTGCCATTGTTTCTATATGTTCAAAAATATTGAGCCACTTGCCTCTTATTGAAGAAATTTTTATATCCTGTTCTATGAACGATTGTGCTGCAGTGGTGCCGCACAAAAGGATTATTCGGGGTTTTACTATTGATATTTGACCGAACAAATATGCCTGACATGCCTGTTTCTCTTCATTTGTCGGAACTCTATTCTGCGGCGGGCGGCATTTTAATGTATTACAAATGTATAAATCTTTTTGCCTGTCTATACCTGATTCTACCAAAAATTGATTTAGCAGCTGCCCAGCCCTTCCAACAAACGGTTTACCTGTAGCATCTTCATCAGCGCCCGGTGCTTCTCCTATCAGCATTATTTTTGCGTCCGGTGAACCGTCTGAAAATACGACACAGGTTCTTGTTTTATATAACTCACAGGCTCTGCATTGCTGACATACGTTTTTTAACTCCTTTAATGCAGCAACTTTTATCTCTTTACTTTTGCACTCAATTTGAGTAAGTAAGTGATTCATTTTGAAACCTTTTTACAATAGACCATATATCTATTATAACACAGCACCGCAACATTTTTTATATTTTTTTCCGCTTCCGCACGGGCATGGATCATTTCTTCCTATAGTTTTACCGTGCTCTTCTTGAATTTTTTGCGCTTTAAGCCGTTCTTCGCCAGGGATAAATCCCATTAAATCACTAAAAGACTTGGAGGCATACAGGACACTGGTCGGTGAATAAATCTTATCTTTCAGATAATGTATTTTATATTCTTCTAAATATTCATCCAGAGTTTTGTCTGTATTGTATACTTCATTCAATTTATCGATAAATGACGGATATTTATTTGCTATTCTTTGTACAAGTTTTGCCGGAATTTTGTCGTTTTCTATAAACGCTTTAATACATTCTTCCCATCCGGAAATTTCCTTGTAGTTATCAATTTCCATAATGTGGCATAATGTACCGTAGAAAGGAACAATGAACATTCCAAGTTCATTATCAAAAATTACTCCAACATCATATTTTGAACTGTGGCTGGCAAATCCTGCCATAGATGATTCAATATAATTGTCATAACTGCTGTTGAATTCCGGAACTTTAAAATATGCATATTTTTCAACAGGTTTTATTAATTCTTTTATTTCATCAGTATTTTTAGACGAATCAAAATAATAATCGTTGAAATCACTGATTAATTTGTCAACAAATTCATTTGTAGTCACCACTTCATCAGTACCGAAACAGCTTTCGAATTTGTTGTAAAATTTAGCTATTTCATCTTCTATTTCCGACAATTTTTCTTCATTATCTTTATATAAATTTTCAGGTTGTTCAATAATTTTAGCTACTGCATATTTTAGTACTTTATCTTTATCTAGAGAAGAATAAGTTTCTCTGATTTCAATTATATAATATTCATTTTCATAAGGAAAAATTCTTGCAAGCATATAGTTTCCTCTGTATATGCCTTTTAGATGGCTCATTTTTACAAGAGGCATTGCAAAATATTTTTTTTCATTTACAAGATTATAAAGATCAAATCCGTTTTTGTGTACATTTTTTACTTCAAACAGTGCATCTATTGCGTTTTGCAAAGATTCAACCAGATTCTTTGTTGTTGAATCAATATTTGTATTATCTTTTAAAAACATTGAAAATACAGAATCTTCACCTTTATGAAAATTTCTTTCAAAAACATAAGTAACAAGAATCGAGTTTAATTCAGACTGAGCAATATTATACGCACCTATTGTTTTTAAATACTCATCGAAATCCTCTTTAATTTCAGGATTTTTTTGCGCATATTGAAATATACTGCTTAACGTATCACTTATTGTAGATAATTTATCTATTACTGACATTTAAAACTCCCCGTATTATTTATAATCTAATTTCTAATTTAATTTTAGCAATGCACTGTGTCTTGCTGTTTCACCTTTTTCTCTTCTGTATGAAAAGAATACATCAATTGAATCATAAGTACAATATTCACACTTGTCAATTCTCAACACGCCTAGTTCCTCTAACTGATGGTAATTAACTGTTTTCAAATCAATTTTGTATTTGCCGTTTATGCTGTCTTGTATAAAATAGTCAGTATAAGCAAAATTTAATGTTTTTGTGATTTTATCAAAAACATTTTTATCCACTTCGTAATTATTTATTGATATTGCCGGACCTATTATTGCAACAAGGTCTTTTGTGTTAGTTGAGTAACGATGAAGCATATAACGTATAGTTTTGGGTACTATTTGAGACGCAGTGCCCCGCCAGCCTGCATGTATAACAGCACCTACATTATTTATTTCATCATATAAAATTACGGGCGTACAATCTGCAAAATTGAGCATAATAGCAACATCGGTGTCCTCAACAATTAATGCGTCTGTATCCTGATATGTATGTCCTTTTTTAGCAATTTGTATATTAGATGAATGTGTTTGTACAGGAGTAATTATGTTTTCTTTTTTTACATTTAAATATTTTACTATTTCTTCTAGATTATTTTTACAAATTTCCTTCAGACTGCTTATATTTTTGGGAGTTACAACGGATTCTCTGGTTGTGAATAAATGCAGTGCTCTTGTTAAATAATCTGATTTTAAGATTTTTTTGTTATTAATTGTTTCAAAGTAGAACATTTTATTTCTCAAAAGTGTTAAACAGTCTGTCTCCGGCATCACCCAATCCCGGAACTATATAACCTTTTTCATTAAGTCTGTCGTCTGTTTTTGCAGTAATGATTCTTAAATCAGGAAAATCTTTTGTAAGCAGATTTATTCCTTTCGGAGAGCTTAATATGCACACAAATACTATGTTTTTTATATTTATACCTTTTTTTAAAAATAATGATACAGCAGCATGAGCAGAATTTCCCGTAGCCAGCATCGGATCAAGAATAAATACTTTTATATTTTCAGGATTTTGATAACTTACAGGGGTCTTGTCGTAGTACCATACAGGTTCCAGTGTTGCTTCATCTCTGTACATTCCTATATGCTGAATACTTGCATCCGGAATAATTTCACTTGCCACATCGGAAATGGCCAGTCCTGCTCTTAATATCGGAGCAAAAATAATTTTATATTCATCATTTATTTTATTTACCTTGCAACTTGTTAATGGTGTTTGAACGGTATATTTCTTTAACGGCAAATCTTTTGTTGCTTCTAATATGAGTATTGTGGACAGACGTCGCATTGAGTTTTTAAAGCAGTCCGAGTTAATATCTTTATCTCTGATTATACCGAGATTGTGTTCACAAAGCGGGTGACATACAGTAGTAACATTATTTACGGTTAGCATTGTCATATTTTCTCCTCTGATCAATAAAGGATTGCTCATTTTTTTGTACAGTATCAAGAGTTCGGTGAATATCATTAAGCATGGTAGGCTCTTTAATAAAATTTTTCAACCAGTTTATCCGTTTGTCATCAGCAAGCTCCATAAACTGTGTTGTCATTATTATTAAGTTATTGGCAATTTGATTCTGATACACGTAAAAATCCTGAAGTCTTCTTGGCTCAATTGCTGTTATATAATTATTTATTTTTGAACCCTTTTCAGGGACGAACAGTTCTAATGATTTTGAACCGCCCATTCCTGTAAACGCAATAGTTGCAGCCATTTTTTCGGGCATAGCAACATCTTTTTCTGTGATAATAAATGTAATAAATACCTCATCATTAACAAGCGAAATATTTGATACATATCCAACCTGATACCCCTGTATTTTTACAGGAGAACCTTTAATCAAACCGTCTACATCGTTAAAAAAAACATAATATGTGTAATTTTCTCTTGTATTTTTTGTATATACAAATAAGCTGATAAACAGCGCCGAGAAAATAATCAATCCCCATATTAAAAGTTCTGTAAGCCATATAGAATATTTTTTCATGGTTTAATTATACATTATTTTTTTAATTTGAATGAATGTTTCAGCTTATATTTTTATTTATCATATAAACTTTCCTCCATTAATAAGCTTACATTTTGATTCAATACGCTCTGTGACATCTTTTATTGTTTTTATTATTGCTTCAACTTCCGGATAAAATTTGATTTAGTTTTTAGCAACATCGATATGGATTAGTTATCATTTTAATACTTTATACTGTCTGAGTGCGACCTCGCTTGTACCTGTATGTATCAGGGTTTCCTTTGGGTGCGCTTCGCTTAGAATTGTACATGTTCCTGCTGAGTACAGTAACAAGAAAAAAATGCAAGAACTAATTTTGACATTTTTTCTAAAATCATTAAGAAGATAAAGCAGGTTAGTAAGCTTTTATAAAAGATTTTAAGTATTATTTTAGTCAGTATGTAAAGATTTTGTAACATTTTAAACTAAATCTCTAAAGTTTTTTGAAAAGTATGCCGATTATAATACCAGATATGCAAAATCCAAAGGAGTATTAGCTATGGGAATGGCAGCATCACAGGCCAGATATTTAAGCTTAACAGCAAGAAAGACCAATGTAGAATATGAAGGACAACAGGTCAACCAGGAAAGAACGGCTCTTGCAAACCAGAGTGCAGGTTTGTTCAACCAGATGCTTGCATTGGAAGTACCTACACCTCCGGTTGCTACTGATTATACAAAGACTTATTATACATTTACAGAGCCATCCAGAACAGAAAGTACTGTAATAGAAGCTATTTATATTGATGACGAAAAAACTGCAGAAGGCAACGGTATATATGCGACTGTTGAAATGACTGAAAAATCAACTTATTTATCAGCTAATCCGGTAACATTTACAAAAACCGCTCAGGGTTCAAATAGCACATATACAATTAACCCTCCGGCAGAGAATAGTAAAAACTATACAATAAACATAGGAACAGCCGGTCCTTATACAATTACCGGTCCTATTAAAAATACGTCTGTTACAAAAGCTATAAATGATAGTTACAAAGAACAGACCGGAGGAACAGATAATAAATATACAGATGACGAATATTATTTTCAATTTACTGTTCCTTCAACAGGTTTAACATACTATATCCCTGCAGGTGCAGGTACAGAACCTAACCCTGATACATTTTTCACTACTTATATGGGAACAAATGCACCGAATCTTGAAGCTTACTCTGTAGAAGGTGCAGCAAAATCAGAAAGAACTTCTCAAAATGTAAGATTAAATCAAGCCAATGACGGTACAGGCAGATATGAATCATTGACTGTCCTTGACGAAAATGGAAATCCAACAGGCGAAACATATATTCTCACACAACAAACTGTTCAGGATGAAGAAGCTTATGATGCAGCAATGGCTACATATACAGCAGAAAAAGCTATATATGAAAAAACAGTTGCTGATATAAATGCACAAACTACTGTAATTCAGCAGCAGGATAAAACTCTTGAATTGCATCTTGACCAGTTAGATACAGAACAACAGGCAATACAAACAGAAATGGATGCGGTTAAGAAAGTTATTGATAAAAACATTGAAGAAACATTTAAAACATTTGCATAATACTCCGATTTATAACAGACTTTCCGATAAAGAATTCTTGAAAGAAAGTCTCAGGAAAGTCTGTTTTTTATTAAAATCAGAGTACATCAAATAAAGTATTTTTGGATTCAGAGGCTTTAAAAAAGCATGATATACACTTTATAATAAAAGTAATAAATCTTAATATTAATCTGAAAGATCGTGACATTTACACAAGGATAATTAAATTAAAATAGGTTAGCAGTTAGAATGGAGATATAGAATATGGGTATGGCAGCATCTCAGGCAAGATATTTAGGTCTGACAGCAAGAAAAACCAATGTAGAATATGAAGGACAGCAGGTAAATCAGCAGAGGACTGCTCTTGCAAATGAAAGCGCGGGGCTTTTTAGAAGATTGCTCTCGCTGGATACACCGGTTGCACCCACACAAAATGATTATTATACAGATGCTTATCAGTACAGTGATCCGATGTCATCCGACGGCAAAGTAACAGTAAAAAATATTCAGCCAAACGGTACATCTCCGGAAACATATTCTGTTGATATATCTTATACTAAAAATATAATAAATTACGCTTGTTCTGATAATCAGGAATTATCAGTATTTAAATCCGGCGATAAACTAAAAATACAATTAAGTAACGGCACAATATACGATTTAGAAGAAACAACAGTCGGCTCAACACTTATAAATAATTTGAATAAAACTTCAAATTATCCTTACGAAGAAGAAATGTCAACTGCTGACAAATATTATACATTTACAAACCCGTCTAACGGTTGTACTTACTATATAAATGCAACAAAATCCGGCTTTAATACCGAATCAACAGACTTGCAAAATATTGCTTTATTTACATCTATTGGCGGAACTGAAACAGTAAATGAAACAATACAAAATGCAACTTTAGGCGAATCAGAAGGCGGCATTTATAACTCTATGTACTGGACTGATTCAACAGGAAATCAGAGAAATGTTTCGCTTACGCCTGTTCAGGAATATGATGAACAGGGATATAATGCGGCAATGGATCAATATAACGTAGATAAGGCAAACTACGAAAAAGAAATTGCTGATATAAATGCAAAAACAGAGGAGCTTCAACAAACAGACAGAACTCTGGAACTTCGTCTAAAACAGCTTGATACTGAGCAGGAAGCACTTCAAACAGAACTTGATTCTGTCAAGAAAGTTATTGATAAAAACGTTGATAATGTATTTAAAACATTTCAATAATTAAACATTTTATAAAACAGATATGCGAGGTTACGATGTCTTACAAAAACGATGGTTATCTTGTAATAGCAAATAAATTCAGCAAAGCAAGTTCAGATGCAAAAGCACAGTTATTTGAAACTTATGACAGATTAAGAGATATTACAGTAAGCGGTTCATCTCTGGATGGTGCCGGTTTTGGAACAGCAGGAAGTTTTTTGTGGCAAATAGCACGGCTGATTTCACCAAGTGCATTTATGCCGGTCATGGGCGGTAATACTACAATGAACATACCCGGCACATCCTACTGGTCGCCTATAAGCGGAGGAAACTCTATTCTGGACAGCGGGTCTGCTGCTTTTGGCATTACAGACCTCGGCAACTACCCGGGTTTCCCAAGCGGCGCTGCACCGATAGCATGGGGATTCGGTATGGATACGAGTTATTCTGACGGCACAGTTACAGGAGGTGCATCCAGTCTTTATTCAGCCAGCAGTATAGGCGGCTCAGTAGGACTAAACGCTGCTGCATACGGTGCAGGCGTAGCAACAGGTTTTGGTGTCCCTGGCACAAGCTGGTTATTACCGACTGCAGGTGTTGTTTCCGGTGTAGCAGGTGTAGTACAGGCTATGGCACCGTATCTGGGCGGATTTGGTCTCGGGGCAACAGTTTTGGGTAATTTGTTGCAGGGTACTACTTCTGCGGGTTTAGCGGCTTATCAGAATATTTCGGGCAATATTCTGTCAAATGCCGATACAATCCTTTCAAACAAAGTAAGAAATATCGAAACAGTAGTAAAAATGCTTGATACACAGGGCGATATTGTTAAGAAAATGCTCAAAAATGATATTGAAGGTGACAGCAAGCAGGTACAAAATATGTAATCATTAACTATAATCCTGCTTCTTTATTGCATAGTAATAATCTGAGATTAATGATATTAATAAATTTATGAATATTCTGACATATATAAGAAAATTTAATACAACTTTGTTTGATAAAATATTTATATTGAGCATGATTAAAAGAATTGTAACTTTTTATTACAATTCCTTTCTTTTTCACCCTAATATATTCAAGAATTATAAAAAAATGTCGACTAATATATCAGAACACAAAAATTGTCTTGCTTTAATAAAAGCTGCAGGCAATTCAAATATTAACTTTATATATTAAGAATTATTAATTTTCTGATAATTTAAAGCAATAATATTGAATGTTCTGTTTTTATTGTAGTGTAGGTCCAAATTAGTGGACAAGGAGTCAACATTGTTTCAAGATGCACTAATGTTAAATTTGCAGAAGATAGTGAACTTCTTTGGCTACTTAATGGCGTACTTTAGAAGACACAATCCGCTGCAAACATTTGCTAATCAGATTGTAACTATGATTAAAGATTATTTGACCATGAACAGAAAGCTTAAAATGGCCAAATACAGAGTAAATTATCAAATGTACAAACTTAATCAAATGGAACAGTTGATTGCAGAAAACAATGAGCATGTTTTCTTAAGAGGAAACAAACTCAACATACAAAGATAGTAAAAAGTAAGTACTAGATAAGGGTGGACCCGCAATGGGAATGGCAACATCACAATTAAGATTGATGTATTTGAATGCTTACAGACTTGATCTGGAGTATAAAATACAATTGATTACCGAAGCAAAGATGAACCTGTCAAAAACCTGTACGGATTTATTAAATGTCGGGACGGATCTTGATTCTGATGATCCTATGGTGAAAAAGCTTGAAGCCCGCAAAGAACGTTTAAACCAGATGGAAAAGAAGCTTGATATGCAAATGCAGCAATATCAAAACAAGCTCAAAATGATTGATACCGAATATCAGTCCTGTGATCAAATGCTGCAAAAGAATATTGAACGTTCATTTAAGTATTGATAATTAATTATTAGCTGATTTTGTTTCTTTACCAGAAAGAGACAGCTTTATAAAGTTTTTAGCCTCATTTATCGGCACGGCAAACCCGATGCCGATATTCGATATATTATTATCAGGATTATATATAGATTGACTTATGCCTATTACTTCTCCATGAATATTTATTATCGGACCGCCTGAATTACCGGGGTTAATAGCAGCATCAGTCTGCAGTTTATTTTTTGCATAATCAATTCTTGATATAATACCCGTGGTCAAAGTGTTGTTAAAGCCAAACGGGTTCCCTATAGCAAGAACCCTCTGTCCGACTTTTACTTTTTCGGAATCACCCAGCGAAATCACAGGTAATGATTTCTTGGCATTAATTTTTATCAGCGCAAGATCATTATCTTTACCCATAACAGATATAACACTACCCTTAAAGACTTCACCTGTAGAAATAGTTACCTGCACTGACGGTGCACCGGATATAACATGTGAACTTGTCAGTATAATTCCTTTAGAATCTATTATACAGCCCGTACCGCTTGATAAACCGTCTTTTAAATCAGCTTCTATAAGCACAATAGCCGGTGACATCTTTTCATAAATTTCTGTAATTGTTGCATCTTCATCGTACCTGACTACATTATCTATAATGCCGCATTTTCCTTCTTGTGCAGGAATAAAACAAATGACGGAAAATAACATTATAATAATAAACAACCTGCGCATAAATAACTCCTCTCATCAATTTTTTATATAAAAATTTATGTACAGATTATGGTTATTATTTACAATTAAATTAATACAACACAGGCGAAACACAAAAGTCATAAAATAGAATATTTAAATCATAATTCAAATCTATACTTTAAATTTAACAAATTGTGTTCTATAATCCCATTATGATTACACAGACAAAAGAAATTACGCCGGAATATGACAGCAAAACTATTGCCAAACTTAAGCAAATAGTCGGTAAAAATAATGTTATATCAGACTTAGAAGGTTTATATGCTTACTCGTTTGATTGTGCACATATTCCGTTTTCCAAAGAATACCCGAGAGTTGTGGTATTTCCGGAAAATACTCAACAGGTAAGTGAAATATTAAAATTTGCAAATAGACACAGAATACCGGTAATAGAACGAGGTGCGGCAACAAACCACGCAGGCGGTTGTAATCCAGTAAAGGGCGGAATAATACTCCATTTTTCCAAAATGAATAAAATTCTTGAAATAAGTAATCAAGACTTAACCTGTAAAGTACAGCCCGGTGTAGTTGTCGGTGATTTGCAAAACGAAGTTTCAAAAATAGGCTTGTTTTTTCCGCCGGATCCTTCTAACCTTGCTGTATCAACTATTGGAGGAGGTATTGCTCTTTCATCCGGCGGTCCACGAGCATTTAAATACGGGACGTTTAAAGACTATGTATTAGATTTAGAAGTGGTACTGGCTGACGGAACAATAATAAAAACCGGAGCCCAAACCGTAAAAAATGTTACTGGATACAACCTTACACAATTGATAGTCGGGTCAGAAGGCACTCTTGCTGTCATTACAGAGGCAACACTGAGATTAATCCCGAAACCTGAGACTACAAATGTACTAATGGCTTACTTTAACACTATTGAAGAAGCAGTAAATGCAGTAAGCACAATTATAAACAATCACCTTACCCCCTCTGTTGTTGATTTGATTGACCAAAAAACAGTACAAACTATTGAGGCGTTTTATCCTACAGGCATGTTATGCGATAAAGAAGCTGCCCTGTTGATTGAAATAGACGGAGATGATGCATCCGTCAAACACCAGCAGGAAAAAATAATTTCACTGTGTATGGAGAACAATGCACAGTATATTGATTGTGCTAAAGATGAGGAACACAAAAAAAGAATATGGACTTCACGCCGCTCAGCCTTCGGTGCCTGTGCACAGCTTGCGCCTAACGTTATCACGGAAGATGTAGTTGTTCCCCGCTCAAAAATAGCAGAACTATCTAAAGGCATTATAGAGATAAGTAAGAAATATAATCTTATAACAATGATTATGGGGCATATCGGCGACGGCAATATTCATCCGAATTTTGCACTGGATTTAAGAGACAAAAAACAGAAACAAAACTTTGAAAAAGCAAAAGCAGAACTTTTCAAGCTTGCACTGTCACTTGGAGGCACATTGTCCGGTGAGCACGGTATCGGCTGCCAGAAAGCTTCTTTTTTGCCTATCGCTCTTGATAAAACAACACTGAATTTAATGATACAAATTAAAAAAGTTTTTGACCCTAACTACATTTTAAATCCTGAAAAAATGTTGTAAAATATATTGTACATCAATTACAAGGAGATGAATGTGAAAAATTGCGTAATATTTTGTACTGTACCTAATGAATTCAATGCAAATCTTATTGCAACAACTCTAGTGGAAGATAATCTCGCAGCTTGTGTAAATATAATGCATTCAGTTACATCGGTTTATAAATGGGAAGGTATTGTGCAAACTGACAGTGAACTGCTTATGATTATAAAAACACAGGAAGATAAATTTACAGAAGTAGAAACAAAAATAAAAGAACTGCATGAAAACACCCTGCCTGAAATTATTGCACTTCCTATTACGAATGGAAGCACTGAATACCAGAACTGGATTGTAAAAGAGACATCAGAAGTTTAATAATGGCGGAAGAAAATGAATACAGTGCTACATTTTATGCTATGGCAGAATTCCTGCGTTCACTTGGCATAATTGTAAACACAAAAACAAAAGCAAGAGGTCATCAGGGATTTTACCTTAAAAACAGAATTGATATCTCTTCTAACATTGATTACAAAAGAAAAATAGAAGTTCTAATACACGAATTTACTCACTATATACATGCTCGAATAGAACCTGATATTCACAAAAACCATGGAACACTGGAAAAACTTTTCCCGAACTCAGATATAAAAAAAATACAAGATGAGCTGTTACAGGTAACAAGGTTTGTGGATACAAACAGGGGGTATAAGATTTTAACTAAAAGAAGAGAAGATATATGCAATGAAATCAAGCAGCTTGATAAATCAATAAAAGAGCTGCACCCCGATTTTAAACGCTCGTATCCTTATCCAGCATTTGACAAAATAATAAAGAAATCAGATGTAAAATATCTGCTAAAATATGACAGAGTAATTGTTAAGACTACTTTTCTCGGCAAAACAAGAGAATATTCAATAAAAAATATTGACGAAGATTTTCACGAACTTTCAACAGAAATTAGAAATTATATCAAAATAAAATCCTGTCAGAGAGCACTAAAAAGAATCTCCTCCAGATTGAACCGACTAAATTCTTATTACAGCAGACCCTCAGAATTATTTGCACGGTTTGTTGAGGGATTGTTTATAGATACAAATAAAATTTCTGAAATAGCACCATATACTTATCTTGTGTTTTGTAAAGAATTGGCTGATAACAAATATTTAGAGCTTGCTGATTTTATAAACAATTTTTTCTAATGTTTTTTGTTTAGAAACACAAAAGGCAATTTTTTAATAGACTTTAATTCTGCAAAAAATATTCAAAAAATGTGTCATTCTTGTAGACGTTGCATAATTTGATGACGATTTATGATAAGATTAATTATGTAAAGCCGTATATTGACTATTCGAGTGCAGGCATTTCATTTTATCGTACCAAGAACTCTATTCGAAGTTGACTAAATATCAATTTCGAATTAAGGCAGGGTAAGTCAAAAGCGAAGCTTTTGCGTGCCGTATAGAAATTGAACACTGTGCCATTGTGAGTCAAAACCACGCTACTGATGAGCGTCTGATTTCAAGAGGCGAAATTCCGGACGGGTGAAACCCGGGGAGCGAGGTGCAAAGCTGACGGCAGCGGAGCGTAGTCAGCGGCTGCAGCGAGTGGGAAGGAATTTCAAGAGGCGGAATCAGACGGGGCTGACCGAATGAAACGAGGGAACGCCCCTTGTGAGGGAAAACCACGTTTTTCCCGAACGTCTGATTTCAAGAGGCGAAATCAGACGGGGCTGACCGAATGAAATGAGGGAACGCCCCTTGTGAGGGAAAACCACGTTTTTCCCGAACGTCTGATTTCAAGAGGCGGAATCAGACGGGGCTGACCGAATGAAATGAGGGAACGCCCCTTGTGAGGGGAAACCACGTTTTTCCCGAACGGCTGATTTCAAGAGGCGAAATTCCGGACGGGTGAAACCCGGGGAGCGAGGTGCAAAGCTGACGGCAGCGGAGCGTAGTCAGCGGCTGCAGCGAGCGGGAAGGAATTTCAAGACGGTGCATGGGGTCCAGCTCTCATAAGATATGACATTTAGACATATTTTATTGGGCAGAGTCGCAAAATGACTGATTGGGTCAGACTGGCTGCAACATCGGCTGAGATAGAGCGAAGTCTGATGTTATGCAACTGCGTTGCGGTGTCATTCGTTACCTCTCTTAATTATATTTTCTCCGGATGCCACCGGAATATTTATTCGGCAGAGTGTGTACCGCTCCCGGCTTGAGATGCAGGCGAGTTTGTAATCAGTACATATCAGGATACTCTTGAGTACAAGCAAGGTATCGCTCCGGCAGTTACAACATGGGCGTGACATCCTCGTCCCCCTCCTGTTTTATCGATGTAATAGAACAAGACAGGTGCGGAGGTTTCTTTTTGAGTGCTTTTGTAGGAGGGAATCAACACGAAAAAAGAAATATCCTCTACCTTGCTTTTATAGAAATTGCAGAGTATTTGATTTTGTTTGGATGCATAAGGTGTTTGCTTTAAAGTGACTATGAAGGAGGTGCGACGAAATCGAAACGAAGAATTAAATTCCTTATGCATCCTCCATTTTTATTCAATTTTACATAATAAATAGCATCAAGATACAAAATCTGTATAGAATTATTTTACATATACAAGGGTGGCATCATAGCTGTATTTCGAGCATATTTTGTGTAAAGTTGTATATAAGTCCCTAATTATTATAACTTGAGACTTTACTTTTAACTATTTTTCAATTAATATAATTTTACCCAAATCAATATCACACTCATTGGAGGAGTGCCAGAGCGGTTGATTGGAGCAGTCTTGAAAACTGTCGTACGTTTGTAGCGTACCGTGGGTTCGAATCCCACCTCCTCCTCCATTTTGAAAGAGCCTGTAAAGGCTCTTTTTTAGTGTGTTTCTGACCCATTATTGAGTTACAAAAATTGCTCAATTTTGCTATTAAGGGGGCTGTTTGGGGGCTGCAAAAGAAATTTGTTGAATTACTATCTTTCTACCATAACAGACAATATTTGCTGCATTTAATAAGTTTGAGCCTGTTTATTTAATTAACTTTCCTATCGGATATGCAGACAATCCCGTATTTGCCTTGTGTAATGCTGCTTTTTAGGAGTGCTTTTATTGAACTTGCGGTAAATACCCTAACAATATTGGGATTACGCATATCCACATGTCTGTACCTCTTATCCCCCAGCAAAATCGAGGAAAATAACAGCGTAATTTAAGAAAACAATTTATAATAACTTTGCGTACTAAAAATGAGGTAAATATGAAAACAACAGGCTACAATAACATTGATTTAGAAAATTTGAAAAATTACTACGATATAAGAACAAACTCTTTTTGGGAATATGAAATTAATATCTATGAACAACTTTATAGAAGATATACAAAAAGAAATGATTTAATTTTGAATATATTTGGTAATTCTAAATCAGCAGAGGAAGAAGCTATAAAGTTAAACAGATTATATTTTGAGATAGAAAATTACAAATATGATAAATCATTGCTAGATGTAGTTAATAGTAAATTGGAAGAAGTCGGACAAAAGAACATTCAATTATTATTGCTAAATCCTGATTTTATGGACATTAGAATAACAAATAAGAAAGGATTCTTTAATACATTCAAACAATTCGCAAAATTAGGTATTCGCAATTTAGAACAAGGTCGATTTGTAGTTTTAATAATAGGAGACACTTATTCAAAATCAACTTTACACCTTGAAAGTTCTAAATGTGTACAATTACTCATAAAGGAACGGTTACAATTACGTGCACATATAGTTAAACAAACTCGAAAATTTTTTCCTAAACTTAGTAAGGTAGATTCTTTGTGGCATTATAGAGCTTTAATGAAAGGATTCCATTTAATTGATTACTTAAATATCTTTATTTTTACGAAAGATTAGTAAAATACGCTTTGTTTTTTACTAAGTTACTCCATAACTGTTCTTTAAAACTGTTAACCCTTATCCCCCAACCAAATCGAGGAAAGTATAAATTGCATATGTATAAAACACCAAAGAACAGGTATGAAAAATGCTTGCTCTTTTAGTAGAAACTAATCCTCTATGAATACATGATTGCCGTTAATAGTTACCCAGCGACCTTTACCTGATGAATTGCTTTGAGAAGTATTACTCTTTCTAAAAACAGGATATTTTCTTTTACGTTCCTCTTGCATTTGATGATATCGTGATTTTATTTCATCAGAAAATTTTTGTGCAGTGGTTCTGTATTTTCTCGGGTCTGACGGGTGTGTGATAAGTTCTCCTTTTTTCATTCTTTTCATAATCTTATCAGCAATAATATCGTCCATCTTACCTGAATTGATATGTTTAATAACTTCAATTCGATTATATTCTTTTCTTATTTCTCTTGAGATTTCACGACCGATTTCATTATTCCATAGGTCCATATTCTTTTCACCTTTTGGTTGATGGTTCAGTTCTCCTTCAAGCTCATGGTAATCACCGGCTAATTTACTCAAGCCTACGTTTAATTTCAATGACAAATCCGCCTGCATAAATGTATGCTTAAAAGCATCGGCTTCATTATTCCAGGCATCATGTGAACCTGTGCCAATTTCAAATCCATATATCTTCTGGTATTTTTTTGTCTTTGCATAAATTTCATCGTTATAAAATTGAGTTAAACTCTTTTTCTTTTTTGTCATTTGTAATCCTTTCATGAATTTTGTAAAATAATATTATGAATTTAGGTAATTTGAAAAACAATGTATCTTTAAATGTAATAGCTTTATTAGGGTATATGGGTCTACTTTTTTTAGGATATTTTGTTATAGTCAATCAATTAATCATTCTTGTTTTTCATAATTTGCCTTTTATGTCTATAAATACAGCTTGCAATTATTATGAAATTTCTGTGTATTTATTTTTTATTTTTTTAATATCGAGTATTATTGAATTTTTTGTATTCAAAATAAGAAAATTGCAAAATAAAAAAGATATTTGTCATAAGCACCTTAGAATAATCCCTATGTGGTTTTTCGTAACAGGTCTGATAATTGGAATAATAGCTGTACTGTTTTATTTTTATTTATGGTGGGCAGTAACAGCGTAAAAGCTCTTTGGCATACTTCTGCAGAAAATCTTTGGCTGGGTGTAAGCTTTTCATTAAATTTTTCGGGGAATAATCGTTCCGTAACAGTTTCAATTTTTAAATTATCCATTTTCCTCCTGTTCTAATAGTGAAGTATATATCATTACAAAATACTAATTTATATTGACACACTACTTGACAATGTCAAGTAGTGTAAACTACTAAATTCAAATATCCGGTTACTACAGGTATTTTTTATATACCTGTATCCCTTATCCCCCAGCCAAATCGAGGAAAATAGCAGCGTAATTTTAAAAAAGATTTATTATGAATTCAGGAGGTATCTATGAAGAAAATAAATCTTGAAAAAATTAACAAAAAGCTGCTGACAAAATGCATTCGTTATGTTGAGCCAATGTCAGAGTACAAGTCTCTTGCCCAGATACATTGTTTTGACATTAACAAATCAAAAAGCGGAGAACCAAATTATGAAAAGCTTTTCATAAACAAACACAATGAAATTGTTGCTCATTTTGAAAATAAACATGAATTTATCGCAGAGTTGCTGCATGAAAAAAATGAAAGGCTTTTTGTTCTGGATAGATTGAAATTTAATGAAGAAGGTGAATACCCTTTACAGCTTGTTCGCATTGAGGAAAACGAAAAAAATACAGTATTAAATTCCTATGAGAATATCGAATATGGGATGGAAGACGGCTGTTTTGCCGTAAAGAAAGATGGTTTGTGGGGATTCATTGACAAAGACGGAAATGAAATCATTCCGCCGATGTACGAAAATTACAATTCTTTTCACAATGTGTCTGCCAGTTTAGCTTTTTCCTTAACAGAGAATCAAGCGGAATAAAATCTTTATCGCCAAATTTAATTAAAGTATGACGAATTAACTAAACAAACTTATTAATGTTCAAAAGAATAAAATCAATAGTTTTTAAAATTTCAGAATCAAAATCACTTTGCAAATAAAATATCTTCATAGCATTGATTTTTTTCGGATTATTACCACAATGTTTTATTTCATCGATAAATTTCATTACTCTTAAATCGTATATCTGAAAGCTTGCCTGTCCTCTGTCATGAAACCCGTGAGCAACCCTTTCGTTTTCGATTTCATACAATCGACCTTTATACCCGACTATTTCCGGCATTTTTGTACTGTAATGACGTACATTAATATTGGCATTCGGATTGCTTTTTCTTAGTGCTTTCAACATTTCAGGCAGTGTTATTTTATGTCGATTGCACCACTTGTTAATTCCGGGTAAGATCTCTGCAGCGGTAAAACCCTCCGGCATAAAAGTTTTTAATAAATTCATAAAATCATTTTCTACTTTCTGAAAAGCTGAATGATAGAGAAAATGCGTATTTGTCTTTTCATTGTAAACATACATAACAGAACAATCGTAAACAGAGGAAGTTGATAGAGGGTTGTCAGCACAGGATTTCAAAAAAGCATCAGACAAAGCTTCCGTATTTGTAGAAAGTCCGTTTCTGAATAATTTATTCAGCTCTTTAATACCAAACTGTTCTTCAAAACATTGCAGAGGAACAGAATACTTACATTCTGTTCCAAATTTACCCGGATGAACATTTATTATTTTATAAACACCATTTTCAGAAGAAAATGACTGTTTTACAAAAACATCTGTTAATAATTTAGGTACTTTAAATCTGATGCCAAAAACAGGTGAATAAGTTTTTGAGCTTGCTGTTTTGGTCAGGGATAATCTGTTATTTAATATAATTTTCATTGTACTAAAACAAAAACATCAAAAAAAAATTTTTGACTATTATAAACAAAATAAATTATTAAAATAAAATTTATTCTGATAAATGCACCGGCATTGCATTAGACATAGACTTTGTATTATAGCTGTTTTTTAATATTTAATGATTTTGGTGATATACAACATAACAGAATAACAATATATATAATTAACCATAAATAAAATACGAAAGAGTTAGCACAGCTCTGAATCTTATATCCGTTTTTCGGGTTCTTTTTATATGCCAGCAATTTATTAAATTCATTTTGATAGAACTCATTGAATTCACTGTCTAATATCAGAGTTGAACTTAAAACATAAAAAATAAACGGATCTTTGCCATCATATTTTATTCTGGCATGATCGTGTTTGGATAAATCCATTGACTTATTAAGTTCTATATTTGAATATAAATTTAGTTTCAAATATCTTGTAAAAACAAATTTGTTGAAAAATTCGTGTTCAATTCTGCAATTAAATTGTTCATTACATACCATAGTCTCTCTGGTAGGATGAAAATAAACTATCCAGAAAAAACTTAATAAAACAACTATTATCTTAATAAAAAGAACAACAAAATCCGATTGACTGTGATTTTGCTTCTCAACTTCATAAAGAGCAATATCGAGTGTATTGCGAACATCTTCATTTTCCGGATTAACTAAAAGAATCTGATTGCAAAGTTCTATGCATTCATTATACTTTTTTAAATACAACAAAATTTCCGCCTTTGCTATCAAAAATTCTATATCTTGACTGTATTTTAAACATTGGTTGCACAACTCCAATGCCTCATTGTCTTTACCGGAACAGCTAAGCACTTCTATTTTAAATTTTAAGGCGTATTTATTATCAGGCTCTGCTTCTAAAATAGAATTCAATTTTGATAATACAACTTCATAATTTTCGTTTTCATAATCATCAAAAAGCAAATCATCTAATTCTTCTTCACTGTACATCTTCTACTCCTGTATTATTAGATCTAAAAAATTTGTAACGTTCTAGGATATCTTTAAAGCGTATGAATACACAATATGGAGCTATAAACAAAAGAAAAAAGACAAATAACGACTCAAATAACAAATAAAGATCTGCATAGCTCTGAATAATATAACCATTTTTAGGATTCTTTTTATATGCAAGAAATTTATTATATTCATTTTGATAGAACTCATTGAATTCACTGTTGTCTATTCCAAAGGGCGACCTTAAAACATAAACAATAAACGGATCTTTACCATCGTATTTTATTCTTACTGTATCTTTTTCATGGTAAAAATTACTTGTCTTTTTTAGCTCAATATTTGAATATAAATTTAGTTTCAAATATCTTGTAAAAACAAATTTGTTGAAAAATTCGTGTTCAATTCTGCAATTAAATTGTTCATTACATACCATAGTCTCTCTGGTAGGATGAAAATAAACTATCCAGAAAAAACTTAATAAAACAACTATTATCTTAATAAAAAGAACAACAAAATCCGATTGACTGTGATTTTGCTTCTCAACTTCATAAAGAGCAATATCGAGTGTATTGCGAACATCTTCATTTTCCGGATTAACTAAAAGAATCTGATTGCAAAGTTCTATGCATTCCTTATACTTTTTTAAATACAACAAAATATCCGCCTTTGCTATCAAAAATTCTATATCTTGACTGTATTTTAAACATTGATTGCACAACTCCAATGCATCATTGTCTTTACCGGAACAGCTAAGCACTTCTATTTTAAGTTTTAAGGCGTATTTATTATCAGGCTCTTCTTGCAAAATAGAATTCAATTTTGATAATACAACTTCATAATTTACGTTTTCATAATCATCAAAAAGCAAATCATCTAATTCTTCTTCGCTGTACATCTTCTACTCCTGTATTATTAGAATGCAACATAATTATATATAAAAAGCATTATGCTTACAAATAATGCAAAATATTTAAATAGAAATATTTTTATAATAATATTTAGTATATGACTGATGATTTAAAAAGAACATTATCACTCCCCGATGCAATATCTATAGTAGCAGGCTCAATGATAGGCTGCGGTATATTTATCGTATCATCTGACATTGCCAGACAGGTGAATTCCGGATTACTTTTGATTTTAATATGGTGTATAGCAGGATTTATAACACTTTGCGGAGGTCTTTCGTTGTGTGAGCTTGCAGCAAATATCACTGATGAAGGCGGACAGTATGTTTATTTGAAAAAAATTTTTAATGAACAAATAGCATTTTTATACGGATGGACTCTTTTTCTTGTAATTCAGACAGGAACAATTGCTGCGGTATGTGTAGCTTTTGCAAAGTTTTTCGGCATAATTGCACCTGTTATAAGTTCAAATAATATTTTATTTAATATAGGAGTTTTCAATTTTTCAACACAACAGTTATTTTCAATATTAACAGTTATATTCTTGAGCTATATAAACTCAAGAGGTATAAAATACGGGGTAATAACACAGAATATTTTTACCGTAACAAAGGTTTTGTCTCTTGCTGCACTTGTAATCGCAGGATTAATTTTTGGTTTTAATTTCCAAATACTCTACAATAATTTAACCATGCCTTTTGAATTTGGATTTTCAACTGTTAACACTATTGCTGTCGCCATTGTAGGAGCATTATTTGCCTCGATAACATGGAATAACATAACTTTTATTGCCGGTGAAGTTAAAAACCCCAAAAAGAGCATACCACGTGCACTTATATATGGTGTAATACTGGTCGTTTCATTATATTTATTAATTAATATGATATACATAGGAGTGCTTCCGCTTGAGGAAATAAAGAATGCGCCTCAAGACATTGTTGCAGCAAGAACTGTTCAGGAAATATTCGGAACAATAGGTAAAGATATAATCGCTGTTATAATAATGATATCTGCATTTGGCTGCGCAAACGGTATGATACTCACCGGCTCAAGAGTATATTACAAAATGGCAAAAGACAGAGCATTTTTCAGACCGCTTGCCGCCATAAACAGAAAGACAAAAGTACCGGTAAACTCCTTGTGGGCACAGTGTATCTGGATTTGTATACTTATTTTATGGGGAAATTATTCTGAATTACTCGACTTTGTAATATATGCCTCTTTAATTTTTTATATTATTGTTACTGCAGGTGTATTCGTTTACAGAAAAAAATATCCGCAAAATGCAGTATCATCAAGAATTAACAACTTTTTCCCCGTTACATTCCTGATATTGGCAACTTATATTGTAATCTGTCTTTCTATTTACAAACCTTTATATACAATACCTGGATTAATAATCACAATAGCAGGTATACCTGTATTTTATTTTTGGAAAAGAGTTTCTAAATAAAATCAGAACTGTCGTCATAAAGCTCACCCAGCGCCTCAAAATCATCATAATCTATCGGCTCAGGTTTTTCATAAAAATCTCTTATATCCAGACATGATGGATCAATACCATGCTCTCTGGCATAATGTATTTTTCTGTTAAAAGCATCAAAACGGGCTTTTTCTTCCCGAACACTGTTAATGTTTTCAAAATACTGTCGTTCTGCACGGGCTTCAGCTGATTCATATTGATTTGGGTTAGACATTCCAAAGTTAGGATGTGAAATGCTTATTCGTGGTTTAGCATTATTACGATATGCTAAATGTAAACCGGTTGAAACAGGCTGTATTTTCATATATAACTCCTTAAATAATTTTGGGGTAACTATTGTTTATAATTAACTGGCTTTGTAATTATTTTATCAAATTTATCAAATGTAGTCGAATCTATTATATAAATTGCAGGATTTTTTACAATTGACGAACCGTTATTTACGGATGGCGAGGTTACATCTAAATGCTTTGTTTGTAATGATGTATTCCCGGTTTGCTGCCTAGAATTATTAGCTTTTCTTTCTTCCATTTTTTCAAACTGCTTTTTAAACACATCAGCCAGCGGTGTAGCAACACTCGGAGTAAGTATGCGTTTACACAGGATTTGTGAGAATACCAGCACGGCTATAACACCGAATCCTGCACCTGCCCATTTGCATGCTTTGTTTTTGATAATATCTTCTACAGCTTTCGGGGTTGTTTTAATACCGTTTTTAGTTAGTGTTTCATACATTCTTTCAGCTGCATTTGCATTAAAATATTTACCGAACCATTTATCAAACAGTTTTGGAGAATATTTTTTTACAACCGGAGCAGCCATAAGAGGCACAGCAACATTCATAATACCGTTCGATAAATCGAGTGCTGCAACGAACTTTCTCTTGTCTTCCGGTATTTTTTTATTGTGATAACTCTGTGTTGTATAGTAATAACAATTTAAGACATCCTTTGTAATTGTAGAAATCAATGCCAGATTTGCAGCAGCAGCAGTAGGATTGTCAGGAATCATTTTCTTTAATAGTTTGCTGTTAAAAAGATTGTTATAAAGATTTCTTCCGTTAATTACAGGAGCCATTATTTAGCCTCCTTTACTTCTTTTTCATTGTTTATCTTATCTGCAGACTGCAAAGCCGCTGTTTTTTGTTTTTTCGATGCACACAAACCCGGGAAGCATTTTTCCATTATTCTGGGATAAGCCCAGTTTAATATACCGCATGCAATAGGAAGAATTGCCAGACCGACAAGGACACCGCTTCTATCCTTCCAACCTTTGAGTTTAGCTTCTGCTTTATTAATCCTTGTATTTAACCATTTTTTAATTTTAACGCTTCTGACTGCGTCTTCCAGAGTATCTCCGTGGAATTTAATGTTTTCTATGCTTCCTGCTTTGAATATTTTGTTATAAGCATATTCCGTTATTTTTTCAGCTTCTGTTTTTGCTTCTTCTGCTTTAGAAATAATTGCATCATACTCAGCTTGCAGTGATTTCAACTTATTATCGTATATGGTTTTTGAAAGTTCTTTTATTTCTTTTTCAATAGCTTCTACTGCTTTGTGATTAGCTTCAGCATCATTAGTCAGTTTATATTTGTCTCTTATCTTAAGTTTGCCTTTTTCAAATTCAGAAATCATTTCTTTTAGCAATTTAGAAGAACTGAATTTAACTTTAGCTTCCATTGCTATTGCTTCTTCTAATTCTTTTATTGCTAAATCTTCCGCTTTAGCCTGTATTGCATCATTAATTAATGTTGCATCAAGTTGTTTAGCTTTGATAAGCTTTTTACCTTTTGACTTAAACTCCTTATAATCTTCAAATAACGCTAAATCCTCATCCGTAAAATTAAATTTTTCTCTTAATACTTTTTTGAAAACAACATTTTTCATTTGTTCGACATCAGATGGCTTTACTATATCTTTCATGGATATCGTGTTTATGTCCATAGTAGCTCTGAGTTTCTTAAGTTGATCATAATAAGCTTCATCCTGGAGTTGTAAAATTCTTTCGTCTATCCACTCAGACCTTTTCTGTGGCAAAACTCCGTCTCTTATGCATTGAGCCTTGTATGCTTTATATTCTTCTTTTACCCTTGGCTTTAGTACAGTAATCGGCGGTTTTGCACTTAAATCCATTTCATCGGCTCCAAGAAAAGCTGCATGTGAATCAATCCAGTTATTATAATTCTTCATTACAAGAAGCTGGGTGCCTAATGTAATAATGGCAGAAATCGGCTGCCTAAGTGCTGTATACTCTTTACTTTTTAAGTCTTCTTTTGAAATCGGATTAAATGCAATAAATATCGGAGCAACAACAGCTGTACCAAATGCAGTAACACAATTGTTTAATGTTTCACCGCTATGCAAATATAAAGACATAAGCCAATTTTGCATACCTTTTGAATTACGATATACTGCATTTCCCAAATCTCTTACTTCCTTATAACTTCTTGGTGTATAAGCACTTTTAAATGCAGGCTTATTTTTAGGTACTACAGTTTTTAACTGTTGACCGAGAGTCCTATTCAAATTCGCTTGTACTTTCATATCCACACCTTAAACACACTTCTATATATATAAAAATCGGTGATAAATAAAATTTGCGCATAATTCTTTGAATTGTTAAGATTTATTAATATCAATTACAATGAATAGATGACACAAGTTTATAATATAACAGATAAAAAAAAGTTAACAGAATTTTTAACTTATATTAAAAAATTTATAAAAAAAGCTTAATATTCTTTACTATTTAATTTTTTTAAAATAGTATAAATATTAAGTTATAAGAATAACCTTTCTAGTAAAAAGTTTAAATTGAAAGAGGAAAATAAGTGGAAAATTTTGGACCCGATATTTTCGGAAGAAGAGACAACGAACAAAATACAGACACTCCGCAAGTATCTGCAGTCGCTGACATCAAGGTTATCGGCGCCGGCGGAGGAGGAGGTAACGCCGTTAACAGAATGATTAAAGCCGGACTGACCGGTGTTGACTTCTGGGCTATGAATACTGATGCTCAGGTTCTGAAAATGTCTTTGGCTGAAAACAGAATACAACTTGGCGGTAAATTAACAAACGGACTTGGCGCAGGCGGAGATCCCGGAGTTGGTGAAAAAGCGGCAGAAGAGACAAGAGACCAAATAGTACAGGCTCTTGACGGTGCTGATATGGTTTTTGTTACTGCAGGCATGGGCGGCGGTACCGGTACCGGTGCGGCTCCTGTTATCGCAAAAATTGCAAAAGAACTTGGCGCACTTACAATAGGTGTTGTAACAAAACCTTTCAGTTTCGAAGGCAAAAGAAGAATGAATCAAGCTATGCAAGGGCTTGAAAAATTAAAAGAAACTGTTGATGCCCTGATAGTTATACCTAATGATAAACTTCTTGAAGTAGTTGAAAGAAGAACTACCATGAAAGAAGCGTTCCAGGTAGTTGATGAAGTTCTTCTAAGAGGTGTACAGGGTATATCTGACATAATTACAGTACCCGGACTTATAAATGTGGACTTTGCAGATGTTAAAGCCGTTATGCAATCCAGCGGTTCCGCCCTAATGGGTATAGGACGAGGTACAGGTGAAGGCAGAGCAATGGAAGCAGCAAAACTTGCTATTAATTCACCTTTATTAGAAACTTCAATTAATGGTGCTAACGGTATCATAATGAATGTTACAGGCGGTTCAGATATGACTCTGCATGAAGTAACTGAAGCTGCACAGGTTATTCATGATGCGGTTGCAGAAGATGCAATTGTTACATTTGGTTCTGTAATTGATGACAGAATTCAAGGAGAAATTCAAATTACAGTTATTGCAACAGGCTTTGAGCTGAAGTCACAGGAACTGAATAATAAGAAAGATACTGCAAAACCATTAAGCGCAGTTGACTTCTTCTCATCTTCATTTAATCCGGGAAGTGCGCTAAATCCTGTACAAAACACACCTGCCGGAAATTCTCAACAGCCTAAGCCGGCTATATCTCCTCAAAAATCACAGAGTGATTTAATGAGCATTATAGATATACCGCCTTTCTTACAAAAATAAAAATGTACAACAAATAAAGAAGCATTGGTCAAAACCAATGCTTCTTTATTATAATTAATACACTAATTAAATTTATGCAAAATAATAAAAGAGCTCTTAAAGTATTCCTTTAAGAGCTCTTTTATAAAAAACAAATAACTACTTAACAGCTTCTTTGAATTTTTTACCAGCTGAGAAAGCAGGAACTGTTTTAGCAGCAATTTTAATAGTAGCACCTGTTTGCGGGTTACGACCTGAGCGAGCAGCTCTTTTTCTGGGTTCAAAAGTACCAAAACCAACAAGAGTAACTTTTTGACCTTTAGAAACTGCTTTTGTAACTGTTTCTAATGTAGCTGCCAATACATCTGCTGCTGCTTTTTGAGAAACTTTAGCTTTTTTAGCAACTTCTTTTACTAATTCTTCTTTGTTCATAAGAACCTCCTTTATGTTAACAAAGAATATTATATATATTTTTCGCAATTTAGCAAGCATTTATATTGTAAAAATTATTAAAATTTTAAATTATCATTAGTTTTACAATAGTAGCACAACCCAAAAAGCACTAATATTAAGAAATTACGGACATGAAATTATAAAGCCCAGGACGGATCCAATCGTCCAAACTTAACATTATTGTAATAATAAGTTAAGATTTGATACGCATTATATCCCTGGTTTGCAAGATTGTTTGCACCATGCTGGCTCATTCCCAGACCATGCCCGTTCTTTTTAATTCCATCGTCAAAAGAGGGTACTGATTTCAGATAAGGCAGATCTTTATTCCATACATCGCCGGCATTTTTTGTATGACCGCCAGCCGAAGCAGAGTAATAAGCAGGTATTACTTTTCTATTATAAGTAATAACAATTCCTTTTGTTTCAAGCACAGCGCTGTTTGTTGTAGCAGTCTCAGCAGATGCACCGCCGTAAGCTTGATCCTCTGGTGTATCTTTAAGATCATAACCTCTGGATGCCCTTTTGCCTCTGTTTGCAATTGCATAACTTCTCGCTGCAATGGCCTGTGCCTTAAGTGCTTCATAATTCCATTTTGACGGCATTTCAGACGGAACGACGCCGAGCATATAATCCTCTAATGGCAAATTGTTAACAACCACCAGTGCACCGCCTCTATTTTCAATGATAAATTCACCTCTGTACCAGCGTCTTTTTGTGGAAATAAAACCTTTCTCAGCAGGTTTAATTACTATCCTCGCTATGTTCAAATTGAACCATTGACCGTTTAATTCAATTGATATTGTATTACCGGAAGCCTTAAAAGGATAAGCTTTCATAGCTTTTAATTTATAGAAGGACTTATTATGCAAAGGACTGATTAAATCGGCTTCTTTACTCGTTCCGACAGAAACCTGCGAAGCACCGTCTACAATACCTATTTTCATGCCGTAGGCAGTATGTGCGGTAAAAAATTGTATTAATATAAGAATAAAAAATGTACAATAAAATCTTAATTTCATCATTGGCAACATTTTTCTGATTTTTCAAGAAACTCGATAACTTCTATTGCTATTTGTTTTCTTGTTTCATCATCAGCCTCTTTTAAATAATCAAATGCTTCTGTCAGTTGTTCTGAAGAATCATACCATCTGTTTAAAACGTAATTAAAAGCACCGAGCAGATTGGTTTTTAAGGTAATACCCAAATCAATTGCCCTTGATTTTATAAGTTCAGCACACTGTAATTGCAAAGGTAATTTCGAGTTTTTTATAAGACTTATTGCAAGACTCAATGTAGGTTCTTTATCATACCAGCGCTTATTGTCCATGTTAATTCTCCATTGTTAACATTATAACATCAATTTATTTGTAACAAACTTATTCGTCAAATCCAAGCTAAAATTGACACTTATAGAAATTTTAACAAAGTATTTTATTTAACTATAACAAAATCTATATTGATATATTGTATTTTTTTATCAATTCTTTAGCTTTTATTTTCAGTTCTTCGCTTTTATTTTCATTGCTTAAAATCTTTTCACAATAAAGTTTTATACTTTTGACACGAGGCTCACTAAAAAATTTTATAGAGTGATAAGCATCAAGATACAGTGAATAATAGTAATTGTAATCAACCATATCTTTGTATTTTTGATTATCGGGATAATTTCTCACCAGCCGGTTTATTTCTAAAGGTCCGTATTTGCAGTCAAATACGAGATTTCCGTCATAATCAATTGCGCCCCATTTCCCGTTTAGTTTTACTTTAAAAAATCCCGGCTCCTGCATACTATCGACTTTGTCATAAACAGGTCTGGCAATTTCTTTGCCGTCTCTCATTCTAACAATACCTTTATGTTTGTTTTCTTCCACAAAGATGGCATAATAATTTAGTCTATATATTTTTGAATAACTTGTCTTTGTAATAGGCACATCCAAAAGATCCATCACATAATATTTTCCGTTCTTTTCCATAAGGAAATAACTATCATCATATAAATCAAAAAATATAGCATCATACTTAACCGGCTTAATAAGCCTTCCATCGTCTTCATCGGCAAGCCCGCACAGATTATTTTTGCAAACACATATTAAGTTAGGATAGTTGTTAATACTTAGCGGATCAATATAGTCATAAGCCGGCTCTTGTAACACTTCACCGGAAACATAATGTATCCAGCCGTACAAACCATCTTTTTCCACACCAAATGTATATTCTGAAAGTCGGAATATATCATCCCATATCGGCGGTGTAATAATTGTTCCGTCATCTGCATCTACAAGTCCCCAGTGCCCTGCTTGTAATACGCAGTAGTACGAATTATGCATTAAACAATTTTCTATTTTATCATACACCGGTAATGTACTGATTGTATTATGAGCAACATTATAAATACCCCATTTTGAGCCGATTTTATACGCATAATATTTAGTGTCAAGATATTGAATATCAGATGGCTTTACATTAAATGTAAAACCGTTAAATGCAGATGATGACAAGGATTGATTGGCTGTTATTGTAAATACGAAAAATATACTGATGAAAAAAAATAAGAAATATCTAAATTTAAGTATTTTTAACACGGCAAATATCCTCATAAATATGTTCTGTATAAACTGTTCCAATCATAATAAATGATATCACTGTAACAATCATTTAATTGAAGTATTAATACACTTTGCATAAAAAATTGATATTCCTCAGCCATTGATAAAAAGCTTTATTAATCTAATCCGGTGTCGCAGGTATCGCCGGCTGACCGCAGCCTGATCCTCTCACTTTTTCAAATGACACTCAAAAAATTCGTTCACGTAATTTCCCTCTCACAAAACAATTCACAGGATTGTTTTGTTCGGCAGATTCTTATCACGAATTCTTCTCGGACAATTTTCAATAATACAATTATTTAGTGTGTTTGTATTATAATAATCGTACAAAATACATAGATAGAGGTTTATTAATCGTATGAATAAATATTTACTGGAAATCGGAACTGAAGAATTACCCTATAAATTTGTAAACGCCGGTATTATTCAATTAAAAAATGCATTTGAAAAACTTTTAAATGAAAATCAAATTAAATATACAGATATAAAATATTTTTCGACACCGAGAAGGCTTACCCTTATAATAGAAGGATTTGAAGAAAAACAGCCTGATACGATTAAATGTGTCAAAGGTCCTGTTTTAAATATTGCTTATGATGAAAACGGTAATTTAACAAAAGCAGGGCAGGGATTCGCAAAGAAAAACGGTGTGGAAGAGTCATCTCTGTATAAAGAAGATAATTATGTATGGGCAAAAGTAGAACAAAAAGGCAAATCAATTAAAGACATTTTACACGAAAATGTTGAAAAAATAGTTTTAAAAATGCAAGGTCCTTACTTCATGAGATGGGCTGATCTGGACGTAAAATTCCAAAGACCAATAAGATGGATTGTTTCGCTGCTTAATGAAGATGAATTAAAAATCAAAATTGCTGATGTAGAATCTACAAGATACTCCAGAGGACATAGATTTAAATCAGATAAAGTTGAAATCAAAAATCCTGACAGCTACGAACAAGCTCTTTTTGATAACAATGTAGTGGTTGATTCACAAAAACGCAAAAATATAATTATTGAATCATCAAAAAAAGAAGCTGCAAAAATAGGCGCTCAAGTATATATGGAAGACGGACTGCTGGAAGAAGTCACAAATATTTGTGAATGGCCTGTCCCTGTTATTTGTAATTTTGATAAAAAATACCTTGATATTCCTGAAAAAGTAACTGTTACAGTAATGGCGGTACACCAGAGATATTTTCCTTTATACAAAGACGGTAAATTGCTGAACAGCTTTATAACAATTACAAATTATATAGGAGACAACTTTGAAAACATAAAAGCAGGCAATGAAAGAGTTGTTGTTGCAAGATTGGATGATGCTATCTTCTTCTTTAATGAAGACACAAAAATACCTTTTGAAAACTATGTTGAAAAACTTAAAGGTATCACATTCCAAAAAGGTATGGGCTCAATGTATGATAAGACACAGCGTATAATCAAATTGTCGCAAAACATTGCAGAAAAACTCGATGCTCCTGTGGAAAATATAAAAAGAACAGCTCTTTTATGCAAAGCTGACCTGGTAACAAGTCTCGTATTTGAATTTACGGAACTACAGGGATTTATTGGTTCGGATTATGCATTTAATGCAGGAGAAAAGCCCGAAGTAGTAAAAGGCATAAAAGAACATTATTATCCACTGGGAGCTGACTCGGAGCTTGCCGGCTCTATAGAAGGTCAGATTGTCGGAATAGCTGACAAAATAGATACAATTGTTGCTGTGTTTGCAGAAGGCAAAAAGCCAACTGGCTCGGCAGACCCGCTAGGAGTTAGAAGAGCTACACTCGGCATAATTAAAACTGTTATACAAAAAGGATTGGATATTGATTTGGCAGAATTGATAAAACAGTCTATCAAATTAATGCCAGTAGAAATTAAAGACAAAGAATCATTATTCAATGAAGTTAAAATCTTCTTTGAAAACAGATTGAGCATTTTCTATACTGAAAAATACAGACATGACGTCGTTGATGCTTGCATACTAAACAAAAATGCATTATCTGATTTAAAAGATTTTTCAAACAGGGTTGTATTCCTCTCAGAAAAAGTAAATGAATCTGATTTTGCAGCGTTAAATGAAGCCGCAAACAGAATAATAAGAATTACAAAAGATTACAAAACAGAACAATTACCTGACAGGTCATTATTTAATACGCCTCAGGAATCGAAACTTATGGAATATACAAATTCTATTGATGCAGATAAATTGGATTACGAAGAACTTTACAAAAAACTTTTAAACGCTAAAGAAGCTATTGACGAATTTTTTGATAAAGTTCTTGTTATGGATAAAGATGAAAAAGTCAAAGAAAACAGACTGACATTGCTTTATTCAATCAAAAAGAAATTTGATAAAATTGCAGATTTTTCAAAATTAGTAATCTGATTGAACATAAAATGGAAATAATAAGACTTTTTATGGGCATATTACTTGTAATATGCCTTATTTTAAACATAAATTTCAAAAGACTTCATAATATTTATGAAGAGAAAAAAATATTGAATGAAACGATAGAAGCTACATCGCCGCTTGGGATATATGTAAAAGATTTTAAAGGAAAAGTAAAAATAATAGAAGTATTAGATTATACACCTGCATATAATGCAGGACTGGAACCGGGTGATAGAATACTTGAAGTAAACGGATGTAAAATTAGTAATGTAAAAAATTTTTTTGAATCAATAGAAGAAGCTAATTTAGATAAACCTGTAAAATTACTTGTCTACAGAGTGGATAGTTGTTCTACGTTTCCTGTTGATATAATTGGATTTCAGACGAGTTGTAAATAATACTGACTTTGTTATTGCATTTGTGCTATTTTATTGTTATAAATGAAAAGCACTTTGTGCATGTGATAGATTAGTGATAAAACAAAGGAGAATTATGGGATTACCTAAAGTAGCATATTTTTCAATGGAAATAGCATTAGACCAATCTTTGAGTACATACTCCGGCGGATTAGGTTTTTTGGCAGGTTCGCACATGCTCTCAGCAGGTTATCTGCAGCTTCCTATGGTGGGTGTAACAATGTTGTGGTCATACGGTTACTACAACCAGAGAATTAATGAAGAAGGCAATGTTGATGTTGCATATATTAGAAAGCACTACGACTTTTTACAGGATGTAGATGCACAGGTTACTGTAAAAGTTTTCGGCGAAGATGTTGTTGTAAAAGCCTACAGAGTAGATCCTGACCTGTTTGGTTCCTGCCCTGTATATCTTTTAACAACTGATATTGAAGAAAACTCTGAATGGGCACGCTCAATTTCACATAAACTGTATGACGGCAACGAAAAAATCAGAATAGCTCAGGAAACTGTACTTGGTATAGGCGGCATCAGACTTTTACAGGCAATCAAATATGATTTTGAATGCGTTCACATGAATGAAGGTCATGCGCTACCTGCTGCATTTGAATTATTACAACAAAACAACGGTGATCTTGAAAAAACAAAAAGACAGGTTGTATTCACTACTCACACACCCGTTGCAGCAGGCAATGAAGTTCACTGGGTAGATACTCTTATGGAAGGCGGTTTCTTTGCCGGATGTTCAAGAGAAAAAGCCGTTGAATTAGGCGGAGAACATTTCTCGTTGACAGTTGCAGCATTAAGAATGAGTCGTATCGCAAACGCAGTTTCTCAGCTTCACGGACTTGTTGCAAACAAGATGTGGAACTGGGTAGAAGGTCGATGCCCGATTCGTGCCATAACCAACGCTGTAAACCTTCACTACTGGCAGGATGAAAGAATAAAAAATGCAAAAACTTTGCAGGATTTGTTAGATGCCAAAGTTGAAATGAAAAAAGAAGTATTCAGCTACATTGCAAATACAACAGGTAAAAGATTTGACCCGAATGTTTTGACAATCACATGGGCAAGAAGATTTGCAGATTACAAACGTGCATGGCTTATCTTTATGGACATGGACAGAATCCTCAAATTGTTAAACGCAAATAAAGTACAATTGATTTTTGCCGGTAAATTCCATCCTGATGATGCAATGGGTCGTGAAATGTTTAATAACATTTTGCATAAATCTTATAATATCAAAAATGTTGCTGTTCTTGCAGGATATGAGCTGGAACTTAGCGGAAAATTAAAAAGAGCTACTGATGTTTGGTTAAATACACCGATAAGACCGCTTGAAGCATCAGGCACATCAGGCATGTCAGCCAATGCAAACGGTGCTGTTCACCTTTCTATATTTGACGGATGGACTGTAGAAGGCACATTCCCCGGTATTAACGGATATACTGTTGAATATCCGGGTCTTGACGACGATATTCCTTGGGAAGAACGTCACTGGAAAGACCATGACTGCATAATGGATATTATCGAAAATCAGATTATTCCGACATACTATGACAACAAAATGGAATGGGCAAGAATGATGAGACAGGCTGTCAGAACATCAGAAGCTTACTTTAACTCTGACAGAATGGTTATAGAATACTTTAACAGAATCTATAAACCGATTGCCCACGAAAGTCCTAAAGAAGGCGGATTAAACACAAATGCATCAGACATGACAGTTGACCCGTCGCAAAAAGAAGCACCAAATATGGATGCTTGGACATATTCAAATATTAAATAGGTCATTTAATTAATAAAAAATACTCCCTATTTTAGGGAGTATTTTTTATATTTGAATAAACACTATTTAGCTGTATAACACAAGTCACTGATAAATAGATGTTGCATCAGAGAACTTCGCCGATATGCGCAATAATTAGTGACCGCCTTTTAGATGATTAGGTCTGCCAAAATCAATAACATCAAATAATAAATATTTTATACCGTATATCAAAAGACCGATTCCAAAGAATTTTGAATACTTTTTGCTTAATAATGCGCCGGTAGCAAGAGCAGCAGGGATTACATCCGAAGCCATTTGCTTGAATGCACCTGAAATATAGCCTGTAAAACCATTCCATTTGTCAGGCAAATTCCAGTCAGCATTGCTTCTGAAATAGAAATCCTTCAATTTACTTGTTGTTTCATTCAGGTCTTCCATCCTGCGAGAGCGCATATATATATCTGTAAGACGTTCCGAAGATTTATGCTTAATATGCTCTGCAGATGTTTTTACACCGACATCATGCGCATTGTATAGCACTGTTGCTGCGGTAATACCGCCTGCAATTTTAGAAACTAAATTCCACTTATTCATATTTTGTCCTGTCAAATTATTAGGCCGGTTTCTTTTCTTTTTCTTTTGGCGGGTTAGGATCTATGACTTTTACCGTTTGTCCTGCTGTTTTTAATGCAGCATCGGCTGCATCAAGTGCATCCAGACCGTATCCGGTTTTTTGCTGTTGAATTTGAGCAAGAAGCTGCTGTGTCAAAGCGTCGCCCTGTGCCCATCCGTTTTGCAATATTCCCAGACCGACCATTTTTACATTGGAATATTTGCTTTGAAGTGTCAGATTGAGTAAAGCAGTCAGAGCGGGATCATTTTTTCTTGATTCATCTTCTCTGAATCTTTTCATCAATTCTTTTGCCCCCATCAATTTTATATCAGGGTTATCATTCCTTATATAATTTTCAAGCGTTCTTATATAATCATCAGTCAGCAATACTATATCTTTTTTCGGCTTTTTTTTGTCAGTTTCATTTGTATTATTTAAGCTCGAAGCCGCAACAGGAACCGTAGGCGTTGTTTGGGGCTGCTGCATAGTGTAATAACTTTTATCATAAGCTTGACCCGGCAGAGCTGATCCATTGTAAGTATTATTAATATTAGCGCCGTTAGGATTTACTGAAGCACCGACAATATTTATTGTTACCCCGCTTGCCCCGTTAACAGGAATAGAATTCGGGGCATTGCCGCCAATATTGAAAACAGCGCCTGATGCACCTGCAGAAGACTGTGCTGCAGGCATAGTCTGTGTCTGCACGTATTGTGACGGATTCTGCTGTGTGTAACCTACGGGATAATTCTGCATACTTTCACCTTACACATTTCCATATATATAAACGTTTTATTCTCATATTATGTGCTATTATTTACCCTATTTGTAAAGAAATATTAACATATTATTTGAAATATTAAGAAATATTAAAAAAATATTTATACCCGTAAACAAAAGATATTATTTAGTTTCGGACAAGATTATGAATAAAGAATAAGATTTCTATTTAAATATATCTAAAGTTTATAAAAAAATTGCCGAAAGAAATACTACAAGGGAACAAAAAAGGAGTTTTTATGACAGGACCGGTAAAATTTAATCCGTTTGTAGGCGTATCGGGCACAGAAAGTTTGGAGCAACAGGTCACTGACCGCAGGAAAGGGCTAAGGTTTCCGGATATTGATTTGTCTCCGGTAGAGTTGTCTATGAATCAGGGACAGGATGACGAAGCAGAAGTTGCGTTAGAAAATTTGGATTTAAACATGGATTTAAACAAAAAAAATCCAAAAGAGTAACAAAATGACAAATGCACAAAGTAAAAAAAATATAGTTACATTAATAATAAAAGGAGTACAAAAATGGTAGATGGCGTAAATTATAACCCTTTCAAAAGAGATATTTTTATAGATCCGGATAAATTAACACTCAATCCGGATTCTACTCGTACCAACGCAGCACACACAACAAACAATTTTTCATGGATTGCCGGAGCATACGCAGGCGAAGATGAAGAAGGCGAAGTTATAATTGACGAAGGCGGCACCCATACAAGCGCAACAAAAGGAGCAGATGCCGAAACAGGGGTAGGGAAAGCGGAAGGATTGAGCGCAGAACAGAAAGAAGAACTAAACGGAATAATAGATGAATATA
>CALVCQ010000012.1 GCA_944326115.1 Candidatus Gastranaerophilales bacterium | reverse complement strand
ACAGTGAAAGAGCGGCTGTGAAGACGAACGAAGTGAGCGACAGCCATGTGTACAAGGTCGACGAAATGGAAAAATTTTAGAAAAAAATTTCGAAACGGAATACCAAACCTTACGAACGCCAATAATCCAAGACGTAGTCGGGGTCAGTTGACTATATGAAATTTTGCTGTGCTCAGAATTGTATATATTAAATCTGTCATTGAATTATGTAACATATACAAGAATGACACAGCTTTGGAAATTTTGGGTTGGAATTTGTTATATATGTCACAGAAACAAAGGTATATGACCGGAATACATCAGTATGTTCCAGCCTTTGTAATATTTTATCTGGGTTGCGCTGCCTGTCGGGATAAATACTCTGTTCTGGTTCTCTACGGGTATTTCCAGAGCATTTCTTATTGCTGCTCGGATAAAGTTAGAATGCGTTACGACAACTATTCTTTTTGTCAGATTTTCTTCAATAATTTTATTTACCGTATTTTCTACCCTTGTATCAAACTCCAGCAGAGTTTCGCCGCCTTCGGGTGCATAGCTTGATGTCAGTTCATGGTATTTTTGCAGCTGCTCGGGGTATCTTTCTTCGATTTCCGCATAGCTTAGCCCTTTCCAGATACCGAATTCCTGATTCTTTAATTCTGGTTTGATTTCAAAATCCTGTCCGTATTCTTTTGCCACATATTGTGCTGTTTGTATACAGCTTAACGATGCGCCTGTATAAATTTTGTCTACCTGGGGCGAACGGTGGATTATCCATTTTGCAATGCGTTCCGCTTCTTCCTGTCCCTGCTCGTTTAACGGCGGGTGGCTTTCTTTGTCGCAGATACGGTTTTCTTCCGTATAAAGCGTCGCTCCGTGTGCTATAAAAGTTATTTTACATTTACGTTTAAACAGCATATATTCTCTCCGTTTGTTTGTATTATTAGTATCGGTAAAGTATCAAAAAACTTTAGTATTTTTTTATTAAATAAATTAAAAGACCGAGATTGTTAAAATCCCGGTCTTTATTATAAGATATCTTAAACCTTTTCTATTCAAGAATCATACCGTTTGTAAGGTCTATTCTTACAGGTTTTTTCAGTTTCAGATTGAGTATTTCTCCTTCTTTAATCTGAATTTTGTGTCCTTTTATGATTTTTAAATACAATGTTTTCCAGAAACCTTCCGGTCTGTATCCGCCGAGAGCTTCCCCGCAGAAAGCGGCTGTCTGATTTCTGTCGGTTGTTATTGTATCTGTTTCCATTGTTACTTCACCGTTTCTGACGAACAATCTGCCTACTTTAACATTGGCAATTTTACCTGTCAGTGCATCATTTTCCACAAGAAGCAGATATTTTTCAGGTGTAACAAGATTTTTTGGCAATTTGGAAAGGAATTCATCTCCGACTTTTGATTTTCTGCAGGTGATTTCCTTGTTTAGTACCATAATCGGAATAACTGTTCCGGCGGGTATAGTGGCTATATATCCGTCAAGTGTAGTTGTCGGGATAATGATACCTTCTGCCATTCTCGGACTCATTGCTTCTTTTAATTTTTCATTAGGGTTAAGTTTTGCCTGCTCGAGCATTTTTACGACAAATGCGGCTAGTTCGGCTCTGGTAGCCGGTCTGTCTGCGTTAATAACATTTTCTTCACCCGGCTCTTTTACCACCATTCCGAGAATTTCAGCTTTGCCTGCCGCAATAATCAGCCAATCAGGAATGTGCTGGTAGTCATCATAGCTGTTTTCCAGAATTTCCAATGCTTTTTTGTTGGAAATTGTTTCTGTTGTTAAAGCATTGACAGTGGTAGATATTACGTGTCCTCTTGATACGTTGCCGTACGGGTCAAAATGTCCGTCAGGATACCCTTTTAAAAGGTCAAACATAACGGCTCTTTGCACCATACTGTAGAACCAATCGCCTTCTTTAACATCAGTAAATTTTGCCGGCTGTTTAATATCTGCATTTTGCTGATCAAAAGCTTTAACTACTATTGTTGCAAATTCAGCCCTTGTAACATTTTGATCGGGACGATAGTTTCCGTCAGGATATCCGACTACAACATTAAAGTCTGTTAAAATTTGAATTTGTTTGTATGCCCAGTGATCTTTCGGCAAATCTCCGTATTCTTTTGCAAAAGATACAGCAGAAGTAAATCCGAAAACCACAGCAAGCATCAAAGCTTTTGTTAAAATTTTCTTCATAAATTTCTCCTTAATATCTAAACACTATGTGTTCTTATGCTTGATTTTACCAGTATAAATAATCAGTTGCAAGGAATCGTTATATATCTTTACCATTGTTGTGAATATCTTTTTACATAAAAATTTTCATCCTGTTTTAATTTTTCTTTTAAGGTCTCTAATTCCGGATTTGTTTCCCTAATATAATGCAATACCATCGCTGTTTTTTCTCTAATTGTATAATCTTTAAAATTTCCTGCTTTTATCAAAGCTTTTTCCAGTCTTTTATCAACAGGTGCTTTCAGGTTTGCTAGTGCTTCTAAACACCAGTAAAGATTAAAAAGTTTTTTTGTATACCAGTTGCTCCTTTTTAGTTTTTCCAGTTCTCCAAAAACATAATCAATTCTTTTGTATAAACCTGTCAAAAAATACTCTTTTTCTTTTAGACATGGCAAAATCTCTATTATTAAACGGCAAATATTTGGATTTATATCGTTAACTGCGTTTAAAAAACTATCTGCTATCTCTTTTGTCTGAAAAAATATGCAAAATTTTTCCTGTTTTAAAAGTTCATTAATCTTATTTGCACATGCGTCTCTTATCAGTGCGGGGTGGTTTGTTAAGTGAAAAACAAGTATATCCGCTTCTTCTTGAGAAGAGATTTCAGCAATTTTAAAAATACACATCTGTTTTTCAATGTCTTTTTCCGGATAATCAATTGAAGAGATTTTTAATATATTAAAAATCTCTTCTGTAGAATATTTCTTTTCGCAAAATTTAGCAGCTTTTTCAATATCTGTTTCTATTTTATTTATCATTTGAACATCTTTATTCATAGTCACAAATATATCATAACCGGAGCTAAAAAAAAGTTATATTGTATTTTACATTATTTTTGTGAAAGCAACCTTATAAAATGATTTTTAATAAATACAGCGTCATTTATTGCAGGCATATACAAAATTTATGTTTTTTGAGCAAAACATAAACAGTAGTCTAAACCTGTTGAATGTATGGTTTGCGGAAAAGAAAGGATTCAAAAGTGAGAGAAATTGTTGATTTAATGAAAGAACTTTTGTTAATCAAAGAAGAAAAAGCAACAGTAGTCGGCTTAAGCGGATTTAAAAAAGCAAGAAAACAAATAGTAAAAAAGACAAGAAAAAAAGTTAATAAAGAGGTAAAATTGTCTGATTTAATGAGAAGAGCATAATTGCCCGCTTCCTTTTTACACTGTCAGATGTATGCAAAAACTTTTTGTTTGTTGTAACATAACCTTATGTTTAGAAATACGGACAAACGTAAATGGGTTGCATTTTTATCTTTCGTTTTAAAGCATTTTTATGCTTTTGAAAGTCTTTTTTACAATTGCAAAAATATAAATTATCCCAAACAAAAGCCTGTAATATTTGCGCTCTGGCATGCTCATCAATGTGCACTGTATGCAAATGAGGACAGAGGCAATCTTAATGTTATGATATCAAAATCAAATGATGGAGATATTATAGCTGCTGCGACAGAACACATGGGGATAAAAGTAGTGAGAGGATCGTCTAAACGTTCAGGCACTGCTGCATCGCTTGCTCTTCTGGAAAAACTGGAACAGGGTGAATGTGCGGCTATCACTATAGACGGACCCAGAGGTCCTTTTGGAGTAGTAAAAGAAGGCGTAATTAATATTGCAAAAATATCTCAGGTTCCGATTGTACCTGTGGTCTGGTATTCTCCTTCAAAATGGCTATTGAAATTTAATACCTGGGATAAGTTTCGGTTCCCTCTGCTTGGTGTAAAAACCATTGCCGTTTATGGCGAACCTATATATGTAGCTTCTGATTGTTCTCCTGAACAGGCTGAAGAATACAGATTAACAGTCGAAAATAAAATCAAAGATTTGTATAAATATGCTCAAGATAATTTTGAAGAGCTTTTAAATAATTAATCGTACATATATCTTAATATTTTTTAAATACTGCTAAACTTTATTATACTTTTTACCGATATATTATGTAGTGATAGCGATATTTAGAGGGCTGTATATGACTTCCATTATGAAAAAAGAGATTTTCGAGGAACCCGGTGTTGTAAAACATCTGCTGGACAAATATGTAACCGGTGAGAATATCATAAATATAGAATTACCTGAGAAGATTGATAATATTGTTATTGTTGCCAGCGGTTCTTCATACAATTGTGCTGCCATAGCTGCTCCGTTGTTTGTTGAATATGTGCAAATTCCGTGTGAATATGAGTATTCAAGCGAGTTTGTACTACAGAAAAAACATTTTATAACGGATGATTCACTATACATATTTGTATCTCAGTCAGGAGAAACATCTGACACACTTAATGCTCTTAAAATGATAAAAGAACAGGGTGTAAAAACAATGTGTATAACAAATGCAAAAGATTCTGCAATGTGGAATCTTTGCGATTATAAAATACTCTCTGATGCCGGTGAAGAAAAAAGTATTGCATCTACAAAAGCCCTTACAGCTCAGATTTTTTGTTCAATACTTGTTATGCTTAAGCTTGTTGCAAAAAAAGGAGAGGATATATCAGGTTATTTGAACACAATGCGACGGCTTCCTGCTTATCTTGAAAGAATAAAAATTGATGAGAAAAAAATAGAAGAGGCAGCAGCACTTACAGCCGAGTTTAATAACATATCAATTCTTGGTAACAAAAATTATTACCCTATAGCAAAAGAAGGTGCGCTAAAAATGAAGGAAACCTGTTATCTTAATGTAATGGCATATCCTTTTGGTGAATTTATGCACGGTCATGTTGCTGTTTTGAATCAGAAATCAATAGTAATTGCAATTATAGATGAGGAAAATGCAAAGTTTGCTATTCGAAATCTTAAAAAGATAAAAGATGAATACAACCCTAAAGTTATCTGTATAACATCGGTTCAAGAAGTTAAATCCGGAGATATAAATATCTATATAAAAACAAAAAGAAAAATGAAAGCTATTTTTGGTGCTCTTTTAACATTGCAGCTGATGGCGTGTAATATGGCAGATATACTGGATAAAAATCCGGATTCTCCAAAAGGTCTTCATAAAGTGGTGAAAGACTGACTTTTTCATTGATAATGGTGTCTGATGCGACTCCGCTTGTTCTCAAGAGTATCCTGATATGTATGGCTCGTAAACTCGCCTACATCTCAAGCTAAAAGTGGTACACACTCTGCCGAATAAATTGAAAATAATTAAAGGTTTTTATAAAATAAATCAAAATCCTCCGAGTTAACTTCACGTAAAAAATCTATCCAGTCAGTATAATAATCCGCCAGCGCCATAATATATCCGGTCAAAATATCTCTGTAAGATTGTTCCATAACAACTACAGAGGTTAAATCCGCTTTTCCTTCATTGTAATTTTTCTTAGATATTTTTATCAAATCCTCAGAATCCTTTACAAGCTTTTGTTTGTAGAAAATCAAATTCTCTCTTGAGGCAAGAAATTTATCATAAGCAGAGCTCAAGTCTTTTTGTGCTTTATTTTTAACTGACTCATAGTTTATTTGAGCCCGTTCAATCTGCAGTTGGGCTGCTTTTATTTCGGGTTTATAAGTGTATAACAATGGAATATTTGTCAAATTGGCACCTACATATGCTCCTGATTCAAAATCTCCTGAATCGGTATGTGTGGAAGGAAGAAAGGAATATCCCCCCATAACCTCTATATCAGGTATTCGCTGTCTTGAAATGACAGAAAGGTTCTTTTGAGCGACATCTATTGCCTGTTTAGCCTGTTTTACATCATATCTTTTGTCCAGTGCTCTGGATTCAATTTCTTCAAACGACGGCATTTTTTGATTATAGTCAGGTGTTTTTAAAGATATAAAAACAGTTTCCCCTGGCAGAGAATCCTCTTTTGTATCATAAATAACCACATTATTATCTTTTATATTTAATGCCTTGTTAAAATCGTTTCTTCTCAAATTGAGCAAAGTTTTTGCGGAATTTATTTCTGTTTCAAGTTTATTTAATGCAATTTGAGCCTGTATGACGTCTGTCTGACTGCATTTGTTTTCTTTATATCTCTTCTGTGCAAGCACAATAAGCTCTTGCAGTATTTCTCTTTGCTCCGTCAAGTCGTTCAATATTGTTTTGGCACCCACAAGATCAACATAAGTTTCTCTTACATCCATTTCAAGCGTAAACTCTGCTGTCTTTACGTCCAGTTCTTTTTGAAGCAATTCTGACTTTGCCAGTTTTTTGCGTGGTGCTCTTTTTGCTATCTCAAGAGTTTGAGAAATACCGAGCATATTAGGCTCGCTTCTGCCCGCACGTCCTAAGTTATAGAAAAAATTTATCTCAGGATTTTTTAATCTGTTAGCAATACCGACAGTGTTTTTTGCAAGTTCTACTTCTATTCTTGCAGACTGCAAATCAAGATTGTTTGACAGTGAAAGCTGTATTGCATCATCTAGTTCAATCTTCTTTATTTCTGCACTGTAAACTGCATTATAAGTTGTAAAGCAGAGTATAAAGTACATTAAAACAGTTTTTATTAATCTTTTTGACATAAATTATTCGTTTGTTTGTGTAGTTCCGGTTGTTTGAGTTTGTGTATCAGACTGTGAAGATTCCGTTTGTGTCGGAGTTTTTGTTTTGGAATTCTTATAAAAATTATAGATATCACTCAGCGTTTTTACGGCTTTATTTTGCTTCAGCTCCTGAACTTTTTCATTCTGCTGTATTGCATTTGAAACACCCTGTTTGATATCTTCTTTTATCTGTTCTTTTATTTCTTCTTTTGTAGCAGGTGTCTGCGGTTCTACAGCTTCTTGCAAAGCCTCTTGTTCCTGCTGAATTTTTTCAGGTGTATTCAGCCACTGGAATCTGTCAATTGCACCGGCAGGTGTGTTCAAATTTCCGTTCAGAACGACTTTAAAGGATTTTGTATTGTCTTTTGCAGGTGTCAACGCAGGTATCTTAGCCAGTACGGATTTATTAGCCGCTGCATTGTAGGTATTTAGTGCGGAAGCTATTTTTGCACCAAATTTTGGTATAAATGAAGCGAATTTTTCTACTGACAGCTCCGCAACAGGTCCCAGTGCAGCTGTAACTTCAGGAGAAAGCGAACCTAAAATTTCAAGAGATGAAATCATAGACAGAACATTTACGTTTCCTGTCAGTATCAATGCCATGTGAGGACCGGACATCTTTACGGAGGAAAGTGACGCTGTTCCGTTTTTCAGATTTATATCTCCATTCAGGTATGAAAACTTACCTGTGTTGTACGGTGCAACTGCAGATACAAGGCTGCCGATTTTTGTCGAAACAAAGCTTTGTGATAGAAGATTGTCTGCTTTTAAGAATGTTTCGAACCTGCCCAGACTGCCCATCTGTCCGTCTTTCATTTCAAAATGAACTTTACCGTTTAACGTTTTCATCTGCTGTTCGTATGTTTGCCCCTTTAATGTTACATCAGCGTCAAAATCAATATTGCCGATTAACTGGTCTTTTAATCCGACAAACACAGTCACTGCAGGATTTGCATTGATTTTAGAACCTGTAACTTTTGCCGTAACAGCGGTATTTTTCAGGTTATAAGTAACATCACCGGAGATGTTGCCGTCAAAAACAGATGCTTTTAAATTATTCAGTTTAAACAAATCATTTACAAGTGTAAAATCACCTGTTACGTCTGTTGCTTCAAGATTTCCGCCGGCTTGTTTCATTTTAAATTTCTGAAGATTTAAATCCCCGTCAGAAATTTTTACAGGCAAGACTAATGAATTAGAAGAAGCTGTACTGCCCGATGAACCAGCTGCAGCCATTTTTGTGTTAATTTTATCCATTGCCGCAAAAATATTGTCTGCATCAAAATTTGTACTTGTAAGTATTAATGATTTGATGAGGAATATATTGGTAAATTTTGAAGACGCAACCGCATCTATATTTAAAGGCGTATTATTTATATTAAAATTCTGTATTTTTGCGGTTATAAGATTGTCATTCAGTTCAATATCCGCAGCTTGAATTTTTACCAGAAAATCAGGAAGCGAAACATCCTTTACTGAGAAGAAACCGTTAAAAGAAGGATTGTTCATATCTCCAAATAGACTCAAATCGCCTCTCATTTTTATCTGTGCATCCGGCATAACAGAACTGGATAAAACAAGCAATTCGGGTATTGAAAAACTGATTTTTAAAGAAGGATGACCGGTTGAAACATCTGAAACATGTCCGTTTAGTCCGGCAATTTTTAGTGCACCTTTTTTGTTGGCGGAAAAATCTTTGCCGAAAGAATTTTTCGGAGACTGATACAATGAAGCGTCTTCAATATTCAATTTATCGTTGGAATAAACTGCCGAAAAATTTACAAGTCCGGATTTTCCAATCATCTTTTTAACTGTAAGAGGTGAAAAATGATTGGAAGAATTTGTATAAGCCTGAGCTTCAACTGTTATTTTTTTATCATTGCCTCTAATCAGAGCACTGACAGGTATTTTTCCGCTTGCACCGACAAAATATCTGGTTTCTTTAGGAAGAAGGTTTTTTAAATCGTTTGCAAGAATATCTCCGTCAGCAGAGATATTTATTTTCATATTCTTCAAATAATTTTCCACGCTGCCTGAGATGTGAATTTTAGAAGAATTAAACAGAATATCAAAAGGCACAATTTTTATATTTTCAGGATCAACCTCTACTGTCATATCCTTTGCGGATAAGCTCATTACCGGCAGCGGAGATTTGCTCTTTAAAAGGAAATTTCTGATTTTTGCAGCAAGAGAAAGCTGTATATCATCGAGTTTACCTTTTGCATCAAAATTAATATTCAGTATGCCGCTATTTAAAAGATACATGTTTTTTAAATCTGCAGGCGCAAAAGCGTTGAATAGCGGTGCTATATTTATATCATCCGATTTTACGGCAATATCTGTGTTTGAAGAAGCATCAATTTTGCCTTCTGCGTTAATTTGTGCGCCGTTTATATTTGCACCGGCTTTTGTAATGTTTAAAGAATTGTTTGCAAAATCAATATCCGCACACAATGATTTAATTGAAACAGGTATCGTCTTATGTGTGATTACACCGTCTGACAGTTTAAAATATCCGGAGGATTCAAAATCTTTTAAATCAGTTTTTAAAGAAAAATCCGACTGAATATACCCCTGAACATTTATCAAATCAATATCATTTTTAATATCAAAAGAAGCAAACAATGCCTGTGCAAAGTTTTTTATGCTTAAAAAAGTAATTTTGTCTGTTTTTACTTTTAAATCAATTTTTGTTTTATGTCCGTGAGACAAATCAGCCAGCAATTGAGCTTTTTCAGAAGGGCTTATGTACAAATCGGATTCCAGCTTTGTATCATGACCTGACGCCGTAAGATGAACAAAGCTTTCAGGAAGTCTTTTGTTGTTAAGCTTTAAAGACACCTTGTCCAGATTTGCATAGCCGTTTATGTCCGTATGAGCGTTATGTTCTTTTAAGGTAATATCAGCATTGATATCAGCTTTCGGGCTGTATTTTACAAGTTCGCTTATAAAATCTATCTGAGGCATTTCTCCTGTCTGCTGCGGCTCAGACTGTGAAACAGCAGGCCAGAACATTTTTACACGTGCATTATAGTTGATATTTTCTTCATTGTTAATCAGAAATTTACCTTTTGAAGAAACCCTGAAATGTTTATTTAAAACAGCATCATCAAAAATAAAATTCTCTCCCTTTAACGCCAGAGAATAATTTGTCTTTTCATCAACCATCACAAAAGAATAATCTTTTATTGTAACAACAGGAAGTTTTGCCGAAATCTTTACAGGCAGCTCCTGAGCGGCTGTATCAGGTGATTCCTGCTGTAATGGCATATTTTTATTGATATAATCAACTATATCAATCTGTCCGTTTTTCAAAATTACAAAATTCAGCTCCGGACTGTTGACGGATACATCAGAAACTTTTAAAGTTTTTAAAATCAAAGGAAGAAGTGCTATTTTTACCTCAGCTTCTTTAAGTGAAGCTATTTTTTCTCCTTCAGGATAAGACAGGACAACACCTTTCGCATTTATACCTGCTTTCAGGCAGGGGGTTGTTACTATTTTCATATCCGAAAAATCGAGATTAAGTTTCGCCGTATCATAAACAATTTTTTGGATATCTTTTTTATAGTTATTGAGATTAATTAAATTAGGAACAGCAAAAATAAAAAGCAAATACAAAACAAGAATGAATGTTAAACTCAGAGAAATAAAAAGTTTATGCTTTTTCAAAATTTTAAAAAATTTCATAACCACCGTCCGTCCGTCAATTGAAAACTAACCTATCAGGAATATTTATCCGAAAATGTTATATCCTATAGATTTTATAACCGCAGATAAAACATTCTTTAACATATTCTAAGATACTTTATACGGTGGAGAAAATCAAGCTGACTCCTTGGCGAAATTCAAAAAAATGCTATAATTTTAATAGTAATTTTAAGGAAGGATACCGGTATGAAAAAAGATTTTAAAAAGCTCTGTGCGTATGCACTTATGGTTTCTTTTATCTCGTTAAATACAGCACCTGCCGTTTTTGCGCAAACAGCAGCATCTGATACAACAGCTGTACAGCCGGTGCTGAAAGAACAGGTGCAAGCTGCTCCTGCTGAACTAAATGCAAAATTTCAGATTAAAGTACAATCAAATGTAGAACACCTGCCGACTTATAAAAAAACAGTTATCAATACTGTAAACATAAAAGATGACAAGGTGGTAATATCAAAAGGAAATATAATAAAAATAGCTTTTGCTGATACTTTTTCTACAAAAACTGCAAAAGTAGGCGACAAAGTTACCTTTGTCCTGCAGGAGGATTTAAAAACAGTTGAAGGCAGAGTCCTTCTCCCTGCGGGGACACAGTTTATTGCAGCTGTAACAGAACTTACTCCGTCAAAAGCGTGGAACAAAAATGCAAAAGTTGTTCTTTCCATAAATGAAATAGCTCTCATGGACGGAACTACAGGCACCATAGAAGCCAGAGTCAGCGACGAAGCCGGTATTTTGAAACGCTCGGGCTGGGCTGCAACAGGTAAAGCCGCACTATGGACAGTAGGTCTATTCGGTGTCGGTGCCGGTATCGGTGCTGCAATCGGCGCAGCAGCAAGTGCTGTAGGAACAGGTTGTCTAGCAATAGGTATGCCTGTAGGCGGAGGTCTGGGACTGATTATAGGCTCGGCATCAAAAGGACTTAACTACAACGCAAAACCGGGCAAAGAAATCTTTGTAAAACTCACACAGGATTTAGAAATCTGCTATTAACTTTTAGCAGTAGTATTTAAAATCTTATTCACTTCATTTTTATAAATATTAACATGAGGCTGTAAAACCTCAGGCAAAATTTCAGGCGGTGCTGAATCTTTATTCAGCACTGCTCTTATCATCATACCTGTATATATTGTCTCAAAATGTTTTAACTCAATAAATTCCGCAATTGATTCAATTGACAAATCTTTTAAGGAAACAAGCGACACAGGATGTCTGTCGCTGTATGCTTTCAGGCTGCCTTTTATTAGTGCATTATATAGCTTGTAATCACTGCTGTTGTCATTTTTGATTGTATTAAATGTATAAAAAGAATTTGTATTGCCTTCATCAAGGTCTGCCTCTGTGGAATTGTGTAAAAAAGCAGGGGCTATTAAATCGCCTGAGGGCTTGTAAAGTGACTTGTGAGATTCTTTTTTCAATTGCGTATTCCATAAAGCAGTGCCTTCAAATCTGTCACCGAAATAGTAATCATACTGGTTTTGTTTTCCGTTTAATATACATTCGGCATTAAAGGCAGCACGCTGCAGTGCTCGATTTTTTGTAATATCAGGATTTAAAAAATTCTTCTGTGCTTTTAAAGAAGCTTCAAGCATTCTTTTCATCTCATCTTTTGACATACCGCAATATGCCAGAGCAGCAAGAGAATGATCATCAAATGCACCGAATCTGCCGCCGCAATCGTCATGGATTATTCCGCATTTATAACCGTTTTCTTCCGCTATTTGTCTTAGTTTGCTTTTTGTTTTGTCAGCATCTGTAATACATACATAATTTTTAAAATCATCACCGAGAATTTTTCTCACACAGTCAAAATCATAAGAAGGCTCCAGGGTTGTACCGGACTTTGATACTACAAGCACTGCCGGTTTTTCCTCTATTAGATTATTTCTTTCAAAGAACTCTTTTATGCTTTGAGGGTCCGCAGCAGAGAGAAAGTATACATTTTCTCCTTTTCCGTTTAGTCTTAATATATTTTCAACAGTGTGCTTTGAACCGCCTATACCTATCACAACAAGCTTTTTACTGCCGTTTGATTTTAAAGAATCAGCAAGTGCATATATTTCATCAAGCCTCTGCAGCTGATTTTTTGCTAATACATCTATCCAGTTTAAGACCTGCCCTTTTTTACCGGCTCTTTGTGCCAGATTATCAGCACATGCCCGTGCGTTTTGCGCATATTTTTGCATCATTTTATCACTAGAAAGTGTGTTAAAAAACTCAACAAGGACATTGTTATCAGCATATTTGTTCGTCATATATGCAAGAAGAGTCGGTACCGGTATTGTCTTTAGCGTTTTTTCAGATGTCGTGCATTGTGAAAAATGAATATCCGACTTGTTTTTATCAGCTGTTAATGAAGTTGTATTATTTAAAATTTTATACTGTGTATTTGTTGAAACATTGCTTATCATAATTATTTAAATCCCGTGAATAAAATTTTGTGCGCTCAAAAGTTAATTATGTTAATATTATCTAAAAGGATAAAAAATGGATAAATTAACACCGAGTCAGGAAGATTATCTGGAAACAATATATGTGGAATCCCGAAAAAACGGCTGTGCAAAGGTTACCGATATTGCAAAATTTCTTGATGTAAAAAAAGCATCCGTTACCGGTGCTCTTAACAATTTATCCGAAAAAGGGCTGATAAATTATGAGCCGTATTCTCCTATCACACTGACAAAAAAAGGAGAAGAAACAGCAAAAAAGATTCTGCTGCGTCATGAAGTAATGGCAAATTTTCTTAAAAATATTCTAAATCTTAATGAAGAAGAAGCTGTAGTAAATGCTTGCAAAATGGAGCATATTATGACAGAAAAAATGTTTGAAAGAATACATATATTTTCTTATTTTATACAGGATTATATAAAAGAGAATGCAGAGTTTTGTAATAGATTAAAGGATTTGTACAAATAAAATGAATAGCTTAGAAAAAAAAATGGTGGCTGCGCTTACCGATTTAAAAGAAAATCATTGCGTTGCAGGTGTAAAAGCAGAATTTGAAGCAGAAGGAACAAGAATGGAGGAGGCGCTACGCCTCAAGGAAATCGTTACAAAAGCAGGTCTTGAACTCACAATAAAAATAGGAGGCTGCGAAGCGATTAAAGATTTATTTGAAGCACGAACAATAGGAGTAAATACAATAGTCGCTCCTATGATAGAAACCGCTTATGCTCTTAAAAAATATGTAAATGCGACAAAATATGTTTTTCCAAAAGAGGAATGGAACGATGTTAAATTTTTAATAAATATTGAAACAATAACAGGGTTTAACAACCTTAATGAAATCATACAAACAAAAGAATTTGAAGATATAGACGGAATAACTCTCGGAAGGGTTGATATGACGGGTTCTATGGGAATGTCAAGAGAAGATATAAACAGCGATGTGATTTTTGATATTGCACAAAAGATTGCAATGAAGACAAAAGAATATAATAAACAGCTTGCAATCGGAGGCGGTGTATCTGCTTATTCGTTGCCGTTTTTTAAAAAATTACCTCAAAACAGTCTTACAAAATATGAGACAAGAAAAGTCATTTTTGATGCACAAAAAGCATTACAGTCTGAGAATGCCGATAAAGGAATTTTAAAAGCTGTCGGCTTTGAATTAATGTGGCTAAGAAACAAACGAGAATTTTACGGAATGATTTTTAGAGAAGATGAAACAAGACTGGAACTACTGGAGAAAAGATATAAATCTTTAATTGAACAGGCAGGCGGACTTTCCGAATAGGATAGGGATTATGGCACAAATTAAAGTTTCTGATTATATTGCAAAAAGGCTGAAAGAAGTTTATCAAACAGATGTCTTTTTTATGGTTTCAGGCGGCGGCGCAATGCACCTTAATGACAGTCTGGGGCGTTATATTCCTTATATCTGTAATCATAATGAACAGGCGTGTGCCATTGCTGCGGAAGGTTATGCAAGAGTAAAACAAAAACTTGCCGTTGTGAACGTTACAACTGGTCCCGGAGGATTGAACTGTCTGAACGGCGTTTTCGGACAGTGGACTGATTCCGTGCCGGTATTATATATTTCAGGTCAGGTTAAATATTCAACAACCTTAGCATCGTGTCCTGATTTAAAATTACGACAGCTCGGTGATCAGGAGGTTGATATTGTCAGTGTGGTCAAGCCGTTAACAAAATATGCGGTAATGGTTACAAAACCCGAGGAAATAAAATATCATTTAGACAGAGCCGTATATGCAGCAACAACAGGACGTAAAGGTCCGGTGTGGCTTGACATTCCAATGAATGTTCAGTCTGCAGTAGTTGAAGAAAACGACCTTATAGATTTTGATATAACATGTAATACAGAATTAAATGAGGCTTCTTTTAAAATTGATGCAGTATTAAACAAACTTGAACACTCAATAAGACCTCTTATTGTCGCAGGTCATGGAATAAGACTTTCAGGAATGAGACAAACTTTTTTTAAACTATTAAATAAGCTGAATATCCCCGTTGTTACAACATTTAACGGAATGGATTTGCTGCCTTATGATTGTTCGAATTTTATCGGCAGAATCGGTACAATAGGGCAGAGAGCAGCCAATTTTACACTTCAAAATGCCGATTTTGTTTTATGTTTAGGAACAAGAAATAACATACGTCAGGTCAGTTACAACTGGGAAAATTTTGCCAAAAAGGCTTTTAAAGTAATGGTTGATATAGACTCTGCAGAACTTGAAAAACCTCTTGTAAAGCCTGACATTGCTATAAATACAAATCTTGAGGATTTTCTTCCTGTTTTAGAAGCAAAAGCCGCAAAAATTGAACGCAGCGAATGGCTTGCTTTTTGCCAACGGTTAAAAGAAAAATATTCCTTTAAAAATACACCTGAGTATATACAAAAAGACAAAAAAATAAATGTATATCATTTTATACACAGACTGTCAGAACTAATGCAAAAAGGTGATGTCTGTGTAACAGCAAACGGTACGGCTATTGTTGCAAGTATGCAAACTGCAGTTATGAAAGAAAATGTAAGATATTTTTCAAACTCAGGTGATGCATCTATGGGGTATGACCTTCCTGCGGCAATAGGCGCTTGTCTTGCGAATGACAAAAAAAGTACTATTTGTCTGGCAGGCGACGGTTCTATTATGATGAATCTGCAGGAATTGCAAACAGTGGTTCACAATAATCTGCCTATTAAAATTTTCATAATAAACAATGACGGCTACAGCTCGATTAAGCAAACTCAGAACAATTTCTTTGACGGAAGAAATACCGGAGCCGGCAGAACAAGCGGTGTCTCTTTACCTGATTTTGTAAAAATCGGAAAGGCTTTTGGTATAGACTCTTTCAGGCTTGATAATTCTGATGATATAGACTCATTTATACAAAAAATGCTGGAGGCAAAAAATCCGGTGATATGTGATGTGGTTGTCGATCCTGATTATATTTTTACTCCGAAACTTTCTTCAAAAAAACTTCCTGACGGAACAATGGTTTCTCCGTCATTAGAAAATATGTATCCTTTCTTACCAGAAGAAGAATACAGATCAAATATGTTGCAATAAAATAATAAATTTATTTGTTCCACAGCTCGTCAGTAAATTTCCAGTTATTTTCAAATAATGCCTTTGTTGCATCGTTAGCGGGAACAATTTGAGATGTTGAAAACATTAAATCAAACTCAAAAATATCTTTACCGGACACATTCGGTCCTTTGGTGTCATTAACATCTACTCTTACTCCGGCAAGCTGGTTGCTGATTCTGTTATAAGTTATTTTCATACCGTCTTTTGTTAAATATTCACCAAGTGCTGCATTTTTGCTGCTTGTTTTTAAATAAGAACCAATAAATTTATCAAAATTAAAACCATTGTCTGGCCATTTATATGTAGGACCGTTTTCCATAATAGATTGATCCATTGCCTCATTTAAGGTAAGATATGCTTTTTGTGCAAGTCTGCCGAGTTCTTCTTTTTGAGAATATCTTTTTAATGTAGGTATGGCAAGCGAAGATACTACTCCGACAATGACCAATACAAGTACTACTTCTACATAAGAAATGGCTTTTAATTTTTTTAAAAACATAAAAACTCCTATTGAAACTTACCAGTATGTAATTGTCCAGTTGTCTTCCATCAAATTTTTTGCGTGGCTTTGCGGACATAATTTCCATTGTCCGGTTGAAGATATATTACAATTGATATCATAATGACCAATGTTAAAGATAAATATATCTACACCTTCCATATTCGGTTCTGAGGGACCGTTAACATCAATAATAAAGCTTACTGCTGTACCTGATATAACTATTCCATCAGCAAGCATTACAGAGGTTGCTGCAGGGTTATATACATCAGACGGAGCGCCTTTAAACGATCTGTATCCTTTAAAACAATCCGTTGTAGATGTATTTTCTGCAGTGCAATCTTTTGTAACTACCAGATGTTTCTTTAAATAATCTCTTACCAGTGTGCTGGCGGTTGAATTTTCCATGTCAGAATCATCAGTAGATTCTGCTATACACAAATCAATAGCCTGCTCCAGAATGTTGTAGCCTTTTTGTGCAAGTTTTGCGTATTCAGTTTTTTGCGAATGTCTTTTTAGTGCGGGCAGTGTGAGAGCCGTAATTGTTGATATTACTGTTAAAACAACCAGAAGTTCAACAAGAGTAACTGCAGCGATTTTTTTTATTTGCATGATTCACCTTTTTTTATTAATTTTCTGAAATTTAAATATCTTTGTACTTCTTTGTTTAAAGATGTTACAGAATCTAAATAAGCACTGTCTATATGCACTCTGTTATCATACATCGGATCCATTATATAAACAGTGGGATAACCTGAAATTCTATAATCTTCAGCAATTTTAGCATTTTGCGGATCATCAACATTTATAAGTACAACATTTATCTTGTTTTTATTTATATTTCTTACTTTATCAAGTTTTGGCATAAATCTCTGGCAGTATGTGCACCAATCTACATAAAATACACCAATAACCGGTTTATCTTCTTTTGCCGCCTGTTCATAAGTAATACCCAGATCATAATCGGAAGGCTTGTGAACAGCCTTTGGCATTAGTGCAAAACTTGCCGCTGAAACAATACCGATTAGAAAAAGTATGGTTAATGAAATAATTGTAATTTTAATTTTTTTATTCAAAGCTGTGCTCCTTTTGGTACTACAGTAACTCCTCCTTCTGATACGTAAAAGCCTCTTGCTTCGTCCTGTGCTCTGTCAAAGCCTATTTTTGTATAAGGAGGAATATCAACATTTTTGTCTATAATAGCTTTTTTAATGTGGGAATGTCTTCCTACGTTGACATTTTCCATAATTATAGAATCTACCACACTAGAAAAACTGTTAATTCTAACCTTGGGTGACAAGACACACCGTGATAATGTTCCTCCTGAAATCACACATCCTTCTGAAACGAGAGAATTTGTCGCCATACCACGTCTTTCCTGTTCTTCCCAGATGAATTTTGCCGGAGGATAATTGTAATTGTATGTCCTAATCGGCCACTCTTTTGTATATAAATTAAATTCCGGATCATAAGCAAGCAAGTCCATGTTCGCCTGCCAGTACGCATCCATTGTTCCTACATCACGCCAGTAGCCTCTTTCCGATTCTTCCATTCCGGGAAAGGTATTCTGGGTAAAATCATAAACATAAATTTTATCACCCTGCTCAAGCATTTTGGGTATTACATTTTTGCCAAAATCGTGGCTGGATGTCTGGTTATCAGCATCAATTCGTAATTCTTCAATCAATTTATTTCTGTTAAAGAAATAATTCCCCATCGATGCAAGGCATTTTGTCGGATCACCAGGTATTGATTTTGGTGCGGTCTTAGGTTTTTCTATAAAATTTGTAAGATGCCAGTTGTCATCAACCTCCATAATTCCGTATTCGCCGGCTTCTTCTATAGGAATAGGAATAGCCGAAATAGTTAAATCAGCGTTGTGTCTTTTATGAAACTCAAGCATTTTAGCAACATTCATCTTATAAATATGATCTCCGCCAAAAACTGCTATATAGGAAGAATCTTCTGCCAGTATATGATGAATGTTTTGAAAAACAGCATCAGCCGTGCCTTTATACCAGTGTCCGTCTATTCTCATCTGTGCAGGTATAAGTTCCACATACTGATCAAGAATAGGGGTTAGCGGCCATGTCCTTGTAATATGCTTATTGAGCGAATCTGACTTGTACTGGGTTAATATTTTAAGCTTATAAAAACCGGAGTTTATAAAATTATTTATAACAAAATCTATAATACGATACCTGCCGCCAAAGGGTACTGCTGGTTTTGCTCTGTCTCTTGTTAAAGGATACAGCCTTTTTCCTTCCCCTCCTGCCAGTATCATTACCAGTGTATCATCATCTACAGACATGAAAAACTCCGAACTTTTATTAACAAATAAATATTACCATAAAAATCAACCGGCGTTAATCAGGTATTTTACAAACCGTAATTATTATCTGTCTGAGTGGGACCTCGCTTGTAGGAGTGGTACACGGAGTGCGAGTGGCGCCGAGTCTAGCATTTTACGGAAGTGACCCCATGCGCTTGTTGACTGTGCCGGACTTATTGTTAAATATTGAACTTGCTTATTGCACAGGTTCAACAAGTAGTCGGAGTCAGTTGACAATATGAAAATTATCTGTCTGAGTTGGACTCGTTTGTATACCCGGTGTCCTGATATGTAATTCCCCTTCACTCTGCTGCATCTCAAGCCTGTAGTTGTACATTTCACCCAGATGGAGAGAAGAAATTTTAGAATAAAATTTCGAAACGGAATACCAAACCTTACGAACGCCAATAATCCAAGAGCGGATTTGCCTTCTTTTGCCGTTGAGCTGGGGCGAAACGTGCAAAATGGCTTCACGAAATTATCAAAGGTTTTTCTTTGTATTATTGATTTGTAAACAGTGAAAGAGCGGCTGTGAAGACGAACGAAGTGAGCGACAGCCATGTGTACAAGGTCGACGAAATGGAAAAATTTAGAAAAAAATTTCGAAACGGAATACCAAACCTTACGAACGCCAATAATCCAAGAGCGGATTTTGAGCGGGCACGGAGTCGAGGCTTAAAAGCCGAGCGAGTGCCCATGTGAGTAAGGTAGATGGAGAGAAGAAATTTTAGAAAAAAATTTCGAAACGGAATACCAAACCTTACGAACGCCAATAATCCAAGAACACACCCGGAATCAATTAAATATGCAGACTTAAAAATAAAAATACAGCATCTGTATTTATTCCAGATGCTGTATTTTTTGCAACGTTAAATCAGATTATATTCTGCCGTAGTATGCATCGAGATACATTTGTTTGATTTCTTCAAACAATGGATATCTCGGGTTTGCACCTGTGCACTGATCGTCAAATGCAAGTTCAACCATTTCATCGAGTTTTGCCATAAATTCAGATTCTTCAATACCGAATTCTTTAATTGACATTGGCAAACCAAGATCTTTTTTCATTTGAATCAAAGCCTGCTGCAGTAATTCAACTTTTTCATCATCATTTTTACCGCCGAGACCTAATTCATCAGCGATTTGACCGTATTTAGCTTTTGCATTAGGGAATTTGTATTGCGGGAAGGCTGTTTGTTTAACAGGTTTGTCAGTAGCATTGAACTTGATAACCTGGTTGATTAACAAAGCGTTAGCCATACCGTGAGGTACGTGGAACATAGCACCCAGTTTGTGAGCCATAGAGTGGCAAATACCTAAGAATGCGTTAGCAAAAGCCATACCTGCAATTGTTGCTGCATAGTGAACTTTTTCTCTTGCAACCGGATCTTTTGCACCGTTGTCGTAAGAACGTTTCATATATCTGAACAACAATTTCAAAGCTTCTAATGAATTAGAATTTGTGAAGTTTGTTGCCATTACTGATACGTAAGCTTCCAGTGAGTGAACAATTGCGTCATAACCTGAAACAGCAGTCAAACCTTTTGGCATTGTATCAACAAGATTCGGGTCAACAATAGCTACATTCGGAGTCAATGCGTAATCAGCGATTGCGTATTTAACACCTGTCTGGTCATCAGTGATGATTGCAAACGGAGTAACTTCAGAACCTGTACCTGATGTAGTCGGTACGCAAACCATTTCAGCTTTTTTGCCGAGAGGCGGAATCATACAGATTCTCTTTCTGATATCCATAAATCTCATTGCAATATCTTCAAATACAGTATCAGGCTGTTCATACATCAACCACAGTATTTTAGCTGCGTCCATAGAAGAACCGCCGCCCAGTGCAATGAATACATCCGGTTCATAAGCCTTAACCATCATCATTGCATCGTTGATAGTAGACAATGTCGGATCCGGTTTAACATCAAAGAAAATTTGATAATCAACACCGATATCATCCAGTGTATTTGTGATTGAGTTTGTCATGCCGGAATTGAACAGGAATCTGTCCGTAACAATAAATGCACGTTTTTTACCTTGCAATTCTCTGAGAGCGAGATCCAAAGCTCCTCTTTTGAAATATACTTTTGCAGGAACCTTGTACCAGAGCATGTTTTCTCTCCTTTCAGCAACTGTTTTTATGTTTAATAAGTGTTGTGGTCCTACGTTGTCACTAACAGCGTTTCCGCCCCATGAGCCGCAGCCCAGTGTTAATGACGGATTGAGTCTGAAGTTGTACAAGTCACCGATACCGCCCTGAGATGAAGGTGAGTTGATTAAGATTCTGCTTGTGTGTAGTTTCAAGCCGAATGCATTGATTCTTTCAGGGAATCTTTCATCTGTATAAAGAACGGATGTGTGACCTGCTCCACCAAAGTCTACCAGATCATAAGCTTTTTGTACAGCATCATCAAAATCTTTTGCTTTATACATAGCCAATACAGGTGAAAGTTTTTCATGAGCAAACGGTTCTTCTTCGCAAATGTCAGTAACTTCGCCGATAAGAACTTTTGTTTCAGGATCAACTTCAATACCTGCCATTTCTGCTATTTTAGCAGCAGGCTGACCTACGATAGCAGCATTTACTCTTCCGTTCTGAATAACAAGAGCACCTACTTTTTCTCTTTCTTTGTTGTTAAGAATATATGCTCCTCTTAAGAGGAATTCTTTCTTAACTTCTTCATATACATCTTTAACAACAACAACAGACTGCTCGGAAGCACAAATCATGCCGTTATCAAATGTTTTGGACATAAGAATTGAAGAAACAGCCATTTTGATATCAGCAGTTTCGTCAATAACAGCAGGTGTGTTGCCCGGACCTACGCCAAGTGCCGGCTTGCCTGATGAGTAAGCTGCTTTTACCATACCGGGACCGCCTGTAGCAAGAATCATATCGATGTCTTCGTGATGCATTAATGCTGCTGAAAGTTCAACTGACGGTTCATCAATCCATGCAATAAGTCCGTCCGGTGCACCTGCTTTAACAGCTGCTTCAAGAACGATTCTTGCAGCTTCTATAGTACATTTTTTAGCTCTGGGGTGCGGTGAGAAAACAAGAGCATTTCTTGTTTTTAAAGCTATTAATGATTTAAAAATAGCAGTTGAAGTCGGGTTTGTAGTAGGAATAACGCCTGCAATTACGCCGATAGGTTCTGCTACCTTTTTGATGCCGTTAGCTTTATCTTCTTCGATAACACCGGCAGTTTTCATGTTTTTGTATTTGTTGTAGATATATTCTGCAGCAAAGTGGTTTTTTATGATTTTGTCTTCCATAACGCCCATGCCTGTTTCTTCAACAGCCATTCTGGCAAGAGGAATTCTCATTTTGTCAGCGGCAGTAGCTGCTGCTTTAAAAATTTTGTCTACCTGTTCTTGAGAATAAGTAGCATAAATCTTTTGAGCTTTTTTAGCTCTTTCAATGATTAATTTTAAATCGTCGTGAGTTTTAACTTCACTGGATTTGTTAAAAGCTTTTTCGAGCTTTTCTTTTTCGGCTTGCTTTTTAGTTGCCATAGTGTAAGTCTCCTTTATCGTGAAATTATTCACTATTAATATAACCTATAAAAAAGAAAATTGCAAGTGTTATTTTTACAATTATTAATAAAACTGTATTTGTTAAAAAGCAGATTATAAAAGGATTATATTTATAAAATTTTTATACGAAATATATAAAATTTTGAATATTAAAAAAGTGATTTTTTTCACGATATTTTAATGCTAATTTTTTAAATTTTATTTGAAAAAGCGAGCAGCTGGCGGTTTCGTTGATCAGGATACAGCTGCGACACTATATTAATGTCATGGAAAACTGCTGATTTCGTATTTTTTTTATTATGTTAAGTACAGAGTGCAGGCGTTGTAACATACTAAAATATGTCCAGAATACGTCTATCTGTATTTATATGACAATATTAAAGTTAATGAGATAATGTTTATCCCCATATCTCTTTCCAGATGTCAAAAAGAGGTTTGTTTATTAATGGTTTTAACTTGATTTTTGATTTTTTCAATACTGTATATTCCAGTTCTTCTATTAAATTTACGGTATTTAAAGTAGCAACGAGTACACAATCAGGCTTTAGTTTTACCATTTCATCGGGTGAGCAAACTTTGTATCCCAAAAATGTTTCATCCTCTTTGTGTTCATAAAATTTCCTGTCTGCAATTGCAATAATATCCAGACCTCCAAGATCGTAATTTTCATTAATCACCTGAAAAAATTGACCTGTACCGTATATTATAATTTTTTTATTTTTGTATTTTTTTTCTAAATTTTTTAGTCGTTTTGAAAAATTAATTTTTTCCAAATATTGCAAATGTTCCAATTTATCCATCTTTTATATGCTCCTGTCAACTATTGTACTATTTTATATGTTTTGATGAATTTAAAATTTTTTGTATTTTTGTGATATCTCCGTATATGCAGGGAGAATCATATTTTCTTGAAGGATATTTGCCAAAATCCGGTTTAATGTCAAGACCGTGTGTTTTTATAAAGAATTCCACCTGATCTTTTATTGCGACAGGTTTACCGGAGCAGCAGTTGATTATTCCTGATATTTCTTTTTGCATTGCTACTGCCGTAATCTGTTGTGCCAGTTCATTAATTTCTATGTAGTCAAATTGATTTTTCCCGTCCGTAAAAGGAAATGTTTTTTGTCCGTCTTTTGCCATTTGAAAAATTTTTGCAAAAATCGAACCCGAGCTTTTTTCGTCATCGCCGTATGTGTAGAAAAATCTAAGATGCTGGTGGACAACATCTTTATCGTCTGTATAAATTTCAACAAGTCTTCTTAAAGTATCTTTTGACACACCGTAAAAAGTCATAGGATGCGGTTCTGTATTTTCTTTTACAGCACCTTCAAAATACCCTACATCGTGCATTGAACCTACTGTTATTACCTGCTTAAGTCCGTTATCAACGAGATTTTTTATAAATTTAAAATGCAGGGGGATTGATTCAATATGATATATAGAGTTATGTACAGGGACATCTTTGCAGGCAAAGTGGATCAATACCTCAGGCTTTTCAAAAAGTTCAAAATAATTTTTATCAAAGTCAAATATGTCTGTATCAAATTTTTTTGCTCTGTTATCAATATTATCGTGCTTAAAATCAACGGCAATCACTTCATTTTTAGCATCAAGAAGTGCTTTTACCACATGTGAACCAATGTATCCGTTTGCTCCTGTTACTAGTATTTTCATATACAATCCTTTTTGATTTTAAAACCAAATATATTTAAATATTTTTATTATTTTGACAAATTTCTTGCCAAAAATTTGTGATAAGTAATCAGTTTTTTTTATTTTTATATCTATTATTTTGTCAGAAACATAATATGTTGTCAGTTTTTTTAAGTCAAAATTTTGTGGAGATTTTATTTTATCCCTGATACTTCTTGCCAGCGGGTTAAAGATGTATTCTCCTTTATATCTGTACAGGCATCCGGGGTTGATAACCATTTTTTTTAAATAGTTTTTTATTTTTTTTGCATCTTTATTATTTTTTGAAAGTATAACCCAGTCTGTTTTTTTGTTTATAAAAGAGGACGCATTTTCTAAATTTACTATTACAAAATCTCTCGGGTAATAATTTCTGTTGTCTGTTGTTGTCCTTATATTTGAACCTGCCTGCATATAATCATCACAGTGTTCAAAAGACTTGTATACCTGTTTGTGTTTTTTATAATCATTGATATCATGCAGACAATATTTTCCTGCTTTTATTTTAGGAGAGTTTATTTTTTGAAGTTTTTTTAAAAGAGTAGGCGTAATATCATCAATATCTTCACAGGATATTCTCTGGGGTACATCAAGACATAGAGAACACAACTCACACCATTGCAGCTGTTCTGTGAATTCATCAGGCGTTCTGTTATACCATCCTTTTTCTATTGCCCATCCGCCAGGACCGTTAAAAAGCATATCCAGAGCAGCTGCAATTTCACAGAAAAAAGCCCCTTTCGGTGTAATTGTTGCAGACCAGGTGTTTTGCGCAAAGCAATTATCCCTTCTTTTTTTAAATTCTTCATCACTTATTCCCAAATCTTTGCGTGCCATAAGTATTGCCTGATGCAAACATTTATTATTGTGGTCATTTAAAAGCTGCCAGTCGAAAGAATCATTTATAGTTTCAAAATGTCTGTAGTATCCTTTGTTTAATGATGACCAGAAACCAATTTTTGAACATGTATTATTCAACTTTTTATAAATATGTTCCTGCATATCAAAAATAGGTTCTCTTGAAAGTTTAAGCGGAGCACCAATTCTTTTTTCTCTTAAATAATCAATAAATTTTTCTATTTCAGGGTGCAGCGTAGGCTCTCCTCCTATTATACCGACGCAGCCTTCCCATCCTTCAAAAGAATCAACAGCCTTTTTGAATGTTTCAAAATCCATAAAAAACGGCTTAGTATGATGTCCGCAGAATCTTGTACAGTTAGAACACCTGTTTACGCAGGCATTTGTAATATCTATCTGTATAATTTTCATATCTTTCGGGCTTTTCATCGTAACCTCTTTATCTAAAACCAGCAGCATTTTTTTATCAAAGAAAACAGTAATACCGGATTTAGCCTTTTGTACATTCTTTTATAAAAATAGTGGTAATTATACTTTTTATAATCTAAATATTCTGCATTTTTTACAAAATTGTTATAAAGACGAATTATTTCTTTTTTGTCGTCGTTACTTTTTGCATATAAAAACATATAGCGAAGCTCCGCTCTCACTCTGTTTTGAAAATGTTCTTCTTCTCTTTTAAAAATATTGTTTTTTATCAAAAAATCATACATATTTTTTATTATTTTTATTTTATCAAATTTTTTTTCATCGGATTTAGCTCTCCCTATTGTATTAGTATACGAAGTTGTCCTGAAAAGATGATTGTATAAACAATCTTTTAACCCGCAATATTTCTGAATTACGCTGAGGTATTGAATAATAAAGGCATCATCCTCTGCAGAAACGCCATCAGGAAATCTTATATTGTATTCATCTATAAAAGACTTTTTATAAATTTTGTTCCATAAAAGTACGTTTATAATATGTTTCAAATGACCTTCAAGATTAAACGTTCCTGTCGGATTGCAGTTAATATAATTTGCGAGTTCTTCATCCAGATATTTATTTTCTATATTGGCTTTACAAGCAACTAAATCCGCATTGTTTTTTTTCATTGCCTCAATCATAACTGCACACATATTTTGTGAATACTTATCATCGTTATCGCAAAACATAATAAATTCGCCTTGTGCATTATCAAGCCCGATGTTTCTTGCAGTAGCAGGTCCGCTGTTTGTTTCTGTTGATAAAACTTTTATTCTTTTATCTTTTTGTGCAATATCTTTTATTATCTTTAATGAACCATCCGCAGAACAATCATCAACACATAAAACTTCAATATTTTTATATGTTTGTGTCAATAAAGAATCAAGACACTTTTCTATATATTCCTGAGCATTGTATACCGGTAATATAATTGAAATCATAGAGTTCTGTGCCATCTGATTTTAACTCCAGAGCTCTTTTAAGATATCAATAAAAGGTTTATTTATTAAAGGTTTAATTTTTACTTTTGCATTTTTCAGACTTGTCTCTTCTAAGTCTTCTATTACATTTATAAAATTTATCATACTTACAAGCACATAATCAGTCTGCAGAGATTCCATTTCATCAGGGCTGCAAAGTCTGTAACCTAAAAATTCTTCACCGTCTTCGTGATTAACAAACTTTCTGTCGGCAATTGCTATAATATTCAGGCATGATAAATCGTATTCTCTGTTAATAGTTTGAAAAAATGCACCTGCACCGTAGATTATAACTTTTTTTTCTTTTAACTTTTTTGCTATTTTTGCCAGATGCTTTGAAAAATTAATCTTTTTTAAATATTCTATAAAATCCTGTTCACTGCTTAATCTTTTATCTGTCATTATTCTTATCCGTCGAGCTTTTTGATTATGCTAACATTTCGGATATATTTAGTCAATAATGATATATTTGCTGGGACAGAGTCTGTAAATGATTGACATAAAAAAGAGCACTTTATTAACAAATAAAGCACTCTTTTGTATGTTATTTAAGAATATGTACTAAAGTCACTAGTCATCAGCATGACCGGCTGTGCCAAGAACATCTCTCATCTTGTGCATAACCATTTCTTTAACGGCTGTTCTGCCTGGTCCCATGTATTCACGGGGATCAAATTTTTCAGGATGTTCGATAAAGAATTCTCTGATGGTAGATGTCATAGCCAATCTCAAGTCTGTATCGATGTTAATTTTAGCTACACCGTTTTTAGAAGCAAATGCAAGCATTTCTTCCGGAACACCTTGTGCATCTGGCAAGTTTCCTCCGTATTTGTTGCATTTTTCAACAAATGCTTTAGGTACGGAAGATGAACCGTGAAGTACGATAGGATAATCGTAACCAACTACGTCAAAGATAGCTTTTTTACATTCAGCCAATCTTTCAAAATCAAGTTTAGCTTCGCCTTTGAATTTGTAAGCGCCGTGAGAAGTACCGATAGCGATTGCAAGTGAATCACAACCTGTCTCTTTAACAAATCTTGCTGCTTCTTCCGGATCTGTATAGGTTGCATGATGAGCTGCAACTTTTACATCATCTTCAACACCTGCCAGTTTACCGAGTTCTGCTTCTACAGAAACACCTCTTTCATGTGCGTAGTCTACCACCTGTTTTGTCAAAGCAATGTTTTCTTCAAGCGGGAATCTTGAACCGTCAATCATAACTGAAGAAAAACCGCCGTCGATACAAGCTTTACAAATATCAAAATCTGCACCGTGGTCTAAGTGAAGAGCTATAGGAACAGTTGTTGTAGCCAATGCAGCTTCAACAAGTTTGATAAGGTAAGTTTGATTTGCATACTTTCTTGCACCTGCTGAAACTTGAAGAATTATAGGTGATCTTGTTTCTTCAGCAGCTTCTGCAATACCTTGCAAAATTTCCATGTTGTTTACGTTGTAAGCACCGATAGCATATTTGCCGGCAAGTGCTTTTTTGAACATTTCGCCTGTTCCAACTAATTTTCTTTCTGCCATTTTGCTTTCTCCTCTTTTGTTACAATGCATATCTATGCATATTTAAAATCAAAATAACGCAAAAAAAGCATGATTACAAGTATTTATTAATACGATTACAACAGAGTAACCGGTTATTAAAGCTGATGATAATCAGAATAAATGTCAATATCTTCATCAAGGTCTTTTATTTTAGTTCTAATCAGACAAGATTTATTGTTTACCGGAACCAGTATTACAATATCAGCCTGAGACAAAGGAGCAAGTGTAAGTTCGCTTGTTAAGGTGCCGATAGTTTTTTTGTATTCTTTTTTTATTTTTTTGTGCATAAAGTATTCATCAAATTTTTGTTGAGGATAAACTCCGAGCATCCCTACTCCGGCAACGGTGGCTCCTGCGGTTGCCAGAACATATATCAACCCCTTACGGGCTTTTGCTATACTGCCGGTTCCTACATCTTCGTTATAACAATCAACTGCAATTTGTTTTGGGATAGAAAGTATTTCTTTAATTGTTACACCTGAGTTAAGCATTTTATTGATTGCTTCATCAGCATTCTGGTTTGTAGGAAGAAATATATCTACGGAATTGCTTGTAATATTTGTGATTGTAGTTTGATAAAGTCTGTATTCGTCTTTGATGTCACTATTTAAATCAATTTCGGAAGCGGTAACATCAATATGCTCCGGTGTACATGCCCAGCCTGTAGTATCTGCAGGAAAGGCGAATGCAGCTTCGCATAAAGTCAATAAAACCAACACTGTAGATAAGAATTTTTTCATGTAATATATGATACTCTAAAATCCTCTATTTGCCTATATGTTATTTTTTTGACTTATATAGAATTTTATCAATATATAAAACTGTCGTCGAATTACGTGACATATTCAAGAATGACGTGTTTTTTGTATAATGACGGTCTTTTGTAGTATCTGCGAAATTTTTGTATAAATCCCTTATTTTGTGCATAAATTCTCTGTGCATTATAATTATGATATATAGAAAGATACGAACATATAAATGGTTATTATACTTATACTTGCATTATTTTTCAGAATAATTTCAGGCTGTGCTGCAAATGTTTATCAAAAAAAGCTTACACAAAACAACAGCAGCCCGCTTGTTGTCAATGCAGCTACTTATTCCCTTTTGAGTATCCTGTGTATACCGCTTGCTTTAGTTTATTGTAAAACTTTCGGTACTGATATTATTTATACAGCTATGATTGTAGGTGTACTCGGGGCACTCGGGAACGGGTTCCTTGTAAAGGCTTTACAAGACGGTGATTTGTCAATTCTCGGACCGATTAATGCATATAAATCCGTATTCGGTCTTGTTTTTGCTTTTATTCTTTTAAAAGAAATGCCGAACATTCAAGGTATAGCAGGGATTGCGCTGATAATTACCGGCAGCTATTTTGTTCTTGATACGACAAAAGAAAGATTTTCCTTTGCGCTTATTAAAAATAAAAGCATTCAATACAGATTTCTGGCACTTATTTTCTGCTCAGCAGAGGCTGTTTTTATAAAAAAACTGATTGAACTTTCAAATGTGACAGAGGCTTTTATTCTCTGGTGTTTTACAGGTGCGTTATTTTCAATAATATTCCTTGCTCCTTTCAAAATTAAAATCAAAACAGAACTTTCAAAGCTAAAACATATAAATCTGCTTTTCCTGTTTATAATTGTCTTTTGCACAGGGATAATGCAACTTACAACAAATTATGTTTTTGAGAATATGAATGTTGCTTATGCACTTGCTTTATTTCAGTTAAGTTCTCTTGTCAGCATATTTCTCGGGTATAAAATATTTAAAGAAAGAAATATACTTAAAAAACTGGTCGGTACTGTTATAATGATTACCGGCGCAGTTCTTATTATATTATTCAATTAAAATAATGTTTAACGATTTAAAAAACAGCATAGATTTTTTTATAAGAAATAAGACAAAATTTTCACGCAAAAATTTTCAGGAAAAAGACGAAGAAAAACTTTTGCGCAATTATCTTGAAAATCTTTATACTTACGATGTTTTAGACAGTTTTTTTGAAAAGATTCCTTATAAAAAAGCAAGGATTCTTGATATCGGCAGCAAAAACTGGTTTTATGCAAAAGGGGAATACAATTTTTTTAAAACCTTTATTGAGGATTTTATTCTTGACGGTGTGGAGATTGATGCATACAGATTGTACAGTAATTTCTATACAAGATACGAAACCGCAAAGTTCTATACAAAAAATCTTAAAAATGTACACTATATACCCGCTAATCTGTTGGATATAAGTAATATTAGTGTGCATTACGATTTTATAATCTGGATTTTACCGTTTGTTTCTATCGAGCCTCACAAATACTGGGGATTGCCTCAAAAATTATTTATGCCCGAAAAACTGCTCAAACATGCGATAAGCCTTCTTAATGAAAAAGGGCAGCTGCTTATTATAAATCAGGGTGAAAAGGAAGCACAAATCCAAAAACGGATGTTTGATAATCTTCATATAAAATACGAAGAAAAAGGGATTGTTAAAAGTGAATTTATGGAGTATAAAAACAACAGATACGCTTATTTAATAAAAAAGCAGCATAATCACAGGAGTTTATAAAATGACAAACGATTTAAAATTTGAACTTAACCTTTCACACGAGGAACTTGTAAAAAGAACATCAAAAGACGGCCTTATACCAAAAGAAATGCTAAAAGCTGATGCAAAAGAATACGAAACACTGGCTGACGGAGATAAAAAAGCTCTTAAACACCTTGTAAAAGCCGCAAAAGCAATTGACGAAGTCTTTATGAAACAGGATAATCCTTACAACCTTGCTTTTAAAGCCTTTCTTGAAGAAGAGGTAAAAAAGGGCAATGAAGATGCTAAAATGACACTGACCTTGTTCAATGCACAGATAGGAATGAATGCAGTGGACTCGGAAGCAAACAAAATTTTCCTTGCAAAAGGCTACGGCGAACTTCCGGGCAAAGGTTTTTATCCCGTTGACCTTACAAAAGAAGAATTTCATAAAATACTTATAAAAATGCTGAACAAAGGCAAAATCGAAGAGGTAAGAACTATATTAAATCAGCGTTCGATGGTTGAAAGAGACGGAGATGAACTAAAAGGAACAGATTATACTGAATATTTTTCAAAAGAATTTAATTATATAGCTGATGAACTTGAAGCTGCAGCTGAAGTTTCCACAAACGAAGATTTTAATAAATACCTGAAGCTGCAGGCTATTGCACTATGTGAAAACAATCCAAAAAATGATGCTTATGCGGATAAAAAATGGGCACAGCTGCAGGATACACCGCTAGAATTTACAATATCAAGAGAGCAGTATGCTGATGAAATGACCGGTACCGTGGTAGAAAATGAAGAGTTAAAAGCACTTCTGGACAAGTATGAAATTGAACCAATTTCAAAAGATTCAATAGGCATCAGAGTCGGCATTGTAAACAAAGAAGGAACAGAAAAACTTCTTGAAATAAAAAAATACATGCCTGTACTTGCACAGCACATGCCGTACAAAGATGAATACGAACAGAATATCGGTCATGGTGATGATGAAAAACAAACAATGGTGGATGTTGATATAGTAACGCTGCGAGGTGACGAAGGCACATACAGAGGCGGAATTACACTTGCTCAGAATCTTCCGAATAACGATAAACCTTCTTTAAAAATCGGAGGAGGCAGAAGAAATGTCTACCACAGACAGATACGTATATCCACAAGCCCTGAAGCAAAAGAAAAAAGGCAAAAAAGGCTGGATGCCACACTGGCAAAAGAACTGCATAAATACTACAATCAGGAAGCCGACCACTGGTTTACCATAGGACATGAAAATGTCCATTCTTTAGGACCAAAATCCGGTACAGAGGCTTTGGGTAAATACAAAAATATTATCGAAGAAAATAAAGCGGATATGGGATCTTTAGCTTTGCTTGATGTGCTTGTTGAACTCGGAATGTATACAGAAGAAGAGAAAAAACAAATTCTTGTAACTTATGCAGCCGATAACTTTTTAAAGGCAAAACCCAATCTTTCACAGGCTCACAGAGTGAGAACTGTTATGCAGTCAAAATTCTTCCTTGAAAACAAAGCAATATGGCTGAATGACGAGGGAAAACTGGAAATTGACATGGAAAAAATGGTTCCTACCGCACAAAAAATGCTGACAGAAATTATAAGAGTTCAGCTTTCAAAAGACTTTGCAGCCGGTGAAAAATATGTCCTTGACAACTTTGTGTGGACAGATGAGATGGAAATTCTTGCAAAGAAACTGAAAGAAATTGACAAAGCTTTGAACGGAATATTGAAAACACCGCTTGCGGATAAACTGGCTGAAGAATAAAATTTGTAATTTTTTTATATAATTGTCTGAATTTTTAAATTTTAAAATTTAAATTCAGGCAATTTTTTTATACAAAATGTTTTTATTTAAATAGGATTAATTATGAGGGATTATAATGGGAACAGAAAGTTTAAATAATCAATTGATAAATTCTTTTTATTTATCAGGGATTACCTGTCCGACTGATACAATACCGGGATTTAACTCGGGCACTGCAGGTGTAACAAATCAATTTGAGCTTGCCGGATATTTAAACCAAAATTTTTATACACAAAATATTTCAAATGTGACATATCCGAATTTTTCATTTGACACATCAATGCTTATGCCCCAAAATTCAGCAGTTACGAATGCATCAATAGACGCACTTTATGAAAGTTTTACTAACACAATGAATATACAATCTCAACAAATTTCAAAATTGCTGGAAGGGCTGTATTCAACAAAGCCTCCGGTTGTAACAACGGAGGATACATCATATTTTGATTACAATGTAGATAACTTAAAAAATAAATGGTCTGCCAAAAAACCGGAATTGACTGATAATTTTTACCAAAAAGTTGTAGATATCGCTCAAAAAATCCAGTGTGATCCAAATGATCTTATGGCAGTTATGAATGCAGAATCAGGACTTAATGCGGATGCTGTGAATAAAACGAGCAATGCTACAGGTTTAATACAATTTATGCCCGATACTGCAACAGGACTTGGAACAAATGTAGGTGATTTAAAACAAATGACTCCGGAACAACAGCTTGAATATGTAGAAAAATATTTGACACAAGCTAAAAGTAATGCTGGTTTTGGCGATAATGACAAAATAGGCGCAGGAACTCTTTATACATTAATATTTTTACCTGCTAAGGCAAAAGATAATATTCTTACCCAAAGAGGCGAATCAGCTTATAGTAGTAATATCGGTTTAGATACAAATAGAGACGGATTTATTACAAAAGATGAACTCGGAAAAAGAGTTCAAAACTATATGGCATGATAAAATTTTGTATTGTTCAAAAAACAAATCGGGATAGTTATTTAAACCAAATCAAAATCCCCATGCTTTTTCAAATGTTCAATAAGCCCGCCATCATGCAATAATTTTATCATTACATCGGGAAGAGGTGAAAATGTAATTTCCGTATTCTGCGTAATATTTCTAACAATACCCTTTTTTATATCTATTTCCAGTTCGTCGCTGTCATTAATCTTATCTGTATCACATTCTATGAGCAAAAGACCAATATTGATAGCGTTCCTGTAAAAAATTCTTGCAAAAGATTTTGCCAGTACAGCACTCACTCCTGCAATTTTAATAATTTGCGGAGCATGTTCTCTTGAAGAACCTAACCCGAAATTGCTGCCGGCAACGACGAAATCACCTTTTTTCATTCTGGATGCAAAAGTTTCATCTGCATCTTCCAATACGTGTTTTGCAAATTCTTCAAGATTAGAACGCAAGTGAAACAATCTCCCCGGAGCAATATGGTCCGTGCTGATATTATCACCGAATTTAAATGCTTTTCCTTTGTATTCCATAATACTGCTCCATATTGTGTAATTTCGCCGTCTTCTATATGCATTAGTATATCATATATAATAAATAAATAGGATAAATTTTTACGGCAATTTTTTATATATAAACTTACTATATAAAAAATGAGTTTATGATGACAACTAATGAATTTTTGAGAATGTTACACATCTGTATAATAAACATTAGGATTATTGTTTGATTTAAACTATAATTATAATATAAATTGCCATACTGATATCATTAGAAATCTAAGAAAGGCGAGAAATGAAAAAGAGAGTTTTAACAGCTTTTTTCTTATTAATCTTTCCCTGTTTAACCGTAAATGCACAGGATATGATAGCTTCCGGTAACGCTTATTCAAAAGATAATTATTCAGAACAGGGTTCTGTTTATTACAATAACGGAGTTAATTTTCTTAAGTCTGCACAGTACTCAAATGCCATAACAGAGTTCCGTAAAGCTTTGAGAGAAAATCCTGATGACAAATCTTCCCGTATTCAGCTTGTTAATGCATATATCTCCAGAGCTGAATACTACAACAATAAAGCAATGGATTATAACAAGGCGGCGAATGATTTGCGCTCCGGTATTTTTTATATGAAATATTATAATAATCAGCCGGTAGATGCGCAATATATAACAAGTACAAATACAATGGAAGAAAATCTTGAGAGTATATTGTATGCGATGAATGCTGATCAAACTCCTAAAGGCAGATACACAATGGGGCGTTCTTTAAGAGCGCAGGGCGAATTTGCCGCAGCTGCAACTGAATTTCAAAAAGCTCAGAATGATGTTAATTACAGACAATCGTCACTGGCAAATCTGGGTGAAATTTATTATATTCTTAATCTTAATGAGCAGGCTGTTTCATATCTTGATCAGGCGCTTGTTCTTGATCCTAAAAACTCTAATCTTCATCTCAAGCTTGCAGAGGCTTATGAGCGGTTAGGAAAGATAGATCTGGCTGCAGAACAATATAACCTTTCTTTATCAAAATCAGGAGATAATCAAGAGGTTTTAATGTCTCTTGAAAATATTTGGAAGCAAAAAGTTGCTGATAATCCTGATGATGCGGAGGCGCATGCTAATCTGGGCGCTGTTTACCAGCGTCAGAATAATTTTGCTGCAGCATTACAGCAGTATGAAAAAGCAGAAGAGATAAATCCTTCAAATGTAAATACACGTTTGAATCTAGGTACTCTTTATCAGGCTCAAAAAGAGTATGATACGGCTATTGCCGCTTATGATACCATTATTGATGTAAATCCCAATTTTAAACTTGCTTATTTATATAAAGCACAGTGCTATAAAGCTTTGGGCAACAAAGAGGCTGCAATTCAAAATTACAAACTTGCATTAAATCTGGACCCCGGTAATCAGGATATCAAAGATGAACTTTTTGATATGTATGAGACCAATATGACTCCGGAAGAAAAACTTGCATATATAAATACACAGCTTCAAAAAGAACCGAATAATCCTGATTTAATATACAAATATGCTTTTGAACTTCATTGCGCAAACAGAATTGCAGAGGCAATACCTTATTATAATCAAGCGATTAAACTGGATGCCAAAAATCAGGATGCTTATATAAATCTTGCACAGGCATATAAACAACAACACAACTATGACAAGGCAAGAGCAGTTCTTACAAATGCAAAAGCAATTTTTCCCGAAAATGCAACAATACAAAAACAGCTGGTCGCTATTGATGAAGAAACGACCTCTCTTTTATACAATGATGCCTCTGAATTATTCAGGCAGAAAAAGTATCTTGATGCAATTGCAGTATATAATAAAATCATACCGGCGACCTCTGAGTCTTTGCTTGGAATAGGTGCCTGCTATCAGGCAATGAATAATAATAAACAGGCTGCTGATTATTATCTGAAATCTTTGAATTTGGATCCAAAAAATTCGGAGACAGCCTATTATGCAGGACTTGCATTTTCTAATGCTCAGGATTTTGTAAATGCAAAAAAATATGCACAAAAAGCAATATCTTTAAATCAGAATAATAAAAACGCAAAGGATTTGCTTGCTTATGTAATTGAGCAGGAAAATACCGTAAAAATGGATAAGGCAATAGAATTTTTTGAACAAAAACAGTATCAGCAGGCTCTTTCTCTTTTGAATACAGTTATTGTTCAGGATTCTCAAGATTCAAATGCATATTATTACAGAGCAATGGTGTATGATGCTCAGAAAAAATACCAGCTGGCTATCAATGATTATAAAAAAGCGCTGCAGTATAATCAGCAAATGATAATTGCAAATTATTCAATAGCTGTTGATTATGATTATATGGCACAGTATACAAATGCTTTGAGTTATTATAAAAAATATCTGGCGGCAGCACAAAAAGCAGGCGAAACAAATGATTATACACGATACTCAGCAAAAAGAGTGCAGGACTTAAAGGCTTATGAACCCAAAACTGCAGCAAAAAAATAAGAAAATAAAAATAGGAAATATACAGATAAACAGCTGTGTTGCGCTTGCTCCTATGGCAGGTATTACAGATATGCCTTTGCGCCGGCTTATAAGAAAGTTTTCTTCGGGATGTCTGTTAACTACAGAGATGATAAGTTCAGAAATGCTTATGCAAAATCGTCCCGACGAACATGAGAAAATCACTGCATACAAAGAAAATGAATATCCTCTTGCGTTTCAAATTTCCGGACATAAACCTTTTATGATGGCAAAGGCTGCTAAAATACTTGAATCAAAGGGTGCTTCTATTATTGATATAAATATGGGCTGTCCCGTAAAAAAAGTTGTATCCGGCGGAGACGGATCTGCATTGATGAGAACTCCTCAGCTTGCAGCTGATATCGTAAAAGCTGTTAAAGATTCAGTCAGTATACCTGTTACCGTAAAATTTCGTCTGGGGTATACTGCATCGGAACAAAATTTTATGGAATTTGCTCAACTTATGGAATCTTCCGGAGCAAATGCAATGACAATTCATTGCAGGACAAGATCCCAGATGTATTCCGGGACTGCGGACTGGTCTGCTATATCAAAAATTAAACAAGAAATTAACGTTCCTGTTTTTGCTAATGGTGATATAACTACACCGGAATCGGCAAAAGATTGTCTCACAACAGCAAAAACAGACGGTATTGCCATAGCAAGAGGGGTTCTTGGACAGCCGGATTTGATATATAGAATAGAACATTATATTGATACGGGAGAAATTTTGCCTGAACCTGATATATTTCAAAAAATTACACTTTTAAAAGAACATATAGCTGACGAAATTAAACTGCGGGGCGAAAAAGTTGCAATGCAGTTTGTAAGAAAATTTTATCCTTATTATATTCGAGGGATAAGAGATGCTGCTATATACAGGGCACAGCTTGTTACGGAAAATGATTTTGACAGAGTAATGGCTGTTCTTGATTTGATAATTAAAAAAGAGATGTCAGCTGTATGAAAACAGATAAAAAGTTCTATACATACATAATATTAACAGTGGATAATACATTGTACTGCGGTTATACGGATAATCCGGCAGCGAGATTTGAAAAACACAAAGCAGGATTGGCGGCACGATATACACGTTCTCATAAGCCTCTTAAGATGGTTTATGTAAAGGAATTTGATACAAAATCAGCGGCAATGAAAGAAGAATGCAGGATAAAAAGTTTGACAAGACAGCAAAAAGAAGAATTGATTCAATCTTCCTGCTCAGTGACTGTGTAGTTTTATTTTAAAGTTCTCTTAAAAGCTAATTTTTCTTTTAGCCCTGAAACATTTTCAAGCCCTGGTTCAACAAATTTTTTAATAATAAAATTGTGCACGAAGTTGTCAATAGGCACAGCCAGACAGCCTAAAGCAATGAAACCGCCAGCTGTTTTTAAGAGTCCCAGTTTCATGCTTTTTCCTTTTATATAATTTCTCATAACCATACGTGTAATTTCTATGCGTTTTACAAATTGCTGTATGATTTTTTTATTTTCTTCATTGTTCATCAGGCTTTTCAACATTTCCGAAGATGCAGCTTCCTGACGCACAAGCAAACGTCTTTTTTCAACAGTATCATATATGGATGATATTTCATCTTTCAATTTTTGGTGTTCTTCAACCGGTGAGTTTAATATCTTTTTAATAATAAATTCAGGCTTTTGCTTTATCAATAAATCCGCTCTTTTATCTGCATTTTGCGCTGCTTTATCATATAATTTCAAAAGAACTGAATCATTTGTTTGTACAATTTGATCTCTTGATGATTGTTCAAGCAAATTTTGTTTGTCATATATATTTTTTGCCTTTTCTTCAATAAATGCAATTACATCTTCTTCTTTAGAAGATGCTGATGCAACCGGACGGTTGGAATGAGCAAAAAATCTTATAACTTTTGAAAACCAGCTTTCTGTTTTGAGATCGTTTCTTGTCGATGCAAGTGCAGGCTTAAGCTTTTCTTCAATAATTCGTCCTTTTATCCTGTCGAAACCTTTTATTACTGTCCCGTCTTTTTTTACAATATCGCCTTTGGCAAAATTATAGTTATCAAATTCATCCAACAGTCTGTCATACATTTCTTCTTTTGCTGTGGCGCTCAGGTTTGAACCGTCAAATTTTGTTGTATATCCTGCAATATTTTGACCCATTTTTACGGCAGCGGTAGGTAAAATCACACTGGCAAGAGCCTGAAAAATTGCCTGCTGAACTGCTGCCTGAGCGGATGCTTTTGTATAATCGCCTTCTTTTCCTCTTTTGTATTTGTCATAAATATCCGCACCAAGATACATAAGGGCAGGTACCCATAAAGCTGCTTCGGCTGCTTTTCCCCATACAGGCATTGCAGATACGGCTGCGCCTACCTCATTTGAATATCCGAAAGCACGTAAAGGATATTTTGCCAGCGGATCATTAGGGTTTTGTATAATTTCTTTAATTTCTTCTTTTTTCGTTTTTTGTTTTATCGGCGTTAGTTTGACTTTTGGCATTATAAGTGCATAAGTCGAATTTATCTGTGTCAATTGATTGTCTCCATACAATAATAGATGTCAGATTTTATGTTTCGGTTTGTATTTTATAATATTTCAAACATTGCAATAAGTAAACCGAGTTGTGAGACTTATTTTAAGAAAATTAATATAACATTGTATTGCATTACAAAAAGCTAATATCCTAAAAATTGGGACTTATATAGATGTTTCCGCAAAATATTATTAAGAGATAAACATAATGTCATTCTGAACTTGTTTCGGAATCTTTCCGCCTAAAAGACCCTGAAACAAGTTCAGGGTGAGAATTTTAGCTATTATTAGCGGAATTTGTTATATAAATCCCTAAAAACTTGATTTTTTGTTTTCAGCATTTAATAATAAAATGTAAGAAAATTTTAGTTTAACTTTTATATAATAGAAAATTAAAGTTAGAAAAATAATTTATCGCGGGGTGGAGCAGCCTGGTAGCTCGTCGGGCTCATAACCCGAAGGTCATCGGTTCAAATCCGGTCCCCGCAACCATTTAAAAACCAAGACTTGCTTATAATATAAGCAAGTCTTGGTTTTTATGAAAAAATTGTTGAAAAAGTAAGGATGCTATATAAAATAATTGCCACATGTTACTTCTGTTATTATAATTTATATTGGATAGAATATATGCTGTTAAAAAATTTTTCGAAACTATTAATTTGTACAATAATCTCTTCTATGGCACTTTTTTTATGCGGCTGCAGTGCTCTTAATTTCAGATATGAATATGACAAAGGAATGAGAGCATATAAAGAAAAGAATTACGACGAAGCAATCATTTATTTTAATAATGCACTGAATTATAAACCGGATTCATATAGTGCAATGTGTCTATTAGGTACAAGTTATGCTTACAAAAAAGAAATGCAGCTTGCAGAAAAAACTTTTCAGGATGCAATAAGGCTATTTCCGAATCACTGGAATGCTTATGTCCTGCTTGCAGATATAAAAAGAAATCAAAAAGATTATGAAGTTGCAATTGATTATTATGAAACAGCGGTAACTTTGGAATCTATGGGTGGAAAGGAAAAAATCTATTACAAAAAACTGCTAAAGCAAATTGAGTCAGAACGTGCTGTATATAGTGCTGAAGATCCTATAGCAAAACAGCAATCAAAGGAAAAATTAAAAAATGAAATAGTAAATACCTATACAAATCAATCAGTTAAAACTGAAACGCCTGTACAAAAAGGTGAAGTATTTTTGTTATTGGATTCAAAAAAATGGGTTAAAGCACTGGAACAGAAAGATGAAAAATCAAAAGTTATTGAATATGGATTAAAAGGAGAAGATGTCAAAAATTTCAAATGGACACAGCTCGTTACAATCCAATATTTTGTAATAACTGATAATTTTAAAACTACATTAAGCGAATATTACAATACTCATCTTGGTGCAATAGAAGCTATTGCAAAAAATTCTGAAAAAACTTTCGAAAAGAAAATTATCAATCAAACAAACAGCGAAATACTTTATGAATGGAAATTTGATAATTCCAAAGAATCTGAAATTGCACGAATAGTATACACACCAAAAGGTATTTATCATATACATTTTGCAAAAAAGGGACAATTTACAAACGAAGAAAAAGCCAAGTATATTGATATTCTAAAAAATGCAACTTTAAGATGAAAAAATATCAGACAGACTGCTAACTGAAATTTTTGCAAAAAAAAACCTGAGATACACTCAGGCAAAACTAGACTAATAGGGAAAACTCCATAAATCTCCAATATTAACACCCTGGTTAAAGGGGATTATAATCTTTCTAAACTTATGTTAGATGCATCATTGCTTTATTTGCTACAGCAATCATTTGCATCGTTTTCCAGAAATCTTCCGGATCAAGTGACGATCGGTTTTCAAGATTGACCGTGACTTTTTCTTCATACATTTTTGCCAGTTTTTTATCTATAGCATTGTTGGGACAAAGTGCCATTCTTTAATAACCTCTTGTTTTACATCACTTACATATATATAAAGTATTTAAAAAATATATAATTTCAGTTTTTAATATTTCTGTTACATTTCTTTACTAAGCGTCAAAACACTTTATCCAAAATAACTTTCGGGTTTTAAAAAGAAAAATTTGTACTACAAATAGATGAGATTATTAAAGTTTTTTATAAATTATGTCGAATACTAAATTGTTAGACCAAAAGGTCAAACAAACCTCCTCCCCAAGTCTAGTAGCCGGCCTCAATGGACGGCTTTTTTTTATGCGAAAAAATTACCAAATTACTCTAAACCCTTTAAATAAACCTTTTATACCCTTTTCTTCTTGCACCGGCAAAATTTTTGATTCGTTTTTTATTTCTGTTCTGGGGGTGCTTTTTTGTTCGAGATTCATAATTTCCGTATTTGTATAGTTGTTTCTCTCCAGTGTATCAAACGGCTGTGAACCCTGCGTTGAATATATTCTTGAATCTATAGCGGATTGAATATTTACTGCACCTTCTGCATAAACAGATGAACTGTTTATCAAAATTATTATCAGAGATAAAAGACATTTCTTCATAAAAAATCCTCATAAATTTTTAAAGATTCTCTTTTTTCTTCTTTTGTTTAGGATGTCTGCCGGCGACAACCCTGCCTATGTCAGGAGCACAGGTAATATCAAAGTGGAATCTGCCGAGTTTCTGGTCAACGTCATATTTGTTATTAAGCCCGAATCCCCAGTAAAAACGTGCCGCAACATCTTTTCTCAAGTTTACTCTGAGTCCGAGACCCCAGCTCATTAAAAATTCTCCGCTGTCTACAGGTTGACCGCCTTTGTAAGGGAATACCATACCGTGATCCATAAATACAGCACCTTTTATCATTTCTCTCGGGTAAATATATCCGAGTCTGTCAGATCCGATTGCTTTTGGCAGGAATGGCAGAGGGGTTATTATTTCTGCACTGGCAAGATATCCGCTTTTGCCAAGCAGCAGACCTTCAGAGTAGCCTCTGACTGTAGACATACCGCCTATCTGGAATTGTTCCATCCACGGGAGTCTGTCTTGAGGCGAATATTGACCGGCAACTCTAAATTGACCGATGATTCCGTGTCCGAAATCGTGTAACCTCATAATATTTCCTTCGTATTTGAAGAAATCTTCATCTCCGCCTAATGCTTCAAATCCGACAGAACCGTAGTGACCTGTGTACCAGATACCTTTTTCTGTATCTTTTCGTGCTGTAAATCCCTGTGTCAAAGAGAAAGTTCCTAATGTAGGAAGTTTTACTCCGGAAATATCAGTTGTTGAGCGTTTTATATTTGCAGATGTGTAGGAGCCGAGATTAAAATCAACTTTGTCTATTAACGGATGTGTAAGGTAAACACTGTAAATTTGAGAAGTACCGCCTATGCCGAAGTCTCTTAACGGTCCGTTTACAACGGATATGTTGCCAGCGGAAACGGATGCACCGAGCCTTGTTCCGTATTTGTTTAACGGGAAGTTGTAGTCGGCAAAACCGACACGATTGCCGCTTCCAAGGTATCCTCCTAAAGACATCCTGTCACGATGCCCGAACAGACTGTCAGCAGTAATCATACCTCCCCATCTCGTTGTGCCTATTGTCTGTCGACCCTGATTGTCAACAAGGAAGGCAAGACGGAACGGGAACGGGTCTTCTGTATTCAATGTTATATCTGTCTGTCCCGGTTCTTCCCCGGCAGAAAGACCTACTTTAAGCTTGACTGCATTGTTTTTATTGAATAATATAACGTCTTCTTCCAGTTCACCTACTTTTAATAAATCTCCAGGAGTAGGTGCTACACGGTTTTTGATATAACCTGTTTTTGTCCAGCGGTTGTCTTTTACTGTAACTTTGCCTACTGTTCCTTCAAACAGATTGATTTTAAGTACTCCGTCAGATAAATCCTGAGGAGGCAGATATGCTTTTGATGTTGCGTAGTCGCCGAGAATATAGCATCTGGTTATTCCGTCCACAACTTTTTTGATATCATCCAGTGTTACAGGTTGAGAAAGCAAAGGAGAGGCAAGTTTTTGAAGCTCTTCTTCTGAAAATACTCTTGAAGGGGTGAATTCTACTTTTGTAATTGTTGCACGCACCTGTGTATTGTCATTCGGGTCAGAGAGATTGTCCTCTACAATAACAGGCGGTCTGTCGGATTTTTTGTTGACACGAAGATTAAGCTTTTTCTCCTCTTTTGGCTGAGAATTTGCTGCATTTTTCAGCTCTTCATCTTCGTAGAACTTGTATTTTTGTTGGTCAGCTACTTCTTCTCTGTATTCTTGTTTTAACTTTTCTCCTGATTTAGGAATAGGCGGAATACCCGCAGCAGATTGTCTTGCTGATGGTGTATTTTCAGCAGTTTCTGTAATATTTTGCTGCGGATATTCCTGCTTTTTAGCCGTAGGAGGCTGTTGATTAGAAGTTTGTTGTTTAGAAATTTTGTTTTCTTCTGCAGGTTTTGATTTTTGTACTGCAGGTACAGGAATTGGTGCGGTGTTTTTTACCGGATTAGATACTGTTTTTGTGGTTTGCGTTATTGATTTTTTTTCTTGTACTGCAGGTATATTTGTTTTTACAGATGACTTTTGTGTATTCGGAACAGGAGCTGCAGCGGCGGTTTGTTTTGTGTTCTGTGTGATTTTTACATTGTTTTTTTGTGTGGGATTGTTTTTAACAACAGGAGTTTTCACAGGTTGTGGTGTAGGTGCAATTTTAGCCTGTGATGTTGTGTTTTGGGCAATTTTTGCATTGGTTTTTTGTGCGGAACTGTTTTTAGCCGCAGAGTTTTTTGCCTGATGAGGAATCGGCGCAGATACTGTAGTATTATTTAGAATATTATCAGAGACAGGATCTGGAACAATTGCAGGAATCGGAGCGGCTCCAAAGATATGAGACGCCGTTGATTTTTTTACATTAGACTCAGTAGCAGTATTTCTTTTATAAATCTGCGAACTTCCGTTTGATTTGGAATTGCAAACCGCATCAATGGCCTGTGCAAAAGCACCGGTTAACGGTAAAGGAGCGGAGGTTGTTTTGTTTTGGGAATATTCTGTATTTTCCGCTGCTATGGTAAAGTTTTGACTTAATAAGCACAGGCTTATTAAGAATATTAATTTTTTCATTCTAATCAACAATTCCTACAAGTAATATAAATCATATATTACATATAATTCACAAGTCAATAAATCGGGTCATAAAACTTTATAATTATGATAAAGTTTTTAACAAAATACTCTATTTTGTTTACTGCAAGTATTGATTAAGGTATTATAATAATAATTGGAGAAGACGGTTGGGATTATGTATGCCACAGAATAAAAAAAGCCTGAATAATATAGACTTTTTGAAACTTTTCAAAAAGTCGCTTGCTGCGTCATTGACCGTTTTTATTTTTGGTATCCAGACTTCTTATGCTACAAATATTAACGCAGGACCGGGTTATAATACTAATGTAAGTACTGACGGTAATACAACCAATATAACCGGAGGTTTGATAAATAACGGCACAGGGTTCCATCATTTTACGGATTTTGATCTTTCAAGAGGTGATATTGCAAACCTGATATTTGCTCAGGGTGCAGACAGATATGTAAACCTTGTTGATAACAGAGTAAGTATCTACGGTATATTTAATTCTCTAAAAGGCGGAAATATCGGCGGTGATGTGATTTTTGTTTCGCCTATGGGTATGATTGTAGGTGCCTCGGGCATTATGAATGTAGGCAGTCTGCAGACTATTACGCCGGCGCAGGGTACTTACAATTCTCTTCTCGGACTCGGTCAGGGTATTACTTATGATAACATCAGCGGTTTGTCATCAGAAGGTTCTACAGCCAGTGTGAGTATTCAGGGAAAAGTTTTTGCATCTGATAAAATAGATTTATCAGCAGGCAGTAATGTTATGCTCGGGGCTGATTCCGCACTGGTTACGGGATTTAACGAAGACGGCTTTAATAAAACCAAACTTCCCGATGTTGATATGTCAGAAATAGTAAATGATGAAGGTGTTGTAAATGCGGAATTTATATCTGACGCTGGCGGTGATGTAAAGCTTTATGCAAACAATATAAATGCCTCAGGCGGTTTGATTCAATCCGCCGGAGATGTAAATCTTGACGCAAGGGACGGTACTATTACGGTCGGTTCAAAGGTTATGTCTGCTCAAGATGTTAATATAGGTGCCAATTCGGCTGCCACAACAAGAAGAGTTACCCTAAATAATGATATAACTGCAGCAGGCAATGTTAACATTACCATAGATCGTGATGTAACACAGAATGAATCATCGAATATTGATGCCGCAAGTGTAAATTATTCTGCAAGTACTTTAACAGTAGACGGTGATATTAATTCGAAAAACGGAGTTACTATTTCTTCCACTGAATTTGTACAGGGTGCTAATTCTGAAATTTTAAATACTGAATCAGGAAATATATCAGTTTCAGCAAGTACAGATATAGAATCAAATAAAATTACTAATCAGGCTCAAGGCGGTACAGTAAGCCTGTCGGGCAGAGATATAACTTTAAAAGATACAGTTTCATCTACAGACACTATTAATGTTTCCGCACAGGGTGATATTACACAGGCAGATGATACCTTTAATGCTTTTGATTCCGGTAATGATTTGAATATAACAGCTGACTATAATGTCGGTTCGTCAAATCAGGCTTTAAATGTAAATGTTGCTAATAATGTAAATGTATTGGGCGCAAATTCTGATATTTATTTAAAAAGTAATGATTCGGATTTGAATATTGCAACTATTTCCAATGCAAATAATGTTAATCTTGACGGCTCCAAAAAAGTAAATATTTCACAATCCGTTGATGCTATGGAATCAGTTAATATAACTTCTCAGGAAGGTTTCAGTCAAACAGCTGATTCTTCGATAAATATAAATGGTGATTCCGGCAATGTTACTATCACAAATACAGGCAGCGGAGATGTTGATGTAAATAATATTTCCAATTTTGGCGGCAATGTCGTTATTAACAACGATTCTTCCTCTGCTCCGACTCCGGGAAATGTTAATATTAACGGTAATATTCAGGCTGATACAGGATATGTCGATATAGACTCAAGCGGCGGATATTCACAATCCGGTACTATTAATGCTTACGGAGCTGATGGAACAGGTTCTTCCGTTTCTATTGATGCACAGGGCGATGTAAATGCAGGACAGATTACCGGTCAGGAAAATATAGCAATAAACGGAAATAATGTGACGCTTTCGGAAACGATAATTTCAGATCAGGGAGGTGTCACCGTTGATGCACAGGGCGATGTAAATACAGGAGAAATTACAGCTCAAGATGATATAAACATAAGCGGCAACAATGTACAATTTTCAGACCTTATATCTTCACATCAGGGCGGTATCAATGTAGATGCACAGGGGAATATTTCTCAGACAGGTTCTGACAAGACACTGGAGGCATCAGACGATGTTACTCTGAATGCAGGCGGTGATGTAGGCTCTGAGAATCAAACTGTTGTTGTATCTACAGAAAACGGAAGTGTTAAAGTCGATGCTGCAGGCGGAGTTAATGTAACAGGGCAGGATACAAATATTGAATTGGGCAACATAACTGCCGGTACGGACTACAATATTATTACAACCGGTGAAGGCGAGCTTATCTTTAATAAAGATTTGTCTGATGTAGAAGGTGATTTAACTTTTATTACTGACAAGGATCTTAATATTGACAGTCAGATTACAGCGACCGGAGATGTTACACTTACCTCAAACCAGGGTGATATAATTTTAAATTCTATAATTTCTTCAACGGAAGAAAATGTTAATCTTACGGCAGAAGGTGCAATATATCACAAAGACGGATATTCTGATACTTCGATAAGTGCACAGAAAGACATAAACCTGACAGCAAACAGTGGAGATATCGGTACTTTTTCGGGTACTGATGTTTCTCAGGCAATAAATCTTAATGCCGGAGGCACCGTTAATGCAGAAGGCGGTAATGTTGCTCTGGAAAGCTCGGAATCTTTGAAGGTCGGTAATATTAATTTCTCCAAAGAAAATCCTCAAACTCTTGTAAGCATAAAGACAACAGGTGCAGACAACGGAAATATTGATATAGCCGGTATGATAAAAGGGTCTGATATCAGTATTGATGCTGCACAAAATATTACACAGAGTACTCAGGGGCAAAGCATTACTGCTTCAGGTGATTTGTCTTTAATTTCTCAAACAGGCAGCATCGGCGAGACTGATAATGCAATCAATTTTTCGGCTGAAAATGTATCTGCAAGCGCCAATAGCGGTTCTGTTGTTTTAAAAGGTATTGATACAGATATAAAAACTTCTCAGATAAGTGCAAAAGATAATATTGATTTGTCTACGGAAAACACAGGTGCAGATCCTGAGAAAGGTAAGATTATTATTGAAAATGACCTTACGACTCAAGACGGTTATATTTCTTTAGATTCAGCTAAAAATCTGGAAATTAACAACAATATAAGTGCCGGTCAATCAGTTACTCTCGGTGCACAGGAAGGTATTACACAGAAAGAAAACACAACTGTTACAAGCGGTACATCTGCTTCTGCGCAAGACGGCAGCGGGAATATCCTTATTACAAACGAAACATCCGGTGATATTTCTCTGCAAAATGTCACTGCTAATAAAGGCAATATCAGTGTTGTGAATAATGCTGCAGGCAGCGATATAATATTAAATTCAGTATTAAATTCAACATCATCGGATGTTAGTTTAAATTCGGTAGGAAATATTCTTCAATCTGCGGCAACAGACACCGCTTCAATCACAGCAGCAGGTGATATTGTCTTAAATGCTGTTAATGCAGGGACTGCTGATAAAAAAATAATGGTTAACACAGATGGTTCTTTATATTCAACATCAGACAATTTGTATGTTCAGGATACCGAAGGGGATTTGACTCTCGGAGTGCTGAACATAGGTCAAAGTGCTGATATAACAGCAACCGGAAACATACTGCAGGATTCGCAGGACAGAGATGCAATTGTTTCATCAGGAAATATTAATATTAATACGACCGGCAGTATCGGTTCTACAGATAATTCACTTGCATTAAATGTTACGGGTGACGGCAGACTGAATGCACAGGCATCAGATATCTATTTAGGCGGTACAAGTGTTTCAACAGGACAGATTAATGCTGTAAACGACTTAAATATAAATACAGTTGATAAAAACGGTTCCGTGACTATCGCTGATAATATGACAGCAGGCGGAAATATTGATATATCATCAGGCGGCGGGGTTTCTCATACCGGAGGCATTATCACAAGAGATGACCGGAATTCTGGTCATATAAATATAGGTGCAACAAACGGAGATATATCTCTGGGTAATGTTGTTAACAATAACGGTGAAATTAATATAACCGGTACTGAAAATGCGGCTGATGTTGTATTAAATGATGTAATCCAATCTGCAGGCGGCGATATAAATATTTCAACAGTCGGAAATATCGTACAAAACGGTACAAATCCTTCTGTTTCCACTGACAGCAATATAACTTTTGCTACGCAGACAGGCTCTGTCGGTTCAGGTGAAAACAAACTTGTTGTTGAATCAACAGGCGGCAGTGTTTCTGCTGATTCAGGCGGATCTGTTTATTTAACAGGACAGGATACAAATATCAATGCTTCTGACATTACTGCCGGAAATAATATTGACTTGACGGTTACAGGTACTGGAAATATAAATATAGACAGTGCTCTGACAACCGATAACGGCTATATAAGCCTTGTTACGGATAACGGAATAGTTATAGACAATCTTATTTCGGCATCAGAAGGAGTAAATCTAAATGCTCAGGGCGGTTCTATCACCCAGAATTCAGCTCTTGATAAAGCTATTAATGCCGGTACTGATATAACACTCTCTGCTGACGGGGATATTGGTTCTGACGGAACAAATCTTTCTTTGAATGCGGCAGGCAGCGTTACTGCTGACGGGCAGAATGTGTATTTAACAAGTCCTGACGCCGACTTAAATATTGCTTCTGTTACTTCCGGCGGTGTCGTGAACTTAAAAACCGATAATGCGGGAAATGTAAATCTCGGCGGATTGGTAACAGGTACTGATGTTATTATTAATGCTGCAGACGGGGTTTATCAAACAGGAGCCGGCAAAACAATTGACGCCTCTGGAGATTTATCTTTGGTTGCCGGCAAGGAAAGTGTCGGACAGCAGGGGCAGGCTATCAATTTCTCTGCAAATTCTGTTTCAGCAGAGGCTGCAAAATCCGTTGTTCTGTTAGGTGAAGATACTGATATAAATACCTCTTCCATTAAAGCAACAGAAAATATTGATTTGACAACCAGAGTTACAAACCCTGATTCTGACAAGGGCGTAATTACCGTATCAAACGAGCTTAATACAACAAACGGATATATAAAACTCGATTCTGCTAAAGCTCTTAATATTAATGAAAATATAAGCGCAGGCCAGCATATTACTCTTAATGCAAACGGAGGTATTGTCCAGGGCTCCGGTACTTCTATTACAAGCGGAACTTCTGCAGCGGCACAAAACGGTGATATCAATATTTCTAACTCCGGCAGCGGCAAAATTGAACTTACACAGGTATCCTCCTCTAAAGGCGGAATTAATATTTCAAATAACGTTGAAAGCGGTGATAACGCAGATATAGTACTCGGAGATATTACATCCGTTGACGGTGCAGTTACAATTACAAACTCGGCTGCAGATAATGACGTTATTCTAAATTCTCTTGTACAATCAACAGGAAATAATGCAGGCATTTCAATTACGTCTAACGGAGCTGTTATTCAGTCTCATGACAATCTTGCACTCAATACAACGGGGAATATAATTCTTGATACGGTAACAGGTGCGGGTTCTGAAACTCAAGCCTTAAAACTCGGCGCAGACGGTACACTTACAGCAGGCGGCGATGAAATTTATATAACAAGTCCTGAAAAATCTTTGAATATAGCAGGAATAACTTCAACAGGTACGGTAAATCTGGATACATTAAGCGACAGCGCAAATATAAATATTCATGGCGGAATCTCAGGCGGTGATATAACACTCACATCCGGAAGCGGAATATATCAGACAATAGACGGCCAGTCGATTACGGCAGACGGTAATTTGACACTTACAGCACAAAACGGAAGTATAGGACAAAAAGATAAAGCGCTGACATTTAAAGCTGATAAAGTTACTGCACAGGCTGCAGGCGGATCTGTTGTATTAAACGGTATTGACACGGATATTAATACAGGCTCTATTATTGCAGGACAGGATATTGACCTTACAACAACAGGCAGCGGAAATATTAATGTAGAGGATGTTGTTGATGCCGCAGGATATGTAAGTTTGAATTCTGCACAACATCTTACTTTAAACCATAATATAAATTCCGATTCTTATATTGAATTAGGTGCATCTCAGGGATTGACAATCAATTCAAATATAGAAGCGGCAGGCAATGTCACTGTTGATACGCAGGGCGGTGTTACACAGCAAAGCGGCAGTATAACAAGTACAGGCGGCGGGTTTAGTGCCGAAAATACCGGTACCGGCGATATTAATTTCAATAATATAACAGCAAACAAGGATGTACAGATAACAAATACAGCGCAAAACGCAGCTGTCAGCGTAAGCGGTGTGACTTCGCAAACAGGCGGTGCATCTTTTGCTACTTCCGGAAATTTGTCGGCAGAAAATGTAACGGCCTCAGGTGATATTGAAATTTCAAGCAATGCTCAAGACGCTTCTGTAACTGCTGATACGATAACTTCACAGGCAGGAAGCGTAAATATTTCCTCTTTACAGGATATAACAGCAGATGCAATTTCAGCTTCAAATAATGTTGTAATTTCAAATACAAACGGAGCAGGAACAATAAATGCAGGCGGTATAACATCAACTAGCGGATCTATAGATATAGATTCATCAGGAGAATTGACGGTAACTGACGGCGGATTGACAACAAACACAGGTGATATTACATTAGACGCTGCAGGAAATATTATAGCGAGTACAATAAATGCAGGCGGAAATGTTGCTATCTCTAATGCTGCAGGAGCAGGAACAATAAACGCAGGCGGTATAACATCAACTAGCGGATCTATAGATATAGATTCATCAGGAGAATTGACGGTAACTGACGGCGGATTGACAACAAATACAGGTGATATTACGTTGAATGCTGCAGAAGATGTTTTATTGTCTTCTCTTGTAAACTCTGCCGGTACTGTTGATATTATTTCAGCTGGTTCGGTTTTACAAAATATTGCAAATAACGACAAGGCAATACAGGCTGGCTCTGACGTAAATATCGAAGCAGTCAACAATATTGGTTCATTAGAAAATGCACTGCAGATTAACTCAAACGGATCAATTAATGCAGATGCAGACAGCCTTTATATAGCAAATAAGGAAGGCGGATTAAATGCAGGTGAAATTACGGCACAAAACAATGCTAATCTAACTGCCTCCGGAAACATTACTCAAACCGCAGGCGGGTTCGTTACCGCAAATAATATTAATTTAAATGCTGACGGTTATCAAATAGGTTCTAACGGCAATGCGTTAAATGTTAACACTTCTAATGCCGTCAATGCAAAAGCCGACGATATTTACCTTACATCGGAAAATGACCTGACAACAGGCAGAATAGATGCACAAAATACAGCTGATATTACAACAACAGGCGAACAAACAGATATAACAATATCCAATCTGGTTTCTGCTGATAATGTAAATATAAACGCTTCAGGCAGTGTGCTTCAAAACAGTACTCTGGATAAAACAATTGAAGCCGGTAATCTTAATTTGACCGCACAAAACGGAAGCATAGGTGAGACAGGCAACGCAATTGATTTTACCGCATCAGGAAATCTTCAGGCTGCAGCGTCTCAAGCTGTTGTTTTAAACAGTGTAGGACATGATTTAAATACATCCTCTGTTACGGCAGGTACAAGTATTGACCTTTCTACGGAGGGCAGCGGTAAAATTACGGTTTCAAGCGACCTTAATGCTCAAGGCGGGTATATTCGTCTTGATTCAGCCGAAGATTTAGCGCTTAACAAAGATTTGACTGCAACTGATTATATTGAACTTGCTTCAAAAGGCGGAAATGTCACTTTAGATAATTCCGAAATTACAGCCGGTACTTACGTAGATATTGATTCAAACGGTTCTATTACCCAGACAAACAGTATGATTAATGCCGGAACAGATGTAATCTTGAATGCTGTTCAAAATATCGGTACATCAGATAATGCAATTGCATTGAATGCAAAAAATGATGTCACTGTTGAAAATGCTGTAGACGTTTATTTGAAAAGTGAAGATACATTGAACATTGCAGGTGTAAACGCTGCAGGTACAGTGAATATTGATGCTACGAAAGCGGGCAATGTAAATATTAAAGATGAGATTAAAGGCAATGATGTTACAATCTCGGCAGCTGATAACATTTATCAATCAATGGAAGGACAGGCAATCACAGCTTCCGGTGATGTTGTTTTAAGTGCTGCAGCAGGAGATATCGGACAGACTGACAATGCAATCAATGTCGGAGCAGACTCCGTACAGGCTTCTGCCGTTTCCGGCTCTGTTGTCCTTAATGCTATTGACACGGATTTAAATACAAATGATATTACTGCCGGAGAAAATATAGACCTTACAACAACCGGTACTGGAAACATAAATGTACAGAGCAATCTCGATGCAAACGGATATATAAGACTTGATTCTTCAAATAATTTGAATCTCGGTCAATATAATGTAACATCTGATGATTATATATATATAGGTGCAAATAACGGTATTACACTGGATTCAAATATTGATGCACAAACGGGTATTACAATAGATTCCGGTGCAGGTATCAGCCAGAATTCAGGCTATATAAATTCTGCATCCGGTGATATTTCTGTTGCAAACAACGGTGCAAACGGTATAAATCTTAATAATGTAAACGCACAGGGCGGATCTGTTGTAATAAGCGCACTGGAAAGCGCCTCAGGTGATATAGTGCTGGATAATGTTCTTGCTGCTGATGATATCACCGTGACAAACAGTTCTTCTGGACAGAGCAATGTAAACCTTAATGATTTAACAACATCAAACGGTAATATTTTTGCTGAAAACACTTCAGGCGGGGATATAGAGCTTGATTCTGTTTTGACAGCACAAAACGGAACAATATCATTAAACGCAGACAAAGGCAATATCACTCAATCTCATTCAAATGCATCTCTTGTTTCAGGCGGAGATATTACTCTTGCTGCAAACAATGCAGGTTCACAGACTCAATACATTAATACCCAATCAGCTGCAAATGTTAATGCTGACGGTACAAATATTTATATAGAAAGCAATCAAAACGGCTATAATATAGGTAATATCAATGCTTCCGGTAATTATACAAACGAAACTGTAAATATAAAATCCAACAGCGGAGATGTAATTTTAAACGGACTTACAAAAGGGAATGCTGTTACTATTGATTCTGCAAACAATGTTGTGCAGGATAGTTCTCTTGAAAAATCCATTGAAGCAGGTACTGTCACTTTTAACGCTCAGGGCGGTTTTATAGGAACTCAGGACAACAGAATTGATATGTCAGTAACAGGCGCCGTAAATATTCCGAATGCTGATTCCGTCTACTTAAACGGTGTGGACAACGGTACTGACGTAGCTGTAAATCTCGGTAATATTAACGCAGAAAACACAGTCGACGTCACATCGGAAACAGGCATGAGGCTAAACGGACTTGTTGATACAAAAAATGCCATACTGACAGCACAGGGCGATATTTTGCAAAGCGAAGATACAGACCTGTCAATTGATGCTGATTCTATCCGGTTGACAAGTGCAAACGGCAATATCGGTGCAACAGGCGATGCTATTGATTTTAAGACAACGGATTTGCAGGCTTCGGCAATTAACGGGGCAGTGGTATTAAACGGTGTTGACAGCAGTATTAATACAAACAGAATTGAAGCGGGGACAAATATTGACCTTAGCACAACAGGTTCAGGTGATATCACAATACACGATGCCCTGACAGCTAACGGATATATAAGACTTAACGCAGCTAATTCATTGAACGTAAATCATGATCTTACGGCACAGGATTATGTTGAACTTGCCGCCCGAAACGGTGAAGTTCTTTTAGATTCTATAATAAGCGGAACAGATGTTACTGTCAGCGCAACAGGAGGAGTGGAGCAAACCGGCGGTCAGATTATAAGCTCCGGTTCTAACGGCGTAAATATCACGAATTCACAAGACGGCGGAATTAATTTAACAGATATTCAGGCAGCCGGCGGACAAATTAATATTACAAATGATGCTACAGCTTCAGGGGATGTTGTGACAGGTACTCTGAGCGCAAACAGCGGTGTTAATATTACAAACAATTCAAAGACACAGGCTGATGTTGTTCTAAATAAAATTACAAATACAAATGGTGCTGTTAATATTGCCAACACGTCCGGCGGCGATGTTGAATTAAATAATCTTGTACAGTCTTCAGGTGATATAAATATCAATGCTTCAACAGGCGATATTACCCAGACATTTAACGGAACTTCAATTGATTCCGGTGCAAATGTATCTTTGATTGCCGGCAATACAATCGGAACAACAAATCAAAAACTTTTGATGAATGCAGGCGGCAATGTGTCTTTAGAAGCATCTAATCTTTACATAACAAGTCCTGATTCAAATTTAAATATTGTAAGCATCAATCAAAACAGAGAAGATAAAACTCTGGGTGATGTGATAATAGAAACAACTACAGGCAATTTATCCGTAACAGATAATATTACAGCTGATAATATTGATTTGGATTCGGCAGGAACTTTAAATACCACAGGAGAACTTCTTGCTGATACGATAGATATGATGGCAGCTTTAGCCCTTACAACAGGCGGAAATATAACAGGACAAACAAATGTAACAATATCAGGAAACTCTGTTACTCAAGGTGCAAATACGACAATATCTTCAGAAGAAGGCTCAGTTCTGATTACAGCAGAAAACGGAGCTGCACAGGTAAACAATATTTCCGGACAAACAGGTGTCATTGTTTCTGGTAACTCTGTTTCTCAGGGTGCTGGTACAACAATCTCGTCAGAAACCGGCAATGTAGCAATTACTGCAAGCAGCGGAAATGCCCAGGTAAACAATATTTCCGGAAATGCTGGTGTAAATATTTCAGGTGAGTCTGTAATACAGGGCGAAGATACAATAATTTCATCAGAAGAAGGCTCTGTATCAATTACAGCAAGTGAAACAGCCAATGTAAACAATATTTCAGGTCAAACAGGCGTAACTGTTTCGGGTGCTTCCGTTACACAGGGCGACGATACAATAATTTCATCAGAAGAAGGCTCTGTATCAATTACAGCAAGTGAAACAGCCAATGTAAACAATATTTCAGG
>CALVCQ010000011.1 GCA_944326115.1 Candidatus Gastranaerophilales bacterium | reverse complement strand
TGAGGATTATTACAGGTCTTATCCGAGAAGTTAAATATAAGAATTTTTACTGTTACATAAACGGAAAATATGATAAATAATTATAAGTTAATACATTTCATAATATATGTATGAAACAATTTTGTATCAAAATATCTGTTTGTATAATTGCAGTAATTTGCTGTTTATATTTTATTAACAAAAATAAATCAATTTTTGCGTATCAATACATATATGATTATTCAGAGATATCAAAATATAAAAGAGCAGAGTATTTAGCAGAATATGAATTATTTAATATGCAACAAAATAATTCTTCCGCAAAAGACTTATTTTGGAATTATCTGAAAAAAGATATAACAGACTACGAAAGCAAACAATGTGATGATGAATGTCTGTTAAGAAATCACGGTTTACAGAAAAACATTTGGACAGTGACTTTTGATTTGAATCAGGACGGAATACCAGAAATTATTGGTGCAAATGATTCTGTTTGCTGCGGTTCTACAATATATTGTTTTAATATTTTACAAAGATATAAGTTTAAAAAAAGTTATAAAAGTATTAGTTATATACTTTTCAACAGAGAATTTTATAAAATAAGAGTTTTAAAAAACAAGACAAATAATTTTTATGATTTATACCTGTTTAGCACTTGTAAAAATGGTGATAGGATTTTGCGCTATAGCAAGATTGAAAATTAGTTTTATATTGAAAAAAGGCGTTTCATGAAAAAAAGAACATTAACAATTTTATTTATATTTCTGTATGTTTTTACCATTGTCGGTTTTTTATGTTTTAACGGATATATTGATATCAACGGAAGAGTATTTGACATTGAATCTTATAATATAAAAGATTTAAGAGAAGCCGATAGCAAAGCAAAAGATATTTTATTTGAATATTTAAACAAAGATATCAAACAGTATACTTATACTAAAGAAGACGGTGAAACGGGCTACCCTGAATTGTATAAAGATGTTTTATGGGCGCTGGCTAATGATATTGATAATGACGGTGTTGACGAAATAATCGGTTCGTACGAAATAACGCCTTATTGCGGAACTGAATTTTGTGCATTTTTTATACTCAAAAAACAGGGGGACGAGTATATAAATATTTACGAAAAACAACAATATTCCGGTATTCACAGAATTGATATTGTAAGTGATATAAAAAAACAAGGACATAAAAACATAAACTTATATTTTTGGCATAGATACTCCCAAAAAGAGTATGTTCAAATTCTGGAATTTTAACTAAAAAACAAATTGTTATAATTTTGTAGAAAATACAGGTAAAGCTGCATATTTGTGGCTTTATCTGTTTAATTAAAGAAAGGATTTTATGAAAGAAGATTTTTTTGATGAAGCTATGGATTATATTGTCTGAGTGGGACCTCGCTTGTAGGAGTGGTACACGGAGTGCGAGTGGCGCCGAGTCTAGCATTTTACGGAAGTGACCCCATGCGCTTGTTGACTGTGCCGGACTTATTGTTAAATATTGAACTTGCTTATTGCACAGGTTCAACAAGTAGTCGGAGTCAGTTGACAATATGAAAAATTTGAAATTGAGGGTGGTTATGTTAACCATCCTAATGACCCTGGAAGGGCTACGAACATGGGTATAACGCAAAATACATATGATAAATACAGAATAAGAAAAAATTTGCCTAAAAATAATGTAAAAAATCTCACTAAAGAAGAAGCAAAAAAAATATATTATGAAGATTATTGGTTAAAGGCTGTTAAGCCTGAAATGTCGAAGAAAATGGCACTGGCTGCTTTTGATGGAGAAGTTAATCTCGGTAATCCGGTAAATAGCAGACTTGTGAAAAAATCAAATGGCAATTTGGACAAATATCTTGAACTTAGGTTGGATAATTATTCAACTGATAAGAATCGTGCCAGTTTTGGAAAAGGCTGGTCGAATAGAATAAATAAATTAAAAAACAGATTAGACAGTTTGGATTACGATAATTATTTTAATATTAATCCAATAAAGCGTGTAACAGATAATAATTTACTAAAACAACTTCAAAAAGATAATGATGAAAAATTACAGAGATATCAGGATATGTTATACGAATCAATGCTAAAAAGCAGCAGCAAAAACACAACCAGCAAAGATACTCCAAAGATAACAGGAAAAACATTAAAAAATATGCTGGATAACCAGTACCAAAAACTTAAAGACTTTACAAACAAAATATACATGGAATCAGATGCAATAGATAAAAGATTTAGCGGAGAAATTCCAAAAGACTACAAAAATCCGCATCTGGAAAATGACAGGATATTTACAAAAGAAGAAATAGAAAAAATGTCCCGTTCAGAATATCAAAAGAATGAAAAAGCAATAAGATATCAAAGAAAAACAATAGGAATCCCGACAAAATCACAGGCACAAAAAACAGCTGCTAAAAAAGGCAGCGGAATGGTGCATGTATCAGGTTACACAACCGGTGACGGAAGGAAAGTTGAGGATTATTACAGGTCTTATCCGAGAGGGTAGCATTTTTTCTTGTAAAGCTTAAAATCCGCTACATAATAAATATTATCACTATACTAACAAGCACTTCTTAAAAATTTACTACAAAAAATTTAACATATATAGAAAAGCTAATTATCAAAAAATTAGAAATTATTCTAATTAATCTAACAAAACAAAAAGCAGAGCATCTTAACAGATGTTTTTTTGATGCAGATTTATACAAAAACAGAAAGAAATGAGGTAAAAATGTTCACAAACTTTGACATTAAAAACGCCAGATACGATTCAGACACAATTAAAAGACTATCTGATTATGAAGATTACAGAAATCTGTACGACGGTGATTTTACAAAAGCCTTTAGTTCTACAGTATTGAAGATTAGAAAACGTTATCCTCTTGATAACACAACAGCCCAGTCTTTAATCAATATAAATCTTTTCTGGGCTCTGACAGACTTTTTCAAAGGTTTTTTGACAAATCAAGGTATTACAGTCAATGTCGATGACTCTAAACAATCCGTGTGGGAGGAAATATCGAAGGAAAACAATTTTATTTCCGTTTTAAAAGAGGTGTATATAGACAATTCACGTTTTGGCAACGGAATTTTTAAAGCCGCTCTTGAAAACGGCAAAGTAAAAATATTTTCTGTCTGTCCGGATTGCTGGATACCGGTTTTTAAACAGGGCAACTTAAATGATATTGAAGGACATATTCTTGTGTATCCCTTAGAAATCATTGAAAACGGTGCAAAAAAAGAGTTTAAGAAAGTGGAAAAACACCACAAAGGCTATGTTGAAAATGAAATCTGGACATCGAATAACGGTACTTTCGGAAGACTTCTTGAAGAAGACGAAATGGCAATGTTTAACACTTTACCTGTAGATGATTTTTCCGATTACTGGGAGGATTTTCTTGTATTTCCGACAAAAAATACTACAGAAAGTGATTCATATTTCGGCGAAAGTGATTACAAACGCTGTAAATCAATTGTCGAAGAAATCATGCTTACAGTAAGCCAGAATTCCAAAATCATTAACAGGCATGCAAACCCAAAACTATCCGGCAGTGAACAGAATCTGGAGATGAACCCAGTTACAAATGAGAGAATATTCCCTGATACAGACTTTTTAAAAGTCGGTACTGACGGCATAAAGCCGGAATATATTACGGCTGATCTTCAGGCTGATGCTATACAAAAACATCTGGATATGCTGATGAGTTTCTTTTATATATTGACAAAAACTCCTCCGCAAGCTTACGGGCTGGATATTTCAGGCAATATGTCCGGCGAAAGTTTACGCAAAATTTTTATTGCAGCGCTTTCTAAAGTAGATGACATAAAGCAGGTGTCTTTTACTTCAACTATTCAGAATGTTGTTAAATGTGCAATGGCATTGAATTCAACACCGGTTGACAGTGTAAATGTTGCCTGGGGTGAGCCGATACCTTCTGATTACTCAGAAATGGTAGCTACGGAAAACAGCAGGGTTGCAGCGGGTACGCAGAGCAAGCTGACTACTATAATGACGTTGGATAATGTATCGGAAGAGGATGCTATGGCAGAAATAGAAAGAATAAATGAAGAACAGAATATGAACAGTCAAGACGGACAAATGTCATTGAAGGATGCTCTTGAACAAATGCGTAATGATAATCAGGACAAAGAAAATCCCGATACAGAATCTTCAAATCCGATAGAAACCGAAGAATATAAAATAGTGAACGAAAAACAGAAAATATGATAAATAATAAGACTGTAAATATGTTAAGATTAGAATATGGACAAAAATCAGAAAAAAGTAATTATAGAAAATGAAAAACTGAAAGCAAATAGAAAAACCAAAAAGTTTTTAGACTCTAATATAGGAATTTTAACTTTCTTTATATTTGATATTATTGTGGACTGGATTTTAGACACTTGTTTTGATATAACTACTTCTGGAATTAATTCAGATGCTACAAATAAATCAAAAATAAAAAAATTGCCTTTTTGGAAGGAATTTTTAATAAAATTTTTTATAGCTGCTATTGTTCTATTCTTTATATATTTACAGATAAAATTTTTCGATAATTAGTGTAATACCTTATGACAATTAGGGCAGATTTATGCATCTGCTCTAATTGTTTAATGGAGATTTTTATATGTTGAGACAAGTTGGTAAATATTATAACAGTATAATAAAACCTGGTAAAAAAATTAAAAAAGAAAGCAATTATAATAAAAAATATATTAAAAAATGATATAACGAATTACTAAAAAAAGGATATAGCACAAAACAAATAGAACAAATGATTTATTTTGAACTTGGTACTGGTGCAGTATTAAGAGAAAGTATTAGTTTTGCGACAACAGAAGAATGTATCTCAATTGGTATGCTGGTTGGAACAGAGATTGGAGCTACTGTTGGTACTACATTAGGTAATATTAATGCAGTAGGTACAGGAGCCACTTTAGGTGGAGGAATTGGATCATATTTTGGAAATAAAGCTTGTGGTCGTATTATAGAGTTTGCCAGTGAAAAAGCAGTGCAGTCCGTATCCGAAAAATTATGGGCAAATAATAAAACACCCTCTCAGGAGCAAATAGATACATATTACTTAAAAGCATATACAGCAGATAAAAATAAGAAATTGACAAACTTTTCACCTGAAAAAGCCATAAAAACTACAGGGGAAGCCGGGAATAATATTTTAAAAACAGGTATATCTTATAACGTATATTTAAATAACAATTTTGATACAAAAGCTGACTATGCCAATTACATAAATGAAGTAACAAAATCAAATAAAATATACACAAAAGAAGCTATAAATAATATGTCACAGGAAGAAATCAATGCGAATAAAAAAGCTATAGAATACCAGAGCAAAACAATAGGTATACCAACAAACAAACAGGCTGCCGATGCCGGCATGGTTTTTGTTAATTCTTATTCCAGAGCAGATGGAACAAAAGTTAAAAGTTATTACAGAACCAGACCCGATTAGAATTGCCTATTGAGTGACTTGCGCGGGATATTTTAATACTGTATCATTTAGTTATGATTAGAATTAAAGATTTTTTATGCATAACTTTGTTCTCGTGTCTTTGTTTTTGCCAAAGTGCGTTTGCCGAACAGGCTTTTGTCCACCCGATAGATGCAAAGGAAAGTGCCTGTAAAGCAGAAGCAAAGACACTTGATGAGTGGACAAGGTGCACGCTGAAAGCCGCTAATGCGTGGACAGGTGAAGTCGATAAATATTATTCTCTTCTTTACAAAAAATTTCCCGACAATGCAAAACAGACTCTATATGATGACCAAAAATACTGGAATATGTACAAAAATAAAGAATACGGTGTCTTAGATGCACTGCAGGATAAAGACAATGAAACAAAAGAGAGAGTAATGTTTCGTGCTGCGCAGAAAAGAGATTTGATAAAAAATCGTGCACAATCTTTGAGAATGTATTATGTACAGACTTTCCCCGATGATGAACAAGAAAAAATTGAAATCAATAATAACCAGAGCGGTTTTCAGCTTGATCCTGTATTGCAGCGTAGTTTGCGCTGGCTTGGCTTTTGATATACCGAGAGCCTGTATTGATTTACAGGAAATGACCGGTCAGGACAGTGCTTCCGAGATATTGTGGAACTGGCTGCTGCGTCAGATACGGCTGACAGAAGCTAATGCAGCTATTCATAATATTTACAAAAGAGACTGTGCTGCAGCCTTTTTTGATTTAAACTCCGACGGAGAGGATGAAGTTATAGGTACGCATTATTCCTCCTTCAAAAACGGTAACGGAAGCTGGCTGTTGTATGTTTTGCAAAAAAACAGCAAAGGTGTATATCAAGAAATTACCGGTGAAGAAGTATATTTTGATGTAAGACATCCTGTTTGTATTCTCTTAAAAAAAACTGACGGCTATCGTAATTTTCAGGTTTTTAACTCGATAATTGATGATGATATTACCTATGTTTATAATCAGGGGAAAAAATTGTATTTTAAAAAGACTAAATAATCTATAAAACGTAAAATACGATAAATTTTTATAAAAAAATTGTGATAATAAATAGATATACTCTGCAATTGACTAATATCAATTGCATCAATCCAGCTATTTAGTACGGCATTTTATTATAAATGCCGTTTTCTTTTTATCTATAAACTTACATACATTGGACTGTACGGCAAATGCTGTATTTTGTCCGCAATTTACAGAAAGGAGTTCCTATGTCAGGTACACAGGACTTAAATTTGGCTGCAAAAGAGGAAAAACTATTGCAGACAGACCGGTCAGGAACCGGTCAACTAAATAAAACATCTTGGGCAACAACTAGGGAAGTATCTCAAGAAACGTTTCAAAAAGCAGCTCAGGAAGCTGCAGCAGAAGAAAGCGAACAGGAGGAAAAAGAACTTACTCCGTCACAAAAGATGGATGCTCTTATTCGCGGGACTTCTTCGGGGTATATGAAAAAAGAACTTGAAAGGCTCAGGAAGGAAGCTGCAAAGTACAGAAATTCCACAAAAATTGAAAATCAAGCAAAGCTTGAACTTCAAGCAAAAGCAGAAGAAATTTCAAAAGAACTTGAAGCGCTTAAAGCTGAACACAGAACCCTGTCTATTATTCAGAAGCTGGATAAAGCAGGCTGTGTAAAAAGCGAACTTGTAGCAAAAGACATACCTTCCGATTTATCTTCTTCAGAAGAACTGGACAATTTTATCAGGAATTATAAAGAAGAAAATAAGTTTCTTTTTAAAACCCCGAAACAAAATGCCGGCGGAGTGTTTAAATCTTCCGGCAGAAAAAACCTTACTCCTTCACAGCAGATGGATGCATACATTCGTGCAGCGCTCGGGCGTTAGTGCAATGCCTGTATAAACTGCTGTATTGGGGAAAATACACATTACACAAATTAAACAGAAAGGAAATTTAAATGACATTAGATGCAAAAATTATTACACGTACTAATGCAGAAGCATTGATCCCTGTAGAAACTTCAAATGAAATTATAAAAGAAGTTCCAAAAGCTTCTGCAGCTTTGCAATTATTCAAACAGCTGCCCAACATGAGTGCAAAACAAAAAACTTTGCCGATTGCATCAACATTGCCGACAGCTTATTTTTTAAACGGCGACACAGATATGAAAAAGACTACAAATGCAGAATGGGATAAATTGACTCTTACCGCAGAAGAAATTGCCGTAATAGTACCTATTCCGGAAGCTGTATTTGAAGATTCACAGTATTCTATGTGGGATGAAATCAAGCCGCAGATTGTGGAAGCATTCGGCGTAGCAATCGATGATGCAGTATTTTTCGGCGTAAATAAACCGGCGTCCTATCCTGATGCTATTGTTACTGCTGCAATATCAAAGAAAAATACTGTTGAAGTAGGTACAAATGAAGATATTGCCGGAGATATTATCGGTGAAAACGGTGTTATGTCAAAAGTAGAAGCTGCAGGCTATAAAGTTACAGGATTTTATGCAGACAGCACTCTTGAAGCAAAATTCAGAAACTTAAGAGATAAAAACAATCAGCTTTTATATACACCGGGCTTAACTTCCGAAATGCCGGTAAGTCTTGTAGGCCGCCCTATGATGTATGACGAAACAGGTATTTTTGATACAACAAAAGCCCTTTTAATTGCTGGTGATTTCACTAAGGCAGTATATTCTATCAGACAGGATATAACTTACAAAGTGCTTGATCAGGCTGTTATTCAGAACACTGACGGAACAATTGCATACAACCTTGCGCAGCAGGATATGGTTGCTCTTCGCTGTGTAATGCGACTCGGCGTGCAAATTGCAAGCCCTGTTACAAGAAAAGGCGGTTCAACAGGTTATCCGTTTGCTATATTAACTCCTCAAGCAGATTCCGTAGAAAGCTAGTTAATCATCAATTTCGGAGCAGCGGTGTTTATTCACCGCCTGCTCTTTTTAGAATTATGCAGTGATAATATTTATTATGTAGCGGATTTTGTGCGGGCACGAAGCTGCCCATGTGAGCAAGGTTTATGAAATGAAGAAATTTTAGAATAAAATTTCGAAATGGAATACTAAACCTTGTGAACGCCAATAATCCAAGACACGGTTTAATTTTATAGCATAATCGGAGGATATTTACTTTTTCGTTCCGAAAAATCCGCCCTTGCGGGTAGGATTTTAAGTCACTCCAAAGCAAACATCCTCCGATTATTACTCTTAAAACAAAATGAATTACAGAATATTATTTGAACAACTACAAACGAGGGAAGGTAGGTTAGGCATACCTGCACAACTCGACAAAACCTGTCATTCTGAAGCATCGAATGTGTTTTGCTGCAAAAATATTGCTGTGTTCAGAATCTTACCAGTTTGATACACAAATCCAAAGACGGTAAGATCCTGAGCTCGCTTTGCTCCTCAGGATGACAACTTTTTAACTATATAAATTCCGTTACTGAATTATGTAAAATATATAAGAGAAACAATTTTAAGCTGTTTTAGTAAAAACTGCCAATCACCCTCTAAATAAAGAGGCTGTAAAATCTCTCGAATCAGTGTATAATGAACTAGCACCCAGAATCGCAGAAGTAGTAAAGGAAGCAAGGGTGTTGTAATGGAAATACAGAACATAACAGCAAATATTTCATCTAATTTTAAGGGCAAACGTCCGAATGATTCTACATATCAGGTAATAAAGCATCCTGAAACAGCTTCTGACAGTTTTGAGAAAGCATTTGTCGATGATTTTTTAAGGCGAAATCCTGACTGGGAAAAGGATGAAGCTCTTGTTCACAGGCTAAAACAAGATACTGTTGCTGCAAGAGCCTTGGGAAAAATACATTCCCGGTGGCATGAGTTTGATATTCCTCCTGCATTATCTGCAATATTTAATATTTTATTAACAGGTGGAATATTATTGTATCTTAAGAAAAATAAATTTTCCGGATTAAATAAATTTGAAAAAGTTTTATTTACAGGCATATCAATTGTTGCTCCCATTGTCACTATAGGTCATGTAAAATATATTTTCACAGGCAGAAATTTATTCGAGAAAAAGAATACAATTAATTAATTTTAAATGAAATAGCAAAGGATTTTGCCGGGCAGATTTTAGTCTGCTCCGGTTTATTACAAGATAAGAACAGCTTATCTGCACATAGCTTTATCTCTGCTGCTGACGATGTCAGCGGTATTTTTTGTATGCAAAATTAATAAAGAAAGGAAAACAACATGACAATTGTATTGTATGAAAATTCCTTCGTCACTCTTGAAGAGGCGGAGGCTTATTTTGATGAGCGTTTTGATTCTGATGCCTGGACAAATCAAGAATCAAAGCCCGATGATGAAACAAAAGAAAAGCTATTGATTACTGCAAGCAAAAAGGTCAATATGTTTGATTTTGTCGGGAATCAGGCTGACAGCTCACAGCCTATGGCGTTTCCCCGTGATTTTGAAATGCCGCAGGATATCAAAGATGCTGTATGCGAAGAGGCTTATTCTCTTTTAACAGACAAATCCAGTGTTCACAAGCAAAATCAGGAGAATAACATTTCTTCAATTTCTCTCGGTGCGGGTTCTGTTTCTTACAACGCTCCATCATCTTTCGGTGAGGACAAACTTTTATGCTCGCCGACTGCACTTTATCTTGTAAAAAAATGGGTTAAAAAAGGCTTTTACACAGAATAGTTAGTAAATTTTACAGGAGATTAGAATTATGGGATATTACACAAATCTGCTGTCTGATACAGCAGTGCTCAAAACCGTGGACGGGACAGACAGCGACGGCAAGCCTAATATAATTGCGCTTGATGAGATAGACTGCAAAATAGAATTTAAAAATGCATTAACGGTAAATTCACAGGGGCAGGAGATAGCATCTTCCGGCAGGCTTTATACAGAGTCAGTTGTGAAGATTGACGATATTCTGGAAATTAAAGACAGAGTTTTTAAGGTTGTAAATGTTAATCCTTATTATCCGATTGACTCGTCTGTCTTTGTCATTAATGAAGTTTACTTTGCATAAATTGAAAAGCAAAAGATCCGGATAGTGAGGTAAAAAGATGATTTTAGATGATTTAAAGAATTTTATTATTGAAAAGCTCAATGTTGATGAAGAATCTATAAAATACGATTACGATTCTTCAAAAGGCGGCGATGCAGTTATATTGCAGCTTTACAACAATGCGCCCTGTGATTTGGCGCTTCGTTCGGGTATAAAAATAACGATAAAATACACAGATTTAAAACTCGCAAGAGATACATGTTTTGCTTTGTATAATTTGCTTTTTCCGGAGGATCATTTTCAAAAATCAATAGTTATTAACGGAAAAGTAATGCATGCAAAGCTGAATAACGGTCCTTATTACGCTCAAAAGGATCAGTCAAAAAGACACAATTATGTGTTGGATATTACGGTTACTTACAAAAGATAGGAGAAAAAAATGGCTTTAAAAACAGTAACAAAACTTTTTGGTGTAGACGATGCAAAATTATTCCCCGTAACAGAGGATTCGGAAACTCAGTTTACATGCGGTACAGGGATAGACTTGCCGGGTGTGAGACAGATTTCTTTGACCTATGAGATTGAAGAAAAATCATTGACCGGTGATGAAAAGGTGCTGGATGTTTCCAATAAAATCAAATCTGTATCTTTTAATATGGAATATGCAAAACTGAGCCTTGAAGTGCTTGCTCAATTAACAGGCGGAAGCTATTCTACAAGCGGTTCCGATGAAGCAGAAACTGCAACATTCAGCTTTGGAGGAGGGGATTTGCCGAATTATTTCCAGTTAAAAGCGCAAATTCTTGACACAAACAATGAAGGCGGGGATGTGCATTTTTGTATTTACAAAGCAAAAGCTACCGCAATCCCTCTAAACGGTGTTCAAGATGACTTTGCAACTCTGACATTTGACGGCAGAGGTGTTTATACGGAGCACGAATTCGGTGAAGAAGGTTCAAAGCAAACAAAGCTCATTGATATAGAAATCCATGCAAAAGCAAAAGATTTGACTGCTACTGTTGACGCTGCTTCATAGCGTTTTACGGAAAAACAGTCTAATCCCCCGCAGTCCGAGGATGTACACTTGTTACATCTTTGGACTTATTTTCGGGGGATTTAATTAAACAGAATTGTAGGTGTTAAGTAATTCAAGATAAAAAAACAATATTGTCATCCTGAGGAGCGGAAGCGAGCTCAGGATCTTACCGGCTTTTGATATACATATCAGATTGGTAAGATTCTGAATACACACGTTCTTTCCGCAAGATTCGTCTGATGCTTCAGAATGACAGGCATATCCGTCAGAGTGTTCAAAATGACGGTTTTTAAAATGCAGGGGGGGGCGGCACGCCCCTGTTGTAACCTTGGTTAAAAACAAAAATAGAATGCGCTTAAATCTATATAATCCGACCTTTGTGAAATGAATTACAGAAAGTTACACAAACAACAACAAACGAGGTACTGTCCGAGGGCTGGGAAATTATAACAGACACAAAGATTTTGATACCATTGGCAATTTTGACAGCCCGAGTTGCCGAGACAGGTTTGTGTTACTTTCTGTATGAATGAAACAGCAGGTCGGGAGTTTCTTGGGCTCCACCCGTTCTTTGCTCCAAAGAATGGGTGGAACATATAACATAAATTTTATCTTTTATGTTCATTTTTTCTTTTTGTTGCTATGCAAAAAGTTCACTATTTATTATATGAAATTAAAAAGTTATTCAATAAACAACAGGGAGTACGGGGGCGGCACGCCCCTGTTGTAACCTTGGTTAAAAACAAAAATAGAATGCGCTTAAATCTATATAATCCGACCTTTGTGAAATGAATTACAGAAAGTTACACAAACAACAACAAACGAGGTACTGTCCGAGGGCTGGGAAATTATAACAAACACAATGGTATCTGTAACTTTAGCAATTTTGACAGCCCGAGTTGCCGAGACAGGTTTGTGTTACTTTCTGTATGAATGAAACAGCAGGTCGGGAGTTTCTTGGGCTCCACCCGTTCTTTGCTCCAAAGAATGGGTGGAACATATAACATTTTCATATTGTCAACTGACTCCGACTACTTGTTGAACCTGTGCAATAAGCAAGTTCAATATTTAACAATAAGTCCGGCACAGTCAACAAGCGCATGGGGTCTACCTCTCAGAAACAATACTTAATTGTTTCTTCGGCAGAGTCGTAAAATGCTAGACTCGGCGCCACTCGCACTCCGTGTACCACTCCTACAAGCGAGGTCCCACTCAGACAATTTCGTGAAGCCATTTTCTATAGCTCGCCACAGCTCGCTAAGAAAAGAAGGCAAAAACTAACCAAAATACTCAAGAGCATCCTGATATGTATGGCTCGTACCTCGCCTACATCTCAAGCAAGAAAAACAAGCTGATTAAAACAGACTCTAATGTATTTATCTTCAAAATTTTCTAAACGCTGACGCTAACGAAAATTTTGTTCGTAAATACAAAGAGTCTGTAATCAAGGTTACAACGGCAGAGCCGTATTACACTTCCTGTGCAGCTTCGCTGCTAATTGAATTTCTCATAATTAAATATTATCACTACATATATTTTAGTTATTTCTAATATAAAGAAATAACAATTTGAGTCATCGAATTACTCAACATATATAAAAATGTCTAGACGGATAATTACAGAAAATTGGATGTACAAATGTTATGAAAGACGAAAAAAAAATAAGCAAAACAAAATTTAAAAAAATGGAAAAGGAGTGTCTGGCTCTTGTTATCGAAAACAGTATGGTTTTTATGGATGAAATATTTATATTTTCAGAAATAATGCCCTCTGTTTTTTATAATGCAGGATTGCAGGATTCTGTAATTTTAAAAGATGCAATAGATATTAACCGTGCAAAACTCAAAAGAGACCTGCGTTTAAAATGGTATGAAAGTGCAAATGCCACGCTGAATGCAGCTTTGTACAAGCTTGTATGTACGGAAGAAGAAAAACGTTCGCTTTCAGCGTCTTCTGCTTCTAAAAATCAGCAGGGAAATGATATTTGTACACAGGAGGAATATTTAAAAAGTTTGAAAGAAATGGGAGAGAGTATAGAAAATGCCGATTGATTGGACAAAATCTAAATACAGTAAAAAGCACAGACTTTTTTTGAGTAAAAAGCCTGCTGATATGGCGTTTTTTACCTTGTGTGACGGTGCAGTCCGCTCTGCAAAAACATTATCTATAATTTATAAAATTCCACAGATGTTTGACTTTGTGGGCAACGAATATTTGAAAGTTTTTTCCGGATATTCTAAAAATACAGTAAGAAACAATGTACTTGTCGAGCTTTTACCTTATTTAAAAAATTATCATGGTGCACAGGTAAAATACAATTCCGCAAGCGGTGAATTGGACATAAGGCTGTGGGGTAAATTGTATAACTGTCTTGTTGTCGGAGGAGGAAAGTCTGACAGTGATTCCAATATTCAGGGTGCTACATGGGATTTTTGGTATGCAAATGAACTGCCCAAACATCATTACGGGTTTTACAACATGGCGTTATCCCGTCTTACTCCGGAAAATGCCAGAGCAATCGCTGATAGTAATCCGGAAAGTTCTAACCACTGGCTTTATCGAGAAAGGATAAAACCTTATCTTGACGGTGATGAAAATATAAGGAGCATTTTTGATTACTGGCATTTTACAATGGAGGACAATGCTAATTTATCAAAAGCTTTTATTAACAATCAAAAAAAGCTGTATCAGGGTGTTTTTGAAGCACGAAAAATCAAAGGTCAGTGGGTGGTCGCTCAAGGGCTTGTTTATGACACATTCAACCCTGACAAGCACACCTGTTCTAATAAAGAAATTCTGCAAAAAGTTAATAACAATGATTTTTTTGAGTATTTTTTAGGTCTGGACTGGGGCTGGATGCACCCTCTGTGCTGCGGTTTATACGGAGTTACAAGAGACGGTAAATATTACAAAATAGATGAATTATACGGTTCAAAAATTGGCGAGGATAAAGTAATAAACTGGATTCTCTCCAAACAAAAAGAATACGGAAGATATTTCCGGTTTATAAACTGCGACAATGCCAGACCCGAACAGAATCACAAGCTGCGTGAGGGGCTTCAGGGTATAATTGTTCACGAAAAAAAGCCTAAAGTCGTGGACAGTATCGGTATTGTAAGAGCGATTATAAATTATGACAGATTGATAATAAACAAAGAGCGCTGCAAAAATACTCTGCGTGAATTCGGGCTTTACAGGTACCCGAACGAGGACGAAAGAGAAACAAAAGCTATAGATATGGATACACCGTTAAAAGAAAACGATGATACGATGGATGAAACACGCTACGCACTTGATTTTTATGAGACAAATTATTCATATATGTTCAAAAAATAAAACTTTATCCACAAGGATAAATGAAATGTGCTATATATAAAAACGTAAACTGTTTGCAAATGGTTGCAAGCACAATTTACAAAAAACAGGCATTTTTGTGTCTATTTTTTTGTTTAGCAGTACCCAAAATATTCTGACGAATTATATCTCTTTTCAGTATCCCTGCCCAAAAGCAGGGACTTTTTTTATTAACAAGATTTTAAAGAATTAAAAATTACAGGAAGTGCCATTTGCACTGTTTAGTTATTAGAGGAAAGGATAAATTATGATTAAAGACATTATGAACAAACCTTACAAAATTGAACTTGAAGGCAAGAGTTATACTCTTGAATATGACAACAAGGCTTATGCTGAGCTTGAGCAGCTGACCGGCAAGGGAATTTTTCGTATTTATGAAGATTTTATTGCAAGAAACAATCTAAAATACAGTGATTGTATCGAAGTAGCCTGCTGTGCAATGCTAAAAAATCATACAGAAGGCGAAATTGCAAAAGCAAGAATTGCGCTCAATGAAAAGAAATTTTTGTTTTTACAGAATATTGGTGCGATAACACTTGCTTTTGTTGAGCCGTTGACTCCTCCTGAAATTCTTCAAAAAGAAAGAGGTGCCGGAAAAAAGCAGACTTTAAAAAAAAAGAAGAAATAGAGAATAATTCAGAACCGGAAAATTTTGACTGGCTGGGTGCATACACAACAGCATTGTGTTTTTGGGGGTGGAGTGACAGTGATTTTTGGACTGCAACGCCTCGAAAATACTTTGCTGTTTTGTATAAATATGTTCAGATAAGAAATATCATGAATGAAAAGCCAAAGCCAGAAGTCCTTGTAGGAAAAAATGCATTGAGAGCATTGAGTGATATTGTTATGAGGATGAGATGATTCCGGAGCAATTTAATTAGCAACGAAGCAGTACATGAAAGGAAAACGCTTCTGCTGTTGTAACTTTGTTTAAATACAGTTGATATTCACAATGAATTTTTTCAGACCTTGTGGATGCGAAATTTGTTCTGAATATTTACTGTATTTTTCAACGGCAATTTTTTAGCGGCAGACTGTTGTAAAAATTGCCTCAAAACACAACTGTTTCTAATCAAGGTTACAACAGTGGCGTGCTGCCCCCGTAGCCCCTGCTGTTTTAAAACATGTCATTAAATTGTCTGAGTGGGACCTCGCTTGTAGGAGTGGTACACGGAGTGCGAGTGGCGCCGAGTCTAGCATTTTACGGAAGTGACCCCATGCGCTTGTTGACTGTGCCGGACTTATTGTTAAATATTGAACTTGCTTATTGCACAGGTTCAACAAGTAGTCGGAGTCAGTTGACAATATGAAAAGATAGTGCTGTGTTCAGAATCTTACCAATTTGATATGCAAATCTCAAACCGGTAAGATCCTGAGCTCGCTTCGCTCCTCAGGATGACAATATTTACATAATAAATATTATCAATGTATAAAACATCTATAAGTTAGAATCTATCTACCAAACCTAATTTGAAAAAGCATTGGAAGAAGCAAAAAAGCAAATGAGCGAGACGAACAAAAAGTTTGCTCAGGCTATGCTGGAGATTAAAAAAAGCTGGAAATTGCAAAATTGTAGTTATTTTCGTTTATCAATAAGCTCCCCTTTAGAATTATATTTATTTTCATTTACCCAATGAGCTTGCAATGATTTATCTTTGTTAAAAATAAATTGCTCTTTACTTGATACCCATAGAGAAACTGAGTCAATATTACCATCCAAATTGTATTTAACAAACTTCTTAGGGAATTCTTTTGAATATGATATTTCAATATATTCAAGTACCCCTTTCCCACTATAATAATATCCAGTATTTTTATCTCTTTTGTATATAATGCCATAACAGCCGTCAGAAAAAAATGTTAAATATCTATTTGCAAATTTATTTTTATTTTTATATCTTGCTTTAATATTACTTTTGTAATTTTTATCGTAAAAATAAAGACTATATTTTTTAGTATCAATTCTATTTTGAATATTATCAAAAGAAATTTCTCTGGCAGAACTTACGCTATAAGAAATTCCACCATTTATTGTTAAACCTGTACACAAAACAAAAGCAATAATTACATTAATTATTATAAAAATTTTTTTCATATAGTAAATTATAACATTAGAAAGGAAATTATATGTCTAATTCAAATTTTTATGACCAAACCGAATTTGAAAAAGCTCTGGAAGAAGCAAAAAAGCAAATGAGCGAGACGAACAAAAAGTTTGCTCAGGCTATGCAGGAGATTAAAAAAATCTGGAAAAATCAGGCTCAGGAATACAAAGCTCTTATCAATGCTGTTAAGATTAACAAGATTGATTACTCTCGTGTCATAATGAGTTCTCCCTGCTCATTGTAGCAGTTTTTACCTATCCAGTGAGCTACTAATTTTTTATTTTTATCAAAAATGAATTGTTCTGTTCTTGAAACATCAAGAGTAACAGAGTCAAAATTACCATTTGAATCATAAGTTATACGTTTACTTGGAAAACCTTTACCTTGATTTATTGAAATACCGATTAGTTTTCCATTTATATTATAATGATAAGAATTTTTTTTATTCGATTTGTAACATATTGTATATTCCCCATCAGAATATGATGTTATGTACCTATCTTTATAATAACGAATACCTTTATTCATAAGAATAAGATTATTATTATAATTTTTATCCTGAAAAAATTTTTTATATTTAGCGATATTAATTTGCGAAGTAATATTGTCAAAAGACTCAACTCTTGCTGATTGTACCGTATAATTTATACCACCTTGTAATGTAAATCCTGATGTATATAGAAAAGCCAGAACAAAAATAATTATAAAAAAATATTTAACCATTAATTAACATTATCATACTTTTTAACAGAAAGGAACATAAAATGACAATATTAAAACAAAATTATAAAAATGACCAAACCGAATTTGAAAAAGCGTTGGAAGAAGCAAAAAAGCAAATGAGCGAGACGAACAAAAAGTTTGCTCAGGCTATGCAATATTAAAGATAATTTACTTATTGTTGTATCGCCTTTTTACCAATTCGCCTTGTTCATTATAACAGTTGTTACCAATCCAATGAGAAATAAGTCTTTTATTTAAATCAAACACAAAACTTTCATCATGTGAAATTGCTAGAGATGTTGACACTAAATTTCCTAATATATCATATTTAACTATTTTTATTGGATATTTTTCATTCATTAACAAACTAATATCACATAATTTGCCATTCATATCATAATAAAAACCGATTTTTGTATTATTTTTATAGGTTACACCATATTGATTATTTGAAAAATAAGTTAAATATCTATTTCTGAATTTGTATTTGTTTATTTTTATTGCAGAAATATTTTTAGAATAATTAGGGTCTATTAAATAATTTTTGTATTTATCTATATTTATTTTTAGAGGAACATCATCGAAAGCTTCTATCCGAGCCATTTCTATTGTATATACGACACCTGCTTTTAATGTATACGCACATACCTGGCTTTGAATAAGCAAACAAAAACAAAAAAAGAATATAAACTTTTGCATAAATTAAATTATAGCATAGAAAGGAACTATAATGACAAAAGACAATTACATTACTATCATTGACCAAACCGAATTTGAAAAAGCTCTGGAAGAAGCAAAAAAGCAAATGAGTGAGACGAAATTTAGTACTCACGAGTCATAATCAGCTCACCCTGCTCATTGTAGCAGTTTTTACCTATCCAGTGAGCAAGGAGTTTTTTATTTTCATCAAAGACAAACTGTTCATCCTTTTTTACACTAAATGCAATTGAGCTTAAATTGCCATAAATATCGTAGGCAACTGATTTTTTGGGGTATTTGTTATTTACATAAAAAACTATTATCTCAAGTTTACCATCTGTATTATAAATAAAATAACGTGTAGTATTTTTTTTAAACAATATAGAATATTTGCCATCCGAGAATATTTGAATTTCTCTGTCCCGAAATTTTAATTTATTTTTTATTATTGCATTTTTATTTTGTATAAAATTTTTATCAAATAAAAAAGCCTTATATTCCTGTGTATTAATATGAGGCTTTATTCCTTCAAAAGCTAAAATACGTGCATTATCAACAGTATATGTAATTCCACCTTTTATGGTAAAAGCAGTAGTTATCAAACATATTAAGCAAAAAAATAGTATATTAACTAATTTATTCATTTTAATAGTATAACATAAGCAATAGAAAGGATTTTTATGAAGAATATAGCTTTTAATAAAGACAAAGACCAAACCGAATTTGAAAAAGCATTGGAAGAAGCAAAAAAGCAAATGAGCGAAACTAACAAAATGATTACTCTCGCGTCATAATCAACTCGCCCTGTTCGTTATAACAATTTTTGCCTATCCAGTGGGCAATAAGTTTTTTGTGAGAATCAAAAACATAGCTTTCTTTTGTTGATATATCTAGAGAAGATGAAATTAATTTACCCTCTATATTATATTTAACACTTTTTCTTGGGAAACTATTTGAAGTATTAAAATCTATGTATATTAATTCACCGTTACTATTATAATAGTACTGTCTAATTCTATTTTTTTTATATAAAATCCCATAGTTTCCATTACTAAAAGAAGTAATTAGATATTTTCTTGTTTTATATTTTCCCTTTTTTATATTCCTGATATTCTTCACATAATTTTTATCAACAAAATAATCAGAATAATTACTTAAATCAATATGAACAGCAACTCCTTTAAAAGCTTCGGTTTTAGCTTGTTCTATAGAATAAGAAACATTCCCTTTTAAAGTTAGAGCAATAGCAGGAATACTAAAAAAACAAAAAAGAAATATTAATAAAAATTTTTTAATCATAACAAATTATAACATGGAAAGGAAAATTTTAATGATAGAGATTTTTAAGAATGATAAAGACCAAAGCCAATTTGAAAAAGCATTGGAAGAAGCGAAAAAGCAGATGAGCGAAACTAACAAAATGATTACTCTCGCGTCATAATCAATTCGCCCTGTTCGTTATAACAATTTTTGCCTATCCAGTGAGCAATAAGTTTTTTGTTTTTATTAAATACAAACTGCTCATTTGCCGAGACATCAAGTGTTACAGAATTTAACATCCCTTTGCTATCATAACCAACTCGCTTGCTTGGATAGTCGTTCCCAATAATAAAATCAATTAATTGAAGATTACTATTTGAATTATAATAATAAGAAACATTAGTATTATTTTTATATGTTACTGCATAAAAACCACTAGAAAATAATGATAAATACCTATTCTTGTATTGAGTTTTATTTTTATGTAATGCTTCTTTGTTTTTTATGTAGTTTTTATCTATAAAATACTTTTTGTATTTATTAATTTCTATACTATTAGGAACATCCTTAAATGAAACTTCACGTGCTTGATTGACAGTATATGATATACCACCGTTTAATGTATATCCTGTACTAAAAAATAAAGAAACAAACAATAAAAATAAAAAATATTTTTTCATAGTTTAAGTATACCATTAGAAAGGAAATTATATGGATATAGGAGAAAGAATTCAAAAAATCGACCAAAGCCAATTTGAAAAAGCATTGGAAGAAGCGAAAAAGCAGATGAGCGAAACTAACAAAATGATTACTCTCGCGTCATAATCAATTCGCCCTGTTCATTATAACAATTTTTGCCTATCCAGTGGGCCACCAATTTTTTATTTTTATCAAAAATGAATTGCTCATTATTTTTAGTACATAAAATTACTCCATCGAAATTACCTTTAGAATCATATGAATACCTCTTTTTACAATTTATTGTGTATATATTAAATTGTATACAGATAAGACAACCTTTAGCATTATAAAAAAATGATACATTTTTATTATCTTTGTATGTTACCGAATAACTTCCATCAGAAAATTTAACAAGTTTTTTATATTTATTTTTTAATTTGTTTTTTAATAGTAATTTTTTATTTTCTAAAAAATCATTATCTCGTAGAAATTCTTTATATAGAGACATATCAATTTTATATTTTATATTTGTAAAGGATTCTATTCTAGCAGTATTGACAGAATATGAAACACCCGCTTTTAATGTAAAGGCAAGTATCGGAGTAGGCATTAATAAAAACATTATAAAAAGTATTAAAAGAAATATTTTTTTCATTGTATAAGTATAACATTAGAAAGGAAATGACGTGACAATATTAACAAATCCAAATGAAGACCAAAGCCAATTTGAAAAAGCGTTGGAAGAAGCAAAAAAGCAAATGAGCGAGACGAACAAAAAGTTTGCTCAGGTGATAAATTAATCAAATAAAGTTTAAAAAATAAATCATTTTCTTGTATTAATAATTTCTCCCTGCTCATTGTAGCAATTTTTACCTATCCAGTGAGCAATAAGTTTTTTGTTTAAGTCAAAAACATAACTCTCATTGTGAGAAATAATCAAAGTTGTAGAATCTAATTTTCCAGCGGCATCATATCTGATACTTCTTCTTGGATATTCTCCTTGCGTAGCGAATTCAATTAATTGCAAAGTTCCATCTAAATTGTAGTAATATCCAATATTTTCAGTTCTTCTATAAGTAATACAATAACCCTCTTTTTGAAAATAAGAAATATAATAAGTTCTAAATTTATATTTTCCTCTTTTTACATTTTCAATGTTTTTTTCATAATATTTATCAATAAAAAAATCTTTATAATTACTCAAGTTAATATGACTAGCAACCCCTTCAAACGCTTCAGTTTTAGCACGTTCAACAGTATAAGAAGCACTGCCTTTTAGAGTTAAAGAAAAGGTTTGTACACCTGTTAAACAAAAAAATAATAAAAACAATAAAAGATTTTTAAGCATATTTAATTATAACATAGAAAGGAATTTTAAATGGCAAAAACTATTCATAAAGAAATCTACCAAACCGAATTTGAAAAAGCATTGGAAGAAGCAAAAAAGCAAATGAGCGAGACGAACAAAAAGTTTGCTCAGGCTATGCAGGAGATTAAAAAAATCTGGAAAAATCAGACTCAGGAATACAAAGCTCTTATCAATGCTGTTAAAACTAACAAGATTGATTTTGCATCGCTGCTTGATGACGGTTATACAGAAGAAAAAGAACATATTACAAATAAATACAATCTTCTTCGAAAAGGTGTAGAGTCTGACAAATCTCTTACTGATGAGCAAAAAGAATACTTTCACAGCAGTTTTGATTATCTGGAAGACGAAGAAAAAGAAAATGCATACGAGGACAGTCTACTTGGTAAAACAGGCAAGAAAGTTTCTTCTGAATTTTCTTCCGGTCTGCAGGATATGATAAGGGGATACAAAGATTTTTCCGATGTTATGGAGGATATGACAGCAAGTCTTACTGATTACATGATAAAGCAGTTTACTGACAAGCTTATGCAAAATATTTTTTCAGAAAATACAATGAATATTGTTTCAAGTTTGTTTGGAAGTTTCTTTAACTGGGGAGGCGGAGCCGCAAAAAGCGCTCTCGGTTTTATAGGGTCGTTATTCACAAAACACCACTCCGGAGGAATTGTTCCCGACGGGGCAAATTATTCTCTGCCCGGTACAGAAGAGCAGCTTGCTCTTTTAAAAGGAGGAGAGAGGGTTTTGAGTCCTGCCGAAAATGTTAATTATGAAAAACAAAGAGAGTCATCTCCCGTCATTGTAAACTCGTTTAATGTAAAAGCCTGGGATTCTAAAGATGTCAGCAGGTATTTAATAGAGAACAAGCAGTTATTGAATCAGATTACTTATGAGGGGATAAAAAATAATTATGCGCATTTGAGGCATATAGTTCAAAATGCATAGGAGTATTATCTCTGCCGATGCAGCTATAACTGGATGATAATATGTATTATGTAAGAATACTTTTAATTTTATGTATATATCAATTTTGACCTAAAGGGGGTTACAGGGGGTGTTCCCCCTGTTGGGCGAAGCTTATGGGTTAGAGCTTTTTAGCATTTGGAGAAAATTTACTCAGTCTTGTGCTGAGAAATTTTCGAACAAAGGCTTTAAAAGCTCTTTTGTATCAGCGTTTTTTTCTTTCTTTTGGTTCGTTTTCTTTCTTTTAATCAAGGACTCCGTTTTGAGTTGACTAAATGTCAAGTCAAAATGGAGGGAAAAGAAAGAAAATGAACGTAAGAAAAAACATTTGTCTTTTTTTATTTGTTCATTTTTTCTTTTTGTTGCTATGCAAAAAGTTCACTATTTACTGTTATATAAAATAATCAGGATTAATTTTATTTCGTGAAGCCATTTTCTATAGCTCGCCACAGCTCGCTAAGAAAAGAAGGCAAAAACGAACCAAAAAAGAAAAACAAGCCGATTAAAACAGACTCTAATGCATTTATCTCCAAAATTTTCTAAACGCTGACGCTAACGAAAATTTTGTTCGTAAATACAAAGAGTCTGTAATCAAACTTACAACGGCAGAGCCGTACTACACTTCGTGTGCAGCTTCGCTGCAAAAACAAAATCTGCTACATAATACATATTATCAATACACAAACTAAAATTTACAATAAAATCCCTAATTAACTATCAGACATTAAATATATATACAAAAACTGCACTTTTTAAGAGCAGTTTTTTGTTATGCAAAGAAAGGAGTATAAATGGAAGAAAAAATCAAAGCTTTGCAGGAACAGATAGGACGACCTTATAAAATGTTTAATGAAGACGGAACTTATCAGGGTTGTTTTTATCCTGTTCAGTTTTTATATCCAGAAAAGCCAAGATATAAATTAAGAAGTAAAAATGATGACAAAAATTATTTTTACGGCTTATCAAAAATAAAAAAGCATTGCAGAGAAATATCTCCTGTTGATCTTCAAGCAGGGGATATTATAGTAACCCGATACAGAAATGAATTACACGTTGCAATTTATTTAGAGTTTAACAAGATTATTCATGTATTTAGGGAGCACACTCTTCAAATAGGTCGATTGAAGATTTTTAAGGAATTTAAATGTTTTAGGGTGGTATAGATGTTATCAACAATATTATCAGCTGCATTTGTAAGTGTCAGCGCATTAATGGGTTTTACCGGTGCAATTGCCGGCGGGGTAGCTATTGTAGCAGGAAATATTGCTGCTCTGGTAATATACGGCGGTCTTGCATTGTCTATGACCAAGAAAAAAAATAATGCGATAAATTCGGCAACTTATGACGGAATTTTGCAGACGCAAACTGACCAGAATCTGCCGCTTCCTCTTTTATACGGCACCTGCAAACTTGCCGGTAACAGAATATGGCAGGATGAAAACGGGCAGGTTACAATAAAGAGAATCATTGCGTTTGCTGAAGGTGAAATCTGTGAAATTTCCGATATAAAATTAAACGATATACCGGAAAATGAAATTGCAGGTATCAGTATAAAAAAATACTACGGGACTTTTTCTCAAGAAGTAGACTCTATAGTCGGAGGCAGCAATCAAAGCGAGAGAGCCGAAAAAGTTGGTTCTTTAAAAAATGTGGCTTATGTTGCCATAAGTGTTCCGAGAACTCAGAAAATAGACGTAAATTACAATCTCACCGCTATTGTAAAAGGGCGTAAAATCAGAGTTTACAAAAACAGATACGAATACGAAATCAAATATTCAGAAAATCCTGCGTGGGTTATGTTTGATTTTTTAACCTGTTACAACGGGCTGGGGCTTGGTATCAATAATTACGGAGAAATTAGCGATGATTTGATAGAAGAGCTTTTGGATTTAGACAGTTTTATTGAGTCAGCTGCATACTGTGACGAGCTCGTTGATTATATTCATTTTGATGATGACGGAAACGAGTTTATAGACAAAGTTCCAAGATTTACTTTCAATATGATATTTGATTCCCAGACTTCTGCAAGAACTTTGATAGATGAAATCTACCGTTCCTGCAGGGGCGGACTTTTCTTAAAAGACGGAAAATTGCAGTTTAAAATAGATAAACCCGAGCCCGTTAGTAAAGTATTCAGCGACGAGGATATTATACACGGTACGGAAACTTTTGAATGCATTCCGAAAGAAGAACATTATGATATCCTTAAATGTACATATGTTTCGCCGGATCATGAATGGCAAAAAGTGGAAGCTACGGCAGAATTGCCGGAATATACAGACGGGGTGCCAATAGAACATAGTGTGAACATTTACAGCTGTACTTCTTTCAATCAGGCGTCACGGCTTGCCTGGTATTATGTAAATTCAAAACGGTTACAGCCGTATTTTGGCAGTTTTCAAGCGGATTACAGAGCTTATGACATCGAAGTGGGTGATGTGATTTCCATAAGCAGCCTTTTAATGGGGCTGGAAAATTACAAAGTCAAAATAACAAGTGTAATTGATGATGCGTCCGGGATTTATACAATAAACTGGCGTACCTATGATGAGAGGCTGTATTCTGATGAGCTTGGCAGCAAAGAACCGAGAGTACTGGTCAGTAAGCTCGATGATATCGCCGCTTATCCTGATGATGTAAGGAGTTTTAACGTTGTACAGACAAACAATTTATTTAATTTTGTCTGGGAATTGAATCAAGATAAGACAGATACTTATGAAATCAGAATGGGTGACAGCTGGGAAAATTCGTCGCTTGTAAAATCAAGGATAAAAGAAAACAGCTATACCTGTGAGATTAAGTCGAACGGAATATACAGATTCTGGATAAAAGCATTTAACGGATACAATTATTCTCAAAATGCTACTCTGGACATTGTTTCTGTTGACAGTGTCCCTGCTGTCAATGAAATAGTAAAGCTGAATATACTTGAAAATATGACAGGAATCTTTGATGAGAATTTAAGAGTTTACAGAAATAATATTAAGCTCAAAGGACAAAACATAAAATGGCATAATCTTGATGAAAATTGGCTAAACCGTTCTGGATATTATCAACATGTCGGTATCTGGGGCGCTGCTGTTGTAGACAGCGGTGCATACATTAGTCAGGTATATGACATAGGGGCAATTCTGGAATGTATTGTTTCTTTTGATTATCACTTTATTTCTGCAGATGAACAGAATGATGTTCTTATTGAATGGGCATATTCAGATGACAATGTAACATTTACAGACTGGAAAACAGCTAACACAGGTACATACAAATTCAGGTATTGCAAATTCAGAGTAACGTTAAAATCTTACAATGGAGTTCAAATTTTATTGAAAAATTTTGTTGTAAATATTGATGTACCTGACAGAGATTTGAATATGGAGCTTGAAATTACAGATACTGCAGGATTAAAAATTGATTATAGCTTTATCAAGCCTCCGTCTATTGTAGCTACGGTAAATGATAACAGCAATGCTTATGTTGTTGTAACGGAAAAAACAAATACTTACGCATACATAAAAGCTTATACAAATTCAGGAGAGCTTACTACATGCAAGTTAAGTTTAAGAGCAAAGGGATATTAAAACAGAAAGGAGATTTTTATGGATGAAACAATTGAGTACGAATGGACCGATAATCCTACTGTTTCAGGAGAATCGGTGTGTGATACCGATGTATTAAATGAATGTTTAATGCATTTAAAATATAACAACGGTAATGGTGATGCTTTGCCGTTGTTTACAACGATGGCTTTTGATCGTATTTTAACCGGTGAAGAGGCAATTGGCTGGGCTTTACAGGGAAGTCTTGTTACAAACACTTATCCTGATGCTGTAGCACAAATAAAATCAGAATACGAAAATGCGGAGGAAACACTGAATTATTCTAAGACTACTCCGATTACAATGCCTGTATTTACATCTAATACAGCAGGAAATATTACTGTTTCGGATGCAAGAGAAAATACAGATGCTTATAAATTAATTAACGGTGTCTCTTCAAAACAAATCGGCGATTGGAGCACTTACTGGTTTAATATTGATTATGGAGAAAATACACTTATAAAATCATATAATATAAAAGCTGACAGTACTACTAATCCCGAATATCCTTCAGACTGGACACTGCAGGGGAGTAGTGACGGTGCTCAATGGGATGTACTTGATACAAGAAACGGTCAAACATTCACTCTGGGACAATCAAGAACATTTATAGTTACAACAGAAATACCGTATAAGCAATACAGGCTTGTGTTTTCAAATGGCGTTGAAGCTAGCGGTAACGGTGAACTCGCTCAGATAGGTTTTAATGTTGAATCCATAGTTTATTCTTTCAGTTATAAAAAAGCACAAAACGGTCATTATATAGCGGATATAGCAGATAAAACACAAATAGATGTATATTTCAGCGAAACCGGAATAGCTGATTTTTACGTTCTAGATTCTGTCAATAACCAATTTTATCTTCCGAAAAACAATTGGTTTTATCAGTTTACATCCGATTCTAATGCTGTTAATTCATATAATGAATCCGGACTGCCGAATATTAAAGGTTATTTCAGTTTAATGCCTTATCAGGACAATTTGTATGATTCAGGCGGTGCATTTACTTCATCCGGAGACCATGAAAGCAGAGGTATTCGAGGGCTTAATAATGGTTTTACCACTAATTGGCGTGCTGAATTTGATGCGTCATTGTCTAATTCTGTTTACGGAAATTCTGATAAAGTACAGCCTCCTTCCAGCAATAAACTTTTATATTATAAGGTTGGCAGTACAATTGTAAACGAATCTGAAATTGATGTAGCTAATTTAACATCAGATGTACAAGCAGTACAAGCATCACTGGATAACAAACTAAATAAGGATTTATCCAATATAAGCGTTGATTTATCATCATTTAGTGAACCTGATTACAATGCCGGAATTTCTAAAACTCTAAACTCAGACAATACAGCAGAAGCAAGCGGAGTAGTTTATGCAGCAGCAGCAAGTCAACAGTACGGAATTGTAGGACAGTTAAAAATCAACAACAATACAGTAGGCAGAATTATAGCAGGAGACACTGCAGGATATGCCAGCAGTGCTTATGCAATTGTAGCAAAAGGTGACATTTATAGATATGATACAGGTGGTTCTAATAGTCCTGTACTAATGTTTTACCCGTATAAAGGAGCAATCAATGATTAAATATGCAAAAGTTATCAACAATGAAACCGGTCTTGTGGAAATCGGAGCCGGTACAAACACAGCCTTTTACAAATCAATAGGAATGACACAACAGGATGTCCGGCAATCAGACATTGACTGGCAGTGGTATCTGACGGATAAATGTCCGATGAAAACACATGAGCAGAAACAACAGGAAGAAACCGAGCGTAAAGCATTGCTTTACCTTACAGCGGCTGATGTTGAAAGGGCAATATACAAGGTCAAAGGCATAGACTTTGAAGATATTATTGCGCAATTAGAAGTTATGCCGCTTGCGGAAGGTCAGGAACCTTTAGTTGACATTAAGGCGTTAAAGATTGAACTTAAAGCCAACAATTTTTACAGGGGCAACCCTTACGTAAATGTGATAGGCGGGTTTCTGGGCTTTACGACAGAACAGCTTGATGAGTTCTTTGAGACAGGGGATTATACAAAGCTGTACGCAGCACAGACTATTGAAACCGATAACGCTGATTCCGGGGATAATACAATCAGCGATTGCTTAGAAACCGCAGAACAAGAAAATATGGAAAGTGAGGATATAGATGAATAAGATTTTTGAAACCGTAATGAAGTACCTGAATCAGTCCAGTACTTACAAAGGTTTATTTTCCGTACTGGCAGCATTCGGAGTGGTATTAAAGCCTGAACTTGCGGATGCCATTATTGCCTGTGCATTAGGAATAATCGGCTTAATTAACGTTATCATTGATGAACATTCACAGAGTAAAAATGCAGAGGTCAAAGGATAATGTTATCTACGGTAATTACAGCTCTGGGAAATTTGCTTTCCAAATTTTTTGACTGGAAAAAATCCGAAACCGAGCATAAGCTTGAAACAGATATTATATCAGACAAAAAAGATTACAAGAAAGCAGTTGATATTGCTGAAAAAATAATAGATATAGCAGAAAAGTACAAACAAGAAATGTCAATGGCTCACAGGCTTAAATTTTCGCATCTTGTACAGGACTTTAAAAAATACAATTAATGATTGGGGGTATATATGGAAAAGTTTTTGGAATATGCCCCCATAATTATTGTGGCGGTTATATTTTTTATTCAATACAGGATTTTTGTTACACCTGCACAGCTGAATTCTCTTAAATCAGATTTAATAGAATATATTGCAGACCATTACGTATCAGGCAAAACATACAGGGATAATCATTTGAGTCTTGAAAACAGGATAGACAGAATAGATAAAAACGTCAATGATGTCAAGACTCTGCTGATAAGTATTGTGCACTGGAACGGGAATCCGAATAATTAAATTGTCTGAGGCGGCTTCGCTTGTAGGCGTGGTACACGAAGTGCTAGTGACGCCAAGTCATGCATTTTACGACTCTGCCGAAGAAACAATTAAGTATTGTTTCTGAGAGGTAGACCCCATGCACTTGTTGGCTGTGCCGGACTTATTGTTAAACAGCGAACTTGTTTATTGCACAGGTTCAACAAGTAGGCGGAGTAAGTTGACGATATGAAATGTTTAAGGAGTGACAGATGGATGAGTTATTTAAAAGAGCACTAAAATTTGTTCTTAAGTGGGAAGGCGGTTATGTCAACAATCCTGATGACAAAGGAGGTGCAACAAATAAAGGAATTACACAAAACACATATAATGCCTGGCTTAAAAGCCTCGGGCTGCAGTCGCGGGATGTCAGAAATATTACACAGCAGGAGGTTGAGCAAATATATTATACAAACTACTGGCTCAAAGCAGGATGTAATAAAATGTCTCCCATATTTGCGGTTCTGGCTTTTGACACAGCTGTCAATATGGGTTTAGCAAGGGTGAATCAGTTTTTAAAAGCAGCACAGTGGAAGTATCCCGACAAATTTATCGAAGCACGCCGTGCAAAATACGAGGAATTTGCTAAATACGGTAATCAAAAAATATTTCTCAAAGGGTGGCTCAACAGGCTGAATGCACTTGCATTGGAAATTCAAAAATTATAGCAAACTGCTTCTTTTCTATGCCCCGTTATTTATGTGCAAATGCAGGCTGCATATGCAACACATGATTAAATAACGGGGGCTTAAATATTTGTCTGAGGCGGCCTCGCTTTGTACCCGAGGGCATCCTGATGCGTACGGCGCACCTGCGGTTTGCCTATGCCTCAAGCTAGGAGTGTACATATTCTGCCGAATAAATATGCCGGTGGCATCCCAGGAAAAATACAATTAAGAGAGGTAGCGAGGACGCAAAAGCATAAATATAATGGAAGTGACCCCATGCACTTGTTGGCTGTGCCGGACTTGTTGTTAAACAGCGAACTTGTTTATTGCACAGGTTCAACAAGTAGTCGGAGTCAGTTGACAATATGAAAAAAAATTAATCCTGATTATTTTATATAACAGTAAATAGTGAACTTTTTGCATAGCAACAAAAAGAAAAAATGAACATAAAAGATAAAATTTATGTTATATGTTCCACCCATTCTTTGGAGCAAAGAACGGGTGGAGCCCAAGAAACTCCCGACCTGCTGTTTCATTCATACAGAAAGTAACACAAACCTGTCTCGGCAACTCGGGCTGTCAAAATTGCTAAAGTTACAGATACCATTGTGTTTGTTATAATTTCCCAGCCCTCGGACAATACCTCGTTTGTTGTTGTTTGTGTAACTTTCTGTAATTCATTTCACAAAGGTCGGATTTATATTGTTTTCATTGCATAGTTTATTAAAATTAATCCTGATTATTTTATATAACAGTAAATAGTGAACTTTTTGCATAGCAACAAAAAGAAAAAATGAACAAATAAAAAGAATAAATGTTTTTTCTTACGTTCATTTTCTTTCTTTTTGGCGATTAAAAGAAAGAAAATGAACATAAAAGATAAAATTTATGTTATATGTTCCACCCATTCTTTGGAGCAAAGAACGGGTGGAGCCCAAGAAACTCCCGACCTGCTGTTTCATTCATACAGAAAGTAACACAAACCTGTCTCGGCAACTCGGGCTGTCAAAATTGCCAATGGTATCAAAATCTTTGTGTCTGTTATAATTTCCCAGCCCTCGGACAATACCTCGTTTGTTGTTGTTTGTGTAACTTTCTGTAATTCATTTCACAAAGGTCGGATTTATATTGTTTTCATTGCATAGTTTATTGTTTTTAAAAAGCTTCTTATCGTAATACAACAATCTTTTATCTTCTTCCGGTTAAAAATAATTTAAACTTAAATTTTAATTCTTTTTACATAATAAATATTATCAATATATTAAATCAGTCATTGAATATGCAACATATCCAACAAAAATATACTTTTTTATCATTTATATTCAGAATCTTACCGGATTCGTTTCCATTTTTTTAAGCAAATCCCGCAGAAGTTTTTTGCTGTACCTGTAAATAACAGATATATTGTATTCTTCTGTAAATAACCGGCTGGATAGAATTATTATTGTAAACATTTGTAACAAAATATATACTTTGTGAATATTATGTATATAAAATGTTTTTATTTAAGTAGTAGTATAAGATGAAAGACAGGTGTATGTTATGTCAGGAAACAATCCGTTTGCTATTACATCGGATGTCGTGGATAAAAGACGGGGTGTAAACGGTGCTCAGGGAACAAGCGGTACTCAAGGCACACAGAATACTCAAGAAACACGTGAAGCAAAAGAAAAAGAAGAACTCAAACACACGAATGTACTGAATCAGAATAATGGCGGTTCCATGGCAACAACGTACGGTACGTTTGAAAACTATGACGGGTTTACAAGGAGTACGCCTGTAAATAATAATACGACGTCTTTGATGAAAGAACAAAACGAAAAAGCAGAAGCAGATGCAGTAGGACATGCAGCAGAAGAAGGCGAAAGAAATGCAAAAGAAGCAAAAAAAGACTGCGAAGAATATTCACAACAAGCACAACAAGATTCAACAAAAATGAAAACATCTGCAAATCAAGTTAAATCAAAAGAAACACAAACAAAAAGTTTTGTAGAAAAAAATAATAATCAAATAGACGGACTTGAGCAAGAAAAAAGTCAAACCGAGTCTGAAATTGACAGTATTAATAGTGAATTAACCGCTTTATTTGCAGAAAACGGAGAAACATATACACCGGAAGCGCTTGAAGATTCTCAACCTCAGCCGGCTGCACCACAAACTGCTGCGCCAAATACAACAGCCGCCGGTGCTGATTTCGGAGCCTCCGGAGGCATGTCTATGTCCGGCGGTGGTATGGCTGCAGGCGGTGCCGCTGATATGGGCGGAGCGCAAACTTTTGCTATGAATTCATTGCCCGCTGCTGACAGCCAACCGGCTGCTCCGACATCGATAACAGGTGTTGCCGCACAAAACTCACAGCCGCAGGGCAATCAAGGCGCTCAAAATAAAGCTCAGCAGGGTCAGCAGCATGGAGCCGAAGCCAAGGCAAATTCAGCAAGCGGTTCATCGATAAAAGCATTCGGTGCAAACTTAACTCAGCCAACAGGAAAAAATGCAGATAGAATAGCACAATTACAAGATGAGCTCGGACAAAAAACGAATTCATATTCATCACTATCCGGACAAATAACAGGCTTGACTTCAGCAAATCAAAATAAGGTAAAATCAACAACAAGTTTTGTAAATTCTATTCAAAATCAATCCTCTGCTACAAAAAACAAGTCAACTCAAAATCTTAACGGTGCAAAAAATGCACAAATAATCGGGGCATCAACAACAGCAGCTGGTGCTGCGTCTACAACTCTGGGTACTTTAATGTTAACGCAGGTATGGACATTTGGATCATCACAAACAGTAGGAGGATGGCTTGTTGGTTGCGGTTCTGCCGCAACAGTAGCAGGTGGTGCAACTACTTCAATAGCTGGTACAGCGAAAGGAGATACAACTGGCGCAATTAATAGTGCAACATCAACAATGAACCAAGCATCAAACTCTTTAATGAATCTTAAACAACTGGGTGTTTTATAATCTAAAACAGCATAGTAATTAAAAATCAAAAACTTATTTCACAGCACCTGATAAATCAGGTGCTTTTTGCTGCAGTTCTTGCAAAAAGCAAGCTCCGACAACACCCGAGAAGTCACCGAGTTTGGCTTTTCGAAACTGAATTTTTGAAGCAGGCAAAGGCAGCGCCTTTGCTTTTGCTTTTGTTATGGTTCTTTCATAAAATTCATCAACCGCATCTATCAATCCGCCGCCGAGTACAATCAGCTCCGGATTATAAAAATTAATAATTGTCGCAAGTCCGTTAGACAGATAATCTGATGCCTCAAAAAGCACATGGGTAATAAGTTCGTCATGGTGGTCAAGTGCTTTTTTTATCATCTTTGAGCTTATAGCTCTGTCATCTCTCATGTAATCAGTTATAACAGAGGCTCTGCCTTTTTTTAATGCGCCCATTATTCTTGCTTCGATGGCAGTTCTTGACGCATAAGCTTCCAGACATCCGTTTCCGCCGCAGCCGCAGGGTCTTCCGCCGGCGTCCACTATTATATGCCCTATTTCACCTGCAGTGCCTGTGGCACCGTGTCTGACTCTTCCGTTCTGTGCAATACCCGAGCCGACCCCTGTACCGACAAAGATACAGACAAAATCATTAAAACCTTTGCCTGCGCCGAATTTCATTTCGCCGAGTGTTGCAATTTCCACATCATTGCCGATAAATGTAGGAATAAAGAATTCTCTTTCCAGTATTGCTTTTAAGTTTAAGTTTTCGCAGTTCAGGTTCGGTGCGGATACGAGGATACCTCTTTCTCTGTCCACCTGCCCCGGTGCGCCTATGCCTATGGAATCTATCTGTGCTATATCAAAGTGAGAGGTTTCTATAATTTCTTTTATAGAAAATTTCAGTTTTTCAACTATGCTCTCCGCATCTTTTTCTTTACCTGTTTTTTGTTTAATGGAGTACAATACTTCTCCGCTGCCTTTATTGACAATACCTGTAAGTATTTTAGTTCCGCCTAAGTCGATTCCTATTGCATAATTGGGCATATAATCCGGCTCCGTTAAATCTGTCTCTGTATAATTATATCACATTATATGCTGACAATTTGTAAAATCGAAAACAATGTTGTTATCAATGGCTGCTGCAGTCATATTTATCCGCCGGAGTGTGCATCGTTCCAATAGCGGTGGATCCGCAAAGACAGACTAGGTAATGAAAAAATAAAGGGCACATTCTGTGCCCTTATTAAACCTACCATACCTAATTATAAACCGAGGAATAAATTAAATTTTATTATTAATTTTTTGTTTATTACGGTTCTCTGCCGTAGACTTGCTCTTCAGCAGCTTTAATTGCATCTTTGAGTCCGTCAAAAGCAACTATGAAGTTGTTCTTTAAAGAGCCTTTTTCGTCTCTTTCACCGAGATTTGAATCTACATCTATATTATCATCCATTGCCTTGACTGCACTTTCCATAGTAGCTACAGCTGTATCCAATGCTTCTTTTGTTTCGTCTGTGCAATTTGGCAGAGCTTTGATATCTATTGCTCTATCATATAGATAATCAACCATTAGTGGCAGCTTAGAAGCCTTTGCATTGTCATGTCCGAATGGATTCCACGATTCTCCAGAACGATCCCAGTGGTCAAAATCACCCCAGAATTTACGAATCCATGTATCACCGTTATTGTCTATTTTTTCATACTTATCAAGAAATTCTATTACAGTATGTTTGTCTACATCAATGATTGATTTGTTTAATTTCTTTTTATTTGTTCCCATACCATCCATTGCATTAAAAGATAGCTGTGCAGTGCCAGACTGATCTGAATTATGCCCTTCCAGATATTTATCTGGTCTATTAGTTGTTGCAGGGGGTTCGTGATCTTCCGGAGGATTAGAATCATCATCCTCCTCCTTTTTCTCCAGATGAGCTTCTACTATGCTTTTAAGTGTTGCAAAATCGTCAGCGGTAATATCGCCGGTTTTTGCATATTTACCTGCAATTTCTCTTATTTTCATAAATTCTTCGTCGCTCAGAATTGCGCCGCTGCTTTTATTATTGAGGTAATCCTTTATGAGTTCATTCAATTTTTCCATTAGTGTTACTTCAGTGCCGTCTTCCAAAGGAAATTTACAGTCAAAATCGAATGAATCTTTTAATCTCGGATCATTAAAGAGCCTTTTCATAAATGTAGATACGTGGGTTTCTTTAATTTTGTCAGCATAAGAATTGTTTGTATTGCCTGTTCCGTTCGTATTGCCTGTTCCGTTCGTATTACCAGGATTGTTTACGGTATTTATCGGACCGAACGGATTAATATTGTAGTTTGTATTGCTTGATATATTCAGCATTGTATTTTGATACCATTGTGATACATCAGCCATGTATTTATTTAAAAGCGGCATCCATTTTGAATTTAATGCTGCAACCTGATTTACAAGGTTGTTCGTTGCAAAATCAAAACTATATAATGCACTGTCATTGAGTGTGCTTATTCCGTCTTGCGGATACATACAGGAGAAATCGTATGACCAAACATTGCCGGGCACCGACATTCCTCCGACGATTGCAGAATCAGGTATCCAGTAATTGCTATTCCCGTTAATTCCTATTGGTACGACCATAATTGTTTCCCCTAATATTCCTTTTATTAATTCCTCTAAAACAAAGACTTTTATATTCAGTCTTTTAAATTCCTCGTTCCTGTATTAATATAAAAAATTTTTATTCTCAAAAATTGCCTTTTTAAAGAATAAATATTAAGAAATGTTAATATTTCCGAAGAAGAATATTTATTTATATTTGTGAAAAAGTTTTAAAATGGGCTTTTACGGCATTTTTGAGTTCGTCTTTGGAATATTTTTCCGCTATAAATTTTGCCGTATCCACAACATTTTCCGAACAGCCTTTAGGTATGGGGATTCCGTATTTTTGAGATAAATTATTGATATTTAAAATAAACTGCTCTCTTGCCAGTATGGAAGCTGCAGCAACAGCAATATCGCTTTCCGCTTTGCATCTTTGTTCCAGTCTTATATTCCTGCCTTTTTTTAATAATGCATTTTTGATTAATTTTTCGTCTCCGAATTTGTCTGATAAAGCACAATCACACTCCTGCTTTTCAAGTACATTTTCAATGGCTCTTGCATGTGCCCATGCAAGCAGGAGGTTTAGATTTTTCAATTTTACATACAGTTCGTTGTATTTTGCAGGATTTATTGTTACCACGGAAAATATGCAGTTATTTTTAATTATTGCTGCAAGTTTGGGTATACTTTTGTCATCTATTTTCTTGCAGTCTTTTATGCCTGCTTGCGACAACAAATGAGAGGTGTTTTCATCTACCATGACAGCGGCTGTAACGAGCGGTCCGAAAAAATCTCCTTTGCCGGATTCATCTGTTCCTATATGCTTTGCAGGGATATTTTCTGCACTATTATTTGTGTAATCTTTTTGCTTTTCCTCTGCTTTAAAATCGGTCATCGGGGCAATTTTTTGTACTATTTGTGTAACATCTGCACCCTGAATAAGAAGTTTGCCTGTTTTATAAAAAGTAGCCGTATAATCTTTTGTTTTAGCACGCCAAAAGGCATTTTGCATATCTGATATTTGAGCATTATCCCGTTCAAAAAACTTTTTCAGTTCTTTTTCTGCAGCCGGTTCAAATTTTTGTGTAAAGTTATTCATCCTGATTCCCGTTTATGTTTTTATACTATATCACAATAATGACAGAGTTTATATTTTATTATATAATTTATTATTCGGAGTTGTGTATGAAAACAGTTGTTAAAGCTATAATTTATTTATTTGTTTTTATACTTTCAATATATTTGAGCATTTACTTTGCGCTTTCTTATTTTCTGCACAATTCTGACATCGCTGCATTTATAAAAGACAATGTAAAGAGAAATACCGGTCTTATTCTTGTTTTGCATAACTGCAGACCATCTGTTGCTCCGAATTTTGATATAAATTTAAATGCAGATGACATACAGCTTTTTTATCCTGATAAAAAGCAGATACTCATCCTGAAAAAATCAAGCATTAAAATTTCCGCACCATATCTTTTAAAAAAGGAACTGAAAGTACAAAAAATTAGTGCAGGAGAGTTTCAGTTTACCACAAAACTTTTAAAAAACGGTAAAACAACTTTTCAGCAATACCTGGAAAAAAACTGTACGAAAAAAAATGATTCTATAGCTTTTTCTGATAAAGTTCCGCAGATAAGCATAGATAAATATTTGTTCAAAATAAAAGATGAGGAGTCGGGACAAAAATTCAAGATAACCGGCAGTAACTTAAAAATTTTGCAGAGTTATGATATCGGCTATTTGAATTTTTCCGCAAACGGAGAATTTTATTGTTTTGATAAAAAATATATGAATTATAATGTGAAATTATCTTTTCCTGCTAATATGTTTGCTAATATTAACAGTAAGCTGATGGATATAAATTTTGATAATCTCCATAAATACAGTTTTTTTGCAAATTTTAATGCAGATATAAAAGTTCATGAAAAAAAGCACAAGTTTGATTATCTTTCAGGAAAAATCGATATAGACGACTTTTCTGTGATTTTAGGCAATAAAAAGTTACCGGAAAGTTTTTTTCATATTACCCTTAATAAAGGTAATGCCGTACTGATTTCCAAATTTTATACAGCAGCCGATGAAGTCTCTGACATAAAAGCAAATGTTAAGGTAAAAAAACCTTATTATGCAGACATAAAATGTAAATGTCCACGGGCTGATATTGCTAATTTGCAGCGATTGGCTATATCCGTTGCGGAGATTTTAAAAATTAAAAATAATTTATCCGCATTTACGGCAAGCGGTACAGTTTCTGCTGACTTTAATATAAAAACAAATTTTAAAAATCTTTTTTCCGGCGGTCAATTTGAACTTACAAACGCAGCTGTCTCGTACAGAGATATTCCGTTTAAAATTGACAGAATAAATGCTTTAATTGATTTTTCCGGCAATAAGGTTAATATAAAACATTCAAATATGTTTGTTAACAATCAGCCGATAAAAGTCACAGGAATAATAGACAGCAATGCAAATGCAAATATAGAAGCAAGAGCAAATGCTCTGGATTTAAGAAACATTGCTGCTGCATTTCCTGTTTTGAATATTCAGAAGTATTTATACGTTAATAGCGGGTATCTTACTTTTTCTGCCGTTATAAAAGGAAAACTATGTGAAGCAGCTCCGAAAATACAGGGATTTATAGATGATTTTTCCGCTTTTGAAAAATCAAAAAATATAAAAATTTTTATAAAGAAAATCACTTTAAACTTAGTTGCAGAAAGAAATAAATATCACGGAACAGCAGCAATACACGATTTAAAAGCATCTGCAGACTTAAACACCCCTGATTTAAATATTTTGTCTGAACATATACCTGTAAAATTTGACAACAAAATTATTACTATTAATCAATTCAAATTAAAAGCAGGCAAGGCTAATTTGATGTCAGATGCTAAAATTGCAAATTACCTAAAAACACCCGAAATATATGTTCAAACAGACGGGAGTATTGATACCGGTTTTATAAAGTCTTTTTTACCGCAAAACATTATATGGCATTCAAAAGGATATTTGCCTGTTAAATTAAAAATAAAACATTCATCAGAGATGACAAAAGTTTCAGCAAGAATTCTTGCTGATCCGCAAAATTATATTACGCCTTTACAAATAATAAATTTCTCCGGAATGAATTCTTTGTTAAATTCTGAATTTAAAATAACGGGTGACAATGTAATAATCAATGACTGCTCGCTTTATTACGCTCCATCTATAAACAGTCTGGTGAAAGATGTGAGAATTTCCGAATTAAAAAAAGCAATCCGCTTAACTGGTGTAATTAAAAATATATCTTCTAATCCTTCTGCACAGAACCTGCATTTGTATATACCTGATAATTTAAAGGTTAAGATACCCGTACCCGAGGGTAGTGCGGACTTAGCATGCGATATTTTATTAAACGGACTCTTTAATAAACCGTCTTTTTCCGGAAAAATAACAGCAAACAATGTAGATATCAGAGGCTATAAGATTGCTTTACAAAATGCATGTTTAAATTTTATCAATTCAAAAATAATCCTGAAAATAAATAATTTAAAAGTTGATAATACAGATATTTCATTGGATTTAACTGCTCCGGTCAATGTTTTAACGAGTTATAATATTGAAAATTTAAAGCTGTATTCTCAATATTTTGATATGAATTCAGTTATGCAGCTGCTTCCGATGTTTCCTTCGGCAAAATATGCGCCGGGTGCAGAATTTCCTTTTCAAATTAAGTCAGGTCAAATAAATATCAAAAATTACAAGATGGACAAAATTAACGCACAAAATATCACCGGTGATATAAATTCTAAGAAAAATATTCTGTATATTACAAATTTAATTTGCAATGCTTATGGAGGAAAAGTTGCCGGCAATATTACGTATAATTTTCCATATATGTCGGTACAGGCTAAACTTCAGGGAAGAGATATGGACGCCGGATCTGCGTCTGATGTTTTAGGCATGACAAATCAAAAAATTTCCGGAAATTTAAACTTTGATGCGTCAGTTAATTTATTTACATCTGACTGTAAAAATTTAGTAAAAAATATGAAAGGTCATATAGATTTGCTTGTTAAAAACGGACATTTAGGTCAGCTTGGCAGGTTTGAACATTTTTTGTATGCGCAGAATTTACTTTCCCAGAGATTGATTTACGCAAGTCTTAACAGTGCACGTCAGGCAATCAGTCCTAAGGATACAGGATATATTTCGTATCTAAAAGGCAGCATAGATATTTCAAACGGAATTGCTACACTCTCACCCGTGACAACATCAGGCTCTCAGATGAGTATGTATATAACCGGCAATATTAATCTTTTAAACAATTATACTAATTTACATATACTCGGGAAAATTTCTTCCGAAGTATCTTCCTCAATGGGTGTACTCGGTACTCTTACCATAAAAGATTTTTTAGACGAACACACTAGTTACGGAACAACAATTGCAAAACTCTTCAATTTTTACAATAAAGAAATTCCTTTGTCTGATATACAAAAAATACCGCTTTTAATTCCGGATTATAAATACGATACAAAAACTTTTCAGGTACAAATTACCGGAGACCCTGACAGTGTAAAATCCGTTAAAAATTTTAACTGGGTAAGCCCAGCCGGTACCAAGCAAAAACTTCTTCAAAAAGAACATATACTGCTGCAAAAGCAGGGACAAGAGCAAGCTATGTCAAAAACTTCCGAAAAATCAGAAAGTAATGTAAATAGCGCTCAGGTACAAACTCCTGTAAACTATAATAATCAAAAGACTCATACCGCTGCTCCGGATTTCTTAGACAGTATTCCTGATAAATTCAGCGATTAATTTTCTCTTGTAATACGCCCATCAGCTTTTATTACTATCGGTTTTCCGTTAAATGATTTTATGTAGTCAATAAGCATTTGCGTTTCGTTTTTGTCGCATTTGTGTATAATTTTTTCTGGACAAGCCAGTGCTTCCAGACCTTCGCTACCTCCTGCAACAAAAGTGTTATATGCTACTTTGAAAAACTTGTCATTGGAGGGATTTTGTGAATTCAGAAAAATCCTTGTTCCGTCTTGTTTTACAAGCTCAACATCTTTAACCTTATTATCTTTGCCTATTACATACCTCAATCCTGCTACCTGAAGAGCACCTGTTCTGTGATATTTTGCCGTTGCTTGTATTGCGCTGTTTAGAACGTCTATTATATCTTTTTCGCTTAATTTGTATACATTTACATCATTATAAAACGGCATTAAATCCATAACATCTCTGTCTGTTACAGGACCGGCAGGAAGACTTGCTCTTATGCCGCCCATATTATTTAAAACAAGATCCGCATCAGAATACTTAAGATATGCATCGCTTAAAAATGCACTTATCGGACTTTCTTCAAGCACTGTTTCCGGTTTTGATTTTACTTCTTGTGCAATTATTCCGATTTTTTGAGGCGCACCAAGAAGCATATCTTCCATTATTTTTACAGCCAGATTCCGGGGTTTGTCGTCAAGAGACTTTAATTCATTTTTTGCTTTAATAATACGCCCGAATTTGTCATAAACCACGTCAAGTAAACCGTATGAATGTCCGTTTTTACCTGCCTGCGTAATAATTACCCATTCTCCACGCGGGGACTTAAACAAATTTTGACCCGGAACCAATCCGTCTAAAACATCATGTGAATGACCGTCATTTATTATATCAATACCGCCTACATCCTGTGCGATTTTAACAGCCGCATCTTTACCTACATGTGATACAAGTTTTATAATATTTACACCTTGTTTTTCAAGTTTTTCAACTTCTTTTCGAAGTGCTGCTTCCGTTTCCTGCAAATTTAAAATTCGAATATCTTTTGTTCCTTCCTGACTTTGCGAGCTTATTCTTGTAAACAAGTCACATGGCGCCAAACCTATATATCCGATTTTTTTGCCGTTTTCTTCAACAATCATCGATGAAGCAAATCTGCCTTCTCTCAAATCATCATTAAGAGGAAAAGATGCAATTTTTGTGTTATCTCTGGGAACTAAATTCAGGGCAAGTGTTTTAAACTTTGCAAAATCAAGCATTTCTGACAATCCGTTAGCTCCGTTGTAATCCATATTATGATTACCGGGCGCTGCTGCTGTTATATTGCACATGTTCATAATTTTTACAATAGCAATATTTTTTTCCCTGTTTGCTCCGACCCATTCATCTCCGGATAATATTACATCTCCTGTCGGATTTTCCCGTTTAAAGACATCTGATACAGTTTTAAATTTTTGAAACGCTTTTAAATGCCCGTGAAAATCATTTCCGTATAATGTTTTTTGTCTGAATTCACCAGTATCTTGCTTTGGCGCTGAGGCATTTTGCCCGAATCTTAATTTGTAATTATTGCCAGAATTATTATAAATAAACATACAATTTATCCGATTCTTATGTCAGTTGTACAAAACATATAAAATCTAAAGTTTGCCATATTGTTAATATTTCTTTACAAATTTCTGTTTTTTTGTAAATTTCAAATAATCGATTGTTTTTATATATATAAGGTTAGAAAATAGGAAATTATTATTATGGTCAATGGGGTTTCAGGTTACAATAATAATGCAACAAATATGTACAGAGCTGCAGCAGGTGCTTATATCATCAACAAAAACAATGATGTTGAAAGTATGATTAAATTTGTCAACGGAATGCCGCAAGTTGTTTCGACACAGCCGTCGGTAACAGATGCTTTTGTTGGCTCTTTACCTTTTGCCGGAATTTTTGGCGGTATTAAAGCATTTTCTTCATTGAAAAAGAATGGCTGGAACTTGAAACAAACTTTAGATAATATAAAAGCTTCTCATCCTTATTCATCACGAAATGAAGCAATAAAATCAGGAAGAGATATTCTAAATAAAGAATATGGTAATTTCTTTAAAAAGAACATAGCGGTAAATACTGCAAATAGAGGTTGGATAGGTAAACTTCTGGATAAAATTCCGGGATACAAATCAGTAAGAGCAACAGGCTTCGGTCAGGCAATGGGTCGTTCCGGTGCAGGCTGGATGATGGTTATGGATGCCGGAATGAAAACATTTACTGATGTCATCCCTGCATTTAAAAATCTCGGATTTGAAGCCGGTATGAAACAGATTGCTAAATCAGGCACAGAGGTAGTTGCCGGTGCAGCAGGCTGGCTTGCAGGTGATGCTCTCGGAACAGCAATAGGTACCGCAATAGGTACCGCAATTTGTCCGGGTATCGGTACAGCAATTGGCGGATTCTTAGGTAAATTTATCGGTGGTGCAATCGGCGGTGCAATTGCAGCAAAAGGTGCTAAAGCTATAACCGGTAAAACTGAAATGGAAAAAACACAGGAAGCACAATTACAACAGGCTGTGCAAGAAATAGAGGCTAACCCTCAAGCAAAAATCGACCTCGCTCAACAGACTATAGCTGAAGCCGATAAAATTCTGGCGGCAAATCCTGAGGATAAAGATGCCCTCGCTGCTAAAGAAGCTGCAATAAATGCTATTAATACCACTGCAGATGAAACCGGAGCTACAGATACAACTCAAACAGCTCAACAACAAACTGTTCAGCCCGCTGTTGCTCAGCTATATCAACCATCTTATCAAATGTTACCGGGTATTCCTCCTGTCCCGGGGTTTAACGGATACGGATATGATATAAACGTATATAATGAAGCTATGTCTCACGCAGCAATGCCTTCTCTTAATACAACTAATAATCCGTATATGATTAATCCTGTAAGTCCTTATACTTTAAATCAGGTGAATCCGTTCCTTGGACAAACAGTTGCAACAACAGAAACAAAGTAAGATAAAGCTAAAAGTTAATTAATTCCAATAATCTATTTATTATTCTCAAACCATATTTGCTAACCAAAAAGAAAGCGGTCTTTAAAAGACCGCTGTTTTTATAAAACCTTTTCCTTATTTCCCCTATTAATCCAGTATTGCGTCTAGTTTACGATTGCAATAATTTAATTACTATCGTTTGTATTAAAGCTTTTTTAGTCAAGTAATGCTTCCAGAATTGATGCATTTTTTGAAGCCAGAGTGTTTTCACGAATTTTGTTTCTGTGAATGTAAGTTCTGAGTGCTTCACGAATTAATTCGCTTCTTGAACGATTTTCTGTGTCTGCAACTTTGTCAATTTCATCTAAAAACTTTTCTGGCATCGAAATAAGTACTCTTGACATAAAATTCCTCCTGTGTTGTTTTACTCTCTTTTGTTTTTTCTCTTAATATCTCTCGTACTTATATAAACAATTTTTTTGTATAAAAATTGCCTAATTTTTATTTATTTTGTATATAATCTTTAACAAAACTTAACATTTAAACACGGCTTTTCAGTAAAATCAACAATTTTATGCAGTGAAGCAGTTTGTTGCCGTATGAATAAATTCTATTATTTGTGAAAAATAATCCAGAGAAGATGCTCCGTTGATAACTATATCCGCTTGTGCTTTAGATGGTCTTATGTATTTTTCAGCAGCATTACATACATATTCCCAGTGTTTTAGTGCATTTTCTTTAGTTTGATTTCTTTTTGACGCTCTTTCTATAAACCATTTTTTTTGAATTTGCGGATCGATATCTATATATATTTTTACATCAAATATATCTTTTATATCTTTATACATTGCAGCCATACCTTCAACGAGTATGAATTTCTTTGATGATATTGGAATCGATTCCGGTACGCTTATACCGGTACCGTTTATAAGGTATTCAGGCGCCTTTATATCAATACCGTTCGCCAGCTTTGTCAGATCATCTTTTAAAAGTTCAAGCTGAAAACTTTCCGGCGAATCAACATCATATCCGTTATCTCTAAGCGAGTCAAAATCGCCGTATTCTTTTATCAATTCTGATATATCATTGAAATAGTTATCTATACTTAAAAATTCAAGCGGAAAATTCAACAGAGTACTTGTCTTCTTTATTTGCTTGCAAATAGTTGTTTTACCGCTGGCTGATTCTCCGGTTACGCCTATTAAAAACTTTTTATTCGGATTTTCAATTAATCTTCTTGAAAATTTTGATATAAAGTTTGGATTTATTTCTTTAAAAATAGGTTGTGCAGTTTTTTTATCATAAGAAATTATTTGCTTAAATTTTGTCTGTAAATAGAAAGCAAGAAATTCTCTGCCTGTCTTTGTTGAAAAGTCAGGTTTTATAATTTTATCTTTTGAACTTGGATTATTTTCCATCAACATTTGCATACATATCCAACTCTTGTAAAAAAAAATTTTGTTATTTTTTCACTGAAAGTAAAAAAATATTAAGATAATTCTGTTTATACATCAGGTAAATCACCCATAACAACAGCTGTTTCATTTGCATCAAGATGAAAAGCTGTATGCAAAGCTTTTATAGCAGCATTTGCCTGTTTCTTTTCCACAAGACAGCTTATTTTAATTTCACTTGTTGATATCATTTTTATATTTATACCTGCTTCAGCAAGAGCCTTAAACATAGAAGCAGCAATACCCGGGCGATCAACCATACCCGCACCGACTATTGAAACTTTTGCAATGTCCTCATCTACCAGCACTCCGGAAGCGTGAATTTCTTTGATAATTTCTTTAACTATTTCCATTGTTTTAGCATAATCAGTCTCAGATATAGTAAATGCTATATCATTCGTATCATCACTTCTTCCGTAAGACTGAATGATCATATCAACACTGATATCTGATTTGGAAAGCAATTCAAATATAGCCGCCGCATTACCTGGTCTATCCGGAACTTCTGTTATAACAACTCTTATCTGGGATAAATCAGAAGCAACTCCTGCAACCGGTTTATTTATTTCCATATCATCAACTCCTATTATATATGTGCCATTGTCTTCAAGTTTAAATGTACTTCTTACTCTTAACGGTATCCGGTATTGTTTTGCCGTTTCTACAGAACGGGGATGGAGTACATTTGCTCCGACATGAGCAAGTTCGAGCATTTCCTCATAAGATATTTCTTTTAGCTTGGTTGCATTAGGAACGATTCTCGGATCAGTTGTATAAACGCCTTCTACATCTGTATAGATATCACACCTGTCGGCTTTTAACGCACCGGCAATTGCAACTGCTGATGTATCAGAGCCGCCTCTGCCGAGTGTTGTGATTTCGCCTTCGGGTGTTACTCCCTGGAATCCGGCAACAACAATAATTTCACCCTTTGACAAATGTTCTTTTAATTTATTCGTTTTGATATCTACAATTCTTGCTTTAGTATGTACGCATTCCGTAATTATGCCAACCTGCATTGCATTCATGCTAACAGCAGAGTATCCTTTTGCTTGTATTGCCATAGTAAGAAGTGCAATTGAAACTTGTTCACCGGTTGCAAGAAGCATATCCATTTCTCTTGAATTAGGATTAGGTGAAATCTCGTTTGCCATTTTTACAAGATAATCTGTTGTATGACCCATTGCTGATACTACAACAATCACGTCATTCCCGTTATTTTTTTCTCTTATTACAGCTTCTGCTACATTTTTTATCTTTTCAGTGTCTGCAACAGATGTTCCGCCATATTTTTGAACAATTATTCCCACTGTCAGTCAGCCTCTATTTTAATTTTGCATTTCTCTTCTAATGCATATTTGATAGACATTATCTTATCGTTATTATACCGCTGTATAAATTTATTACAACATTCAAATGCCTTTGTATATATTTTTTCTGAAATTTCATTATTTTTCAATATCTCATTTAATACTTTTATCAATAATTCACCAATTTGCTCGTTATTATCTGCTTTTTCATTCAGCAAAATTAATACAGACAGAGACTCCTCATATTTTTTTAAATCCAGCAAAGCTTCTGCTTTTCCAATATAAGCAAGAATATATTCCGAATCTAAGTGAATTGCATTTTCGAATTTTTCATTAGCCTCTGCAAAATCACCTGTTTTCATTAGTATTACGCCGTATGCAAAATTTATATAAGATGAATCTTTATCCATAAGATAAGCTGTTCTGATTTTTCTTTTAGCCGATACATAATCACCTGTTTCCACAAGCAAATTTGCATAATTTATGTACGCCGGGATAAATTTCGGACAGTATTCTATTGTCTTTTTAAAATATTTTTGTGCATTGCTTATATCGTCAATTTTGTAATAACAGTTTGCAATATTAAAATAAATATTGTAATTATGTGCTGAATTTTTGAATGCAGATTTATAAAGGTCTAGTGCTTTGTTGTAGTCTTTGTCATTAAAAAATAATGTTGCGAGATTATATAAAGCCTGTCCATTATTTGGATTTTTATCCAGAACTTTTGTAAATAATTCCTGTGCACGTGTATATTCTCTGCATATAAGATAATTTATTCCCAAATTCAGCAAAATAATTTCATTTGCAGGATCCATCGTAAGAGCTTTTGACAACTTTTCTCTTGCTTTATCTATGTAATTATATTTTTGCAGTGCTAATCCCCAGTTTGTATAAAATAAAGTATTTGTCTGAACATTTTGCTCTGCTGATTCAAAAGTTTCAAGGCAGAGTTCTTCCTTACAGGTCTGCATATAGCATTCAGCAAGAACTATATAAGGGTCAGGTGCTGTTTTGTCTTCATTTATTGCATCCGATGCATACCTTATTGCAAGTTTATAGTTATTTAATTTTAAATAACACAATGCCAGATAGTAGTTTGAATCTTGTTTTTTATCCGAATAAATAAGACTATGATTAAATCTCACAATTGCATCATTATAGTTTTCTTCTTCGAATAACAACAAACCCCATAAAAAAGAAGTAATAGGATTTGTCGGATTCAGAGACATTGCTTTTTTAAATTTTTCTTCTGCTTCTTCTTTTTTGTTTGCTTTTACAAGTGATATTCCCCAGTTTAGATAAATATCAGAATCCCGTGGTTCGTATTTCTGTGCAAGTTTGTAAATATCTATAGCCCCTTTTAAATCACCTATCTCGGATAACGCAGCAGCCCACATTGCATAAGCTTTGGAATTATATTTATCTATTTTTATTGCCTGTCGGAAGTTTTTTATCGCACCTTCATAGTCTTTTTGATTTAGCAGTCCTATTCCTATATTAATATACACTCCGGGATTCTGATTTGCCATTAATGCAGCTGTTTGAAGCTTATCCATAGCTTCACCTGTTTTTCCTTTTTGCGCCAGTTCTATACCCCAGTTCATATAAGCAGAAGACGGAAGCTGCATTGTCTGTGATGATTCTGTATAATTGTTAATATATGAGTCTAATTTTTTTATCTTTTGTTTTATGTCATTTTTTATTTGAAGAAATTTTTTGCTCATAACATTAAATCTTCTCCGATTTTATTTGCTGTTTTTCATCTCAACTATGTTATCAACAATTTCTCTGAATGCACCATCACCGGCATGTGCACCTGTTATTTGTATATGTTTTAACTCTTTAACTTTATAATTCGCTTCCGGCACTGTTATTGCATTTTTTACAAAATTTAGACAATCAATATCATTTATATCATCGCCTGCATACAATATTTCATCATAATCAAAATTGTATTTTTCTTTAATACTTTGAAGTACAGGCAATTTTGTACGGATATTTTGATGAATATCGTCAATTCCGAATTTCTTTGCAATATAATCTATTTCCTTACTCTTTTCTCCGGAAATTATTGCAACTTTTAAACAGTTTTTAACGGCAATGGACACACCCATTAGGTCTTTATAACTTAATTTCTTTAATTTAGATTCTTCATTTAAAATATAAACGGAATTATCGGTAAATATTCCGTCAAAGTCGCTTACAATAATTTTGATATTATTTGTAAGGTTAAGTGTTTTATACATTACTAACTTCCCTGACTTTTCTTAATTTATTTCTTACAGGAATTTCCGAGTCATAAACTATTTTTTTGCCATCACCGAGCACTGTTTTTACTTCTCTTATATCTCTGACCATTCTTCTCAATCCTTCAGGTTCAAGACTTGCTGCTTGATCAGACCCCCAAAGTGTTCTGTCTATGGTTATATGTCTTTCAACCGAGTTTGCCCCGAGTTCAACCGCTAAAACAGATGGTAACAGTCCTTTTTCATGTCCGCTGTAGCCGATGGGACAACTAAATTCTTTTCTGAATTCTTCTATTACTCTCAGGTTAATTTCTTTGTGTTCTGTAGGATAAGTTGATGTACAGTGATAAATCACAAGGTTGTCTTCGCCGAGAATTTTTACAGCATGTCGGATTTCATCCATTGTACTCATTCCTGTAGACAGAAGAATAGGTTTGTTTGTTGATTTCAATTTCTTTAAAAATACATCATCAGTAAGCATTGCAGATGCAACTTTATGACAGGGCACGTCAAATTGCTCAATAAAATCAACTGAATCAATATCCCAGCAGGAAGCAAACCACATTATACTTTTGTCTTTGCAATAACGGTCAATTTCTTTGTAATCATCATAACTTAACTCAAGCCCGAATTTTAAATCACGATTCGTGTTTCCGTAATAATTGGGTCTGTACACATCGAGCTCCTCAGGAGTATAGACTTTTGTTACGGTTCTTTTCTGAAATTTGACTGCATCACAACCTGCAAACACAGCTTCATCAATCATTTTTTTTGCAAGATCCAGCGAACCGTTATGATTAATCCCTATTTCTGCAATTATAAAACACGGTGCATTGTCACTTATTGTCTTATTAGCTATTTTTACTTCTTTTCTCACAGCTTTACTCTCCCAAAAAAATTATTTTTTATATTTCTTGTATATTTCATCTATTGTGGAGACATTCTTTTCGGAAGTTTCTTCAGAAATATTATTTAAATCATAATCATTTTGAGTTACAGTTGATACCTTTTCTTTATCAAATTCTTTGAGTAAATTTATGTGACTTGGCGTTGAACCGATTAACAATATTTTGTCATTCATCTCAATTGAATATATATATCTTTGCTGACCTAAAGGCATTGACTGGAGCACGGTAAAATGAGAAGATAAATTTTCTTTCTGCGCTATCTTGCCTATTCTGTTTCTGTTAATTATATTTAATTTTGCATAAATCCAGCCGGTAATATAAATAAGTGCTATCACAAAAGCCATTGCAACAATCAAATGAAGCAGACCCGGAAGTCCGTAATCTTTAGACATTGTTTCACGCATTGATTCAGGTATTTCAACAGCAAAAGCAATATTTACAGTACACACAAATGACAGAAATAACGCAAACAATTTTCTTTTCATATTTTAAAATTCCATCTCTAAAATAAAACTATTTTTATTTTAGCATAAAATTTTGTAGTTCAAAAACAGGATTTTCCCTGTTTTAATTTAAGTTTTAAAACAAAATACCGTTAATTGAATAAAGATAAATATATGGATAATAAACGATATGGAAACTACTTCACTTCAATATCCGGTTCTTATATATAAAAGCAAAAAAAACAATACGTTTGTAGCCAATTGTATTATTAAAAACATGATAGGCTTTGGCGACAGCGAAAAAGCCGCACTATCTAATTTAAATAACATGTTGAACAAGCCAGATGCGGATTATCCGGTTATTCTTAAACCTGTTTATAGATTTTTACCGGAAATTTTGTAGTTATTTAAGTCTTATTATTTAAGTCTTAAATTCAAATTTTCGCATTTTTTTAAAGATATTTTAGGTAAATGCATATTTATGACTGGCAAATTCGGTATTTTGTGAATTTGTTTCAGCTCATTTGATGCAAATTCATAATTTACATCTTCAACAGTCAATTTCTCAGTTTTTGTTCCCATTGCTTTTCCTCTTCTTTATTTAAATGTCTAGTTTTTCTCTCTTATATATATAAAAAAATACACATACAAAATATTGCTAACATATATATTGTTTATTAAGTTTTGTAAACAAGAATTTTACTTGACCGCTTTAAAACAGTATCAGATAATAAGTTCATGTTGTCAGATTCAGAAATAAAAGATATTATCAAAATCAAAAAAATAAAAACTGTTTTTTTGCAGTATACAGATATTAACGGAAAGATAAAAAATATTAATGTTCCTTCTTCACAGATAGATGATATTCTGGATAATAAATTCACATTTGACGGTTCATCTGTAAGCGGATTCAGAAATAATGAAACACTTGATTTAAGACTTCATCCTGATAAAGATACTTTTTTAATTTTGCCTGATTCAATTAAACAATTAAAAAACTCTGCAAGATTTATATGTGATATCTACAATTCTGACGGCTCACCGTTTGCAGGGTGTCCACGTTCAAATTTAAAAAGAATTATATCTATTGCCGCAAAATCCGGATATGCAATGAATATTAGTCCTGAAATTGAGTTTTTTTTATTTAAACAGGACGAATGCGGTAATATAAGAAATGAATTATATGAAAAATCCGGTTATTACGATTTAAATTTCAGCAATAAATATAATGATGCTCTGCTGAATATATTAACAGCTCTGCAATCATCAGGTTTTTGCATTGAAGAGATGCATCATGAAGGATCTCCTTTTCAGTTTGAAATAGATCTCGGTTACAATGATATTCTAAAATCCGCAGATGATTTTATTACATTTAAACTGCTTACTAAACTAATTGCAAGGAATCATGGTTTTAAAGCTACATTTATGCCAAAACCGATTTACGGTAAAAATGGCTCAGGGTTACATTTAAATATTTTTCTTGCTAACAAAGAAGGCAAAAATATTTTTTTTGATAAAACCGATTTGTATCAATTGTCAGACATTGCACGTTATTCTATTGGTGCTGTTTTAAAGAATATTAAGGGGATATCCGCTGTTTTAAATCCTGTTATTAACAGCTATAAACGTCTTGTTAGAGATTATGAGGCACCAGTGTATATAGTGTGGTCTGTAATTACAAGAAGTGCGCTGATTCGTATTCCTCAAGACAGAGAACATTTTACACGCTTAGAATTGCGCTCGGCTGATCCATCAATTAACCCGTATCTTGCTTTTGCTGTTTTACTACAGGTCTGCCTTGACGGTATCAGATACCGAATAGAACCGCCTGTTCCGGTTGAGAAAAACTTATTTTTACTATCGTCAAATGAAATAAAGCAAAGACGGATTAAATCACTTCCACGAAATCTTTTTAGTGCACTTGAAGAATTTGAAAAGAATATGGCAGCAAAAGCAGCACTAGGTGATTATATTTTCAATGAATTTTTGAATTCGAAAAGAATTGAATGGAACGAATACAGAAAACAGGTTACGCCCTGGGAAATAGAAAAATACATAGATGTTTAATGTTCATATTTGCCCGAGCCGGTTGACTTTATACAATTATCGCAATCCGTATACAAAGAGTCTAATGACAGAAGCTTACATCTCCGATATCTGAGCAATGAGCATTATAATCACCGTATCCGCCTTTGACTTTTCTTATTTTTGTATAGTTCAATGTATTGTATCTAAAAGGTACTGTGCTTGTTTGTGAATAATTTTCGTTTGAATATGAATCATTTTTCTTTTGTATTTGTTGTTTACGATTGCTTGTATACCAGGCAGAAGAAGTATAATTACTGCTGTTGTATTTTGACGACGAAGAAGAAACATTAGTCATTTGCTTCCAATTTCCGGAATAATTTCCGTTGTCATCAAACATAGATGAAGCACAGCTAACATTTGAGGTTATTAAGCAAAATGATAATAAACAGAATATCAAGTAAAAATTTTTAATCATAAAAAAATTATATCATATTTACTAAAGGTTCTGGTATAATTAACATTACGTTAAAATCCTGCTATACCGGTATCTGATATGTTAAAAATTGAACAGAAAAATTTTGAATATTTTCAAATTGTATACAGGGATATGCTAAAACAATTCCCGGCTGCAGAGCTTAAATCATTTGAAAATTTTAATAATATGTTTAAAAACATTAATTACTGCCTGTATTCAGTAAATGATAAGGATAATGCTGTAGGGTATTTTATGCTTTTTAAAGATTTAAAAAGCAAAATTTTATGGCTTGATTATATAGCTATAATAAAAGAATACCAGTCAAAAGGTTACGGTCATAGGATTTTTGAAGAATTAAAACAGCATTTTTCTTCTGATTTTAATGGGATTTATCTGGAAGTAGAAAAACCGGTTTTGAATAAAAAAAACACTATACGAAGAATCAATTTTTATGAAAATATTGGTGCAAAAAAACTCGATATAAACTATTTTTACCCGAATAAAGCCGGTGGATTGCCGATGAATTTGTATTTTTTGCCTTTTAATAATTCGCCGCTGCCTTTAAAAAATACGATATTGCAAACTATACGTGAAGTTTTTAAAAATATCCATAATGATTGTAAAAGCTTAGAATGTATCTTTGATAAAATTAATTAACTCCTGTTTCTTCAACAACCGGTTTCGGCTTTTTAGGTATACTGAAGCCAAATACACAAGTCTGATCTTCGTAGCTGTGGGCATGAATTTCACCGGAATGAGCTTTTATAATTTGTTTTGATAAATACAATCCGAGTCCGGTACTTGCTTTATTAAATTTTGCATTTTCACTTGATTTATATTTTAGAAAAATTTCTTTCATTCTTTCAGGCGGAATATATCTGCAATGATTTAATACATCTAAAAATATTGTATTATTTTGTTCTTTAATAGTTATTTCTATATCTGTATTTTCAAAGCCGTAGGTAATTGCATTAGACAATAAATTTACTATTGCTCTTTTTAACTGCAATCTGTCTGCTGTAATTTCAGGATTGTCTAATGACGTTTTAACAATTATATTTTGCTCTTTAGTATGAGCAAGATTTGATATCTCTTTGCAGGTTGAACTTATTAACTCTGTAATATCAAATTTTTCAGGTTTCAGTATGATATCAGTGCTTTCGGATTTATAAGTTGCAAGGATTGTTGATATCATATTTGACATATAAATATTCGAGTTAAGTGTCAATTCAACCATTTCTTTCTGTTGTGAGTTCAAGGGTCCCAATGATTCATCAAGAAGCACTTTCATTGCATTCATTTGTGCGGTTGTAGGTGTTTTTAAGTCATGCGTCAATGTTGCAACAAACGTTTCTTTCTGTGCCTGCAGTTTCTTTTCTGCATCAATATTTATAAAATAAACAATTATACCGATAACATCATTGTTGTCATTAAATATCGGTGATTTAGACACAGAATACCATGCTTTTTCTTTACCAAATATACTTATATGCGATTCATAAGACAGTTTTTTCTTGTCTTTTATTATTTTCGCATCTTCTTTTTTTATTAAATCAGAAATATCTGTCAGACATGTATCACAAAGATTTTCTCCTATTATATTTTTATCCGGACTGTTAATATAGTTTTTTAGTATTTTATTGCAGGCAATAACTCTTCCTTCAATATCTTTCAAATAAATAGCAAAAGGAATGTTATCAAGTATGCTGTTAAGCTGTGCATTTTTTATAATGTATTTTTCACGTAATGCTTCAGTTTGAGTTATATCTCTCATTATTCCAATTACACCAGATATCCTGTTTTTATTTACGGTAGGCGAAAGAAGTGTATCGTATATTTTTGTTTCACCGGTAAAAAGCTTTTTCTCGATTTTATAAGAAACAACTTCTCCTTTTTCAATAACTTTTTTATCATAGTTACGTAATGTCTTTGCAATGTCTTCAGAAAATAATTCAAAATCATTTTTTCCTGAAATATTAATGTTTTCATCTAGATTCAGAAGTTTTCTCATTTGCGGATTACAGTCTATATAATTAAGCTGGTCATCTTTTAAATATATAAGATTTTGACAATTAATAAAAAGATTATTAATGAGTGCTTTTTGCGTATTAAATTTTTGCGAAAGTTTGTTTAAAAGATATCTTTTATCAATCAATGTATGTATCCAAAATACAAAAACAGCTATCAATATACCTTCTTCTACAGAAATATTAATACCGGGACAATAAATCAAAAATACTATCAATGACGATAAGACTAAATAAAAAAGCAATTTTTTGTATACTGGTTTTATTGACACTTTTCTCTCCTAACTGAAAATAGTAGCTTATTAGTAATTTTATACAAACCGGCACTTGTTGTAAAAACAAGTGCCGAAATAAATATATTTTGGGTTTCTTTAGTGTCTAAAATATAAATTTTAGAATAATTATTAAAATTTTGTGCCTTTATACTAATTTGAAGTATTATTTTGGGTTTCAACTCTTATGCTCCTGATGTAGCAAATAATATCTACATAATATATTAATTTATTTTAGCAAAATATATAGCCCACATGTCTATAATTTTCGACAAACATAAATCGAATTTATAATTCTAATTATTAACACCTTAAAAAAATACCTGTTACATAAAAGTAATTTTTTGAACTAAAAGGGCTATTGACAGATAATAAAAGAATATTATACTAAACTGTATTAATTAAAATAACTTAACAAATGCAATAATGCATTTTGCTGTTCTATATTATTAAAAAGGAGAAATGAATGAGAAAAGCATTATTATCAGCACTGTGTACAGGAACTATTGCGTTAAGTCTCTCTGCGTTGTTTGCAGTTCCTTCATTAGCAGAGTGTCCGCTTAACAAGGATTGTACAAATCCTACAGGAAAAGCCGCAAGTGTTAACACCTGCAAACCTATGACTCAGGAAGAACGCTTACAATTTAGAGAAGCAAAAAAAGCAGAATTTGAAGAAAGACTAAATTTAACGGAATCACAAAAAGCTCAGCTAGAAAAAATTAAAGCTGATGAGAAAAAAGCTTTAGCTCCATACAGAGAAAAAATTAAAAAAGAACAGAAAAAAATGGAAGATCTCTTTGCTAAAGAAAGACAAATCAGAAAAGACAGTATGCAAAAATTTGAAGCACTGCTAACACCGGAGCAAAAAGCTGAACTTCAAAAAATTAAAGATGAAACAAAAGCAGAGTTTGATAAAATACACATGATGTGTCCTCCAAAAGGTCCGCACCATAGGATGATGCCGCCGGAAAAACCATTTGGCAATCCTGTTTGTCCACCGGATTGTCAGTGCGGATGCCATAATCCGGGACTAGCTGAACCTGCCGATTGCAAGTGTCCGTGTCACGACAGAGTTAAACCAGCTGCACCGGAAGAAAAACCAGCTGATAAATAAGAAAATTCATTCTAATTAAAAGTGGTAATTTAATTTTTTTAATTACCACTTTTTAAATATAAAAAATACAGCCAGAACAATAAAAAGAAAACCTACTATGTAGTTCCATTTAAGTTCTTCTTTTAGGTAAAACACAGAAAAACCGCAAAAAACGACCAGTGTAATAACTTCCTGAATAGTTTTTAAATGTGCTGCATCATAATATCCGTAACCTATTCTGTTTGCAGGTACCTGAAAACAGTATTCAAAAAAAGCAATACCCCAGCTGACCAGTATAACAAGCCAAAGTGCAGTATTTTTGTATTTCAAGTGCCCGTACCAGGCAAATGTCATAAAAATATTTGATATTGTTAAAAGTATTATTGGCGCAATTTGTCTGAACATAAAATAATAATAGCAAAAAATAAAAAAATAGATTATACTTGTATAAAATTTGTCCGAAAAAAAATTCGTGATAGGAGCAAAGCGACGTGAACGAATTTTTGGAGTGTCACTTTGAAAAGGTGAGCAGTGACGGCTCGAAGGCTCGATGCGGCAAATGCAACACTAGATTAGAATAATAAAGGAGTTAACAATGAAAGAAATAAAAGATTATCAGATAATACTCTTAGGAATAGTGATTGCCTTAGGCGCAATGATTTCCACATTTATTCTATCGCGTGCTATTGTTTCATATCAAAAACTTCAAAACCAAACAATCAGTGTTACAGGCTCCGCATCACAGGAAATAACGTCTGACCTTGCTGTATGGAAAGCGTATTACGAATCAAGAAGCAAAGACTTAAAATCAGGTTACGCAAAAATAAATGCAGATAAAAATAATGTAAAAGAATTTTTGCTTGCTTCCGGCATGGAAGAAAAAGACATAAAGTTCACCCCAGTCTCTTCATACCCTGTATATAAAAAGCTTTCTAACGGTTATGACTCTAATGAAATTGACGGATACAGATTGTCACAAAATGTAGAAGTTTCATCAAATAATGTTGATGCAGTAACCAAAATATCTCAAGATGTCGTAAAACTCGTTGATAAAAATGTTGAATTGACTTCAAATATGGTTGAATACTATGTCTCTAACCTTAATGAATTAAAAATAAAAATGCTGGCAGAAGCAACAAAAGATGCAAAACAAAGAGCACAGAGTATGGTAAAGAGTACAGGCGGAAGCATAGGTGTTATGAATTCCGCTAAAATGGGTGTGTTCCAGATTGTTGCAAAAGATTCAACAGATGTGTCTGACTACGGAATCTATAACACAAATGCAAAAGACAAAAAAATCAATGCTGTTGTAAATGCAACTTTTACTATAAAGTAAGATTATGAAAGAGATTAAGAATGTAATTATATGCGGACTCGGTGCAATTGGTACTGTATATGCGGCAAAAATTATACAAGCAAATGATATAAACTTAAAAATACTTGTCGATAATAGCAGAATAAAAAAATACACAGACAATCCGACGATATTTAACGGTAAAGAATACATTTTTGATTATATTACGCCGGAATACAAAAATTATTGCGCTGATTTAATTATAATTGCAACAAAAAACAATGTTCTTCAAGATATTTTGTTGCAAATAAAACCTTTTGTTTCTTCTTCTACAATAATTTTATCTCTTTTAAACGGAATAAAAAGTGAAGATGAAATCGCTTCTGTGTACGGATATGATAAAATCCTCTACTCTTATTATATCGGACATACGAGTACCCGCTACGGAAGGGATGTAAAGCAAGACGGAGTCTTTAAAACAGTATTCGGTGAAATAAACAATAAAGAAAAGTCTGAAAAAGTACTTACTGTCCAAAATTTCTTTGATAAAACAGGTATACCCTATTTTGTACCTGTTGATATGATGTACTCTATGTGGTGGAAATTTTTGCTTAATGTAGGCTATAATCAAGCATCTGCTGTTTTGAATGCGACCTACTGGGATTTTCAAAATTGTAAAAAAGTTAATGATTTTGCAGTTAATATTATAAAAGAAGGTATTCTTATTGCAGAAGCTGAAGGGGTAAAAAATACAAAAAATTTGCTGACAGAAATTTCTGACTCAATAAAAAAAATGCTTCCTGACACAAAAACTTCCATGCTTCAAGATGTCGAAGCAAAAAGAAAAACGGAAGTTGATATATTTGCCGGATATATCTCTGTTCTCGGGAAAAAACACGGTATAAAGACCCCGTATAATGATCTGTGTTATGAAATAATATCTGCTATTGATGATAAAATACAATAATTACTTTAATCTTTATAAAAGCCTTATTTTATCAGCCGGTTTTGTTGTCATGACCTAATCTAGTACTAAGCTGCAGCCGGCGGTCATTTCTAATATTGCATAATTATTATACGGCACGCAGAAACTTCGTTTCTGACTTAGCACCTCTCATAAAATATGACATTTAGTCATATTTTATTCGGCAGAGTCTCTATTCGAAATTGACATTTAGTCAATTTCTCAAAGAGTTCTTGGCACGCAGAAACTTCGTTTCTGACTTAGCACCTCTCATAAAATATGACATTTAGTCATATTTTATTCGGCAGAGTC
>CALVCQ010000010.1 GCA_944326115.1 Candidatus Gastranaerophilales bacterium | reverse complement strand
ACTGGCACTGGGGGTGAGCCCAATCGGATTTTAAGTCCGACGCGTCTACCGATTCCGCCACCAGGGCAAATTATTCAATTTTCAACTACGTGTATTGTGGCGGAGCACTCCGTGCATTCTGTCCGCCCTGTCAAAAACAATACTCAATTGTTTTTGTTTCTGTTGCCCTATGATGGTTCCTGCCACCAGGGCAAATTATTCAATTTTCAACTACGTGTACTATTATATATAAAAATTGTAATATTATATTCCTGTAAAATAGCTTTTATGTCAAGAGATTTTAAATTTTAAATAAAAAATGAACATTTTTATTTTTTATTCGTTATAGTATATGTAAGGAATAAAAAAAATGAAAGAAAACAACACAACAAACTGTAACGGATACGAAGCAATGTTCACATTCCTCAGTGACGAAGATTTTCAAAAACACCTTGAGTCATGTCCGGAATGCGCAGCAGAGCATGCCAGAATGCAGCGGGTATCAGAACTCATACTGGAAGCTAAACCATATATAAAGCAAAAGAAAAAGCAATGGAAGGTTCTGGCTACTGCTGCTGTATTTTTTACAGCTGTCTTTGCAACATTAAGTGTTCCTTTGTGTATGGTAGGTGTGGATGTCTACGACAATGTTGTTGCACAAAACACTTATGACGCACAAGAACTCGGACTTCCTGTAGACGAATACGGTTTTTTATATATAGAATAGAATATGGATTTAAAGACAATAATTAAAAATCACGGTACTACCGTGAGGAATATCATAAAACGTATTACAAATGAACAGAATGAAGACCTTGAACAGGAGGTCTACACAAAAGTTTGGAAAAATGCAGACAAGTATCAGGAAAAAGGTACTTTTAACGCATGGATAAGAACTATTAGCGCTAACTTATCCAAAGATTACCTAAAATCTTCACAAAAAAAGATGTCAGACAATTCTACAGGAGATGAAACTGTTCTTTCTCTTGTACAGGATACAAAAGACACACCGGAGTCTCTTTTATTAAAAAGAGAACGCCAGAGAATGATTTCTGAAGCTATTAATAAACTGAAACCGAAATTCAGAGAAGTAATTATGCTCTATGAAATCGAAAACCAGTCGTACGAAGAAATTTCACAAAAACTAAAATGTCCTATAGGTACTGTAAAATCTCGTTTATACAATGCAAAAAAAGAACTGGCAACTGCTTTGCAGGAGCTGATGTAGAAAGGATATTTATTATGAAAAAATCACTTTTAATTGCAGGGATAGCTGCAGCTGTTATGATGACTTCCTCCTTAACTTATGCAGCAACTACAACAACAGAAAACAATACAAAACCACAGGCAAAATGCGAGAAAAAAATGCCTTGCAAATGTAAAAAATCACCTCATGCAAAAAGAGCATCTCTTGATGACCGCCTGAAATTAACAGAGGAACAAAAACAAAAAGCCCATGAAATCAGGATGGAAGGTCATGAAAAGATGAAACCTGTCTTTGAGCAGATGAAGGCTAAAAAAGCGGAAATAAGAAAGATTGCGGAAAGTGACCTTTCTCAGGCTGAAAAAGAAAAACAAATTGCACCTTTAAAAAATGATTTAAGAGAACTAAAAAAAGAAGCTCGCCAGATAAGAATGGATAATACAAAAGAATTTGAAGCTATTCTTACTCCTGAACAAAAAGAAGAATTTATAAAAATCAAACAGGAAGCAAGGGAAAAAGCAAGAAAACATTACCAAATGAAAAAACAAAATCATCCATACCCGACAAAAAAATAGTCACTACGCTTTAATTTACTATGAGCCCCGATTACTTAGTATCGGGGTTTTTTTACAATTATTATTTGTTACATACGTGATTTAATTTTTTATATAGGGTAAAATTTTTAATATGAAAAAGATTACTTCATACGTACTTGTTATCATTTTTTCTTTTTTATATACCGGAATCAATCCGGTTGCTTATAGTTCCGTAAAACCGGTATCAGAGGCTGCAGATTATGCGGTGAACTCCGATGATGTATTCAAAGGTCGTGCAGAAATAAATGACAAACTGGAAAAAGAAAATAAAGAACTCTTTACAGGAGAAATAGATCAACTGGACACAAAAGATGTCATAAAAATGACGGTATCTCAAGTGTTAACTTCCGGCATAACAGAGGAAGGCGATGAATTTTTTGCAGAAATCACAAGTGAAGTGGAAGGAGAAAAAGGTGTTATTCTTCCAGCAGGAACAATAGCTCACGGAAGTGTAAGAGAGATACAGGAATCAAAGAGATTGGGACGAGATGCCTGGATAGAAGTAAATTTTGATTATCTTATAACTCCGGACGGAAGAGAAATTCCTATTGAAGGGAAAATGAGTACAAAAATGAACCCTGTTGTCGGCACATCTAAAATGATTGCAAAAAGTGCAGGATACACTGCTGCAGGAGGTGTAGTCGGAGGATTTTTGGCGTTGAACATGTTCGGACTTCCGGCTGCTGTTGCAAGTCAGGGATATACGCTTGCAGGAGGTGCGGCTCTTGGTGGAGCAGTAGGGCTGGGTATGGCCTTATACAAAAAAGGAAAAGATGTTCTGATATCACCGGGGGATGAGATAAGAGTAAAAGTAACAAAAGAACTTGAATTACCGGTTTTTAAAGACGAAGCGCTAAAGCAGGAGGAATTTACCTGTGACGGACTTAATGTAAAAATTACAAATGTAAAATTTGAAGAGGATCCGTTTGGGGAACTTAACACAATAACGATTGCTCTTGTTATTACAAACCTGACCGACAAATATTTTACGGGTTTTGATATATCGCTTGTAAATGATTTAAATGCATCGTTCTACCCGTCAGTTTTCGGTGATACAACAATTTTGTTCTCGAAAATTAAACCCGGAGACAGGACTGCAGGAAGAATTTCTTTTTCGGTAGATAATGTAAAACGAAAACACTGGCTTGTTTTCTACGACAGAATACAAAGAAAACAGGTGGCAAAGCTTTCAATAGATAATGCATATAAAGATATTCAAGCAAAAAAGAAAAAATCCAAAAAGAGAAAAAAAGCTTAAAATTGTTACAAACTGGGAATTTAACAAATAAAGGAATTTAAGATGAATAAAATTGATTCAAAACAGAAAGCATTTACTCTGGCAGAAATGATTATATCTCTGGGTATTATAGGTGTCATTGCAGCATTGACCGTACCTTCTGTAATGTACAATGTCAACAATCGTGCAAACTCTGCTCTTTTGAAAAAAGCTCTGGTAAAATTAAATGAAGTTGTTGAAATGTCTATATCTGAATCACGTTTCCAACCTTATCCAAAATGCTTCTATTACAGTAAAGACACTTCGCAAAGAGATTTTTCACAGTGTACTGAGTTATATGCTTTTATAAAAGAAAATTTAAGGACGACCAAGATCTGTGATGGAAACGGTGTTACAGAAGGATGCTTGCCGCAATATAAAGGCAGGGATTCTGTTTATCAAGAACAACATCCGGCTCCTGATGATAATGCATCACAGGAAGAAAAAGACCAATATCAGGAAGATCTTGAAAATTCAACAAAAGGTTGTACAGGCTGGTCTTATGAAAATATGTCACAAAAACCGGCAATAATTACTTCTGACGGAATTACCCTTATCCCGTACACAAATGACTTCAGTGAATTTCCTATTTTTGCTGTTGATGTCAACGGGAAAAAAGCACCAAACCGTTTTGGATATGATGTGTTCTTTTTACAGTTATTCGGAGGTCCCGGTGAAATCCCATCATTTGATGCACCACAAGACTGTGAATTTATTGAAAAAGGCGGCTATACAACACAGGAAATGCTTAACTTTACAAAAGAACGATTTGAGTAAATTAGTTGTTTACGCCGTATCCAAACATGGCAAAATCGTACTTTACCGGATCTAAAGAGTCAAACTCCCTTAGTTTCTCTGTCAATTCAAGAACCGCAGACATATTATTCTGTTTTTTGTTCAGAAGAGACAATACTCTTGATACTTTTGCAACATGTACATCCATTGGTATCAAAAGCTCCGACTTTGGAATAAAATTCCAAATACCTAAATCTACTTTTCCATCTCTGACCATCCATCTTAAAAACATATTCAAACGCTTACATGCGCTTTTTTTTGCAGGATCAGGCAAAAGATGATAAAAGCCTTTTGTCACTGGAAGACTAACTCTGGCATAAAAATAATCTACAGATGTTTTCAACATTCCTTCTACAGAACCGGTTTGCTTCCAACCGTATTTAAATAGTGATTCCAGAGAATTACCGGAAGTATACAATGCCATTAATATCAATACAATCTGTTTAATATCTGTTCCAACGGAAAATCTGTAATCAAAATCATCCAGAATATCACTGTTTTCATCAAAATTAATTATAAATTCATAAGGTTTCTGTGACATTTTTTTAAAAAGTATATCTAATTTTTTAATAAATACTTCTCTTTTTCCGTAAGCAAAGATAGATGCCAGAAATCCCGCAATTTCAATATCTTTTTTATCTTTATATCTGTGAGGAAACTGAATAGGATCGTCTTTTATAAAATCAGCTGTTTCATAAGTTTCTACAAGCTTATCCAGATATTGTTTTGTTTGCAAATTCATTTATTTAATTCTCATTGATTTAAAATAACTGTCTAAAAGCACTTTGCACTCATGTTCCATTATACCGCCTTTAAAATTAAGTTTCGAATTTGAAAGCGTCATCATCTGAGGAATAGTGCTGATTGCACCATATACTGTATCGTAAGCTCCAAAATAAAGATTTTTTATACGGGACTGAAGTATCGCCCACATGCACATAGGACATGGCTCCAGTGTTACATACAAATCACAGTCTTCAAGTCTCCAATTACCGGTCTTATGTGAAGCTTTTTTTATCACAAGCAGTTCAGCATGTGCTGTAGCATCATTATCCGCCTCTTTTTGATTGTGCGCAAAAGCCAAAATTCTGTTATCTTTTACAATAACCGCACCTATCGGAATATCAACATCCGAAAGCTGCGCTGCATCTATAGCCATCTGCATATATTGTATATCCATAATCTTAAATATATTACAAAATATTACAAAAACAGTATTTTTTTTTCTTATTTTGTAATATTTCTTCACAAAAAGCTTGCATTTGTATATATTGAGTGATATATTAAGTATATACATAAGTTATGCAAATTTTTCGTTTCTTTGATTTGTCATTTAATTTATCAGCAAGATTATGCAGATAGATGTCTCTATACTGTGCAATTTTAGTGCGCAAGATTATTTGTATAAATTAGGATATTATAAATAAATTAGGAGTAAGTGTATGTCTAAAATTTCAGTCTCACAAAGTTCGCTTTCCACTAAGCCGCATTCAAACAATGTTGTACCATCAGACTCAAGTGATGATACATTAAGTATTTACATCAGGAAAATTTCTTCATTTGCCGTATTATCTGCAGAAGAAGAAAAAGAAACAGCAAAAGCCGCAAAAGAAAATGATTCAATAAAAGCACTGGAAGCAAAACAAAAACTTGTTACAGCAAATTTAAAACTGGTAGTAAATATTGCAAGAAAAATAGTACAGATTTCTCATCTTCCTATGATTGACCTTATTCAGGAAGGAAACTTAGGACTGATGGTAGCTGTTGAAAAGTTTGATTACACATTAGGATACAGATTTTCAACTTATGCGGCATGGTGGATTAAACAGGCAATATTTAAAGCAATATCCGAACAATCTCACTGTGTAAAAATTCCAGTATATGTTCAGGAAACACTGTCTAAATTTTCTAAAGTAAAAGCAGAGCTGGAACAAAAATATAATACACAGGTTAAAAATGAAGAAGTAGCAAAAAAAATGAATATATCTGCAGATAAAATAGATTCGTTCCTAGGCGCATTCACAAAATCTATTTCTATGGATTCAGCTTATGAACTGAATTCAGGAAGTGAAGTCACTCTCTCTGATATTATTGAAGACCCGAATGCAGGAGTTTACACAAATGCTGAATATGAAAATCTAAAAAAAGACATTGAGACAGTTGTATCGCAGCTTAAAGAAAGAGAACAAGCTGTTGTAAGAATGCGGTTCGGTCTGGGTGAATTTAGCAGAAAAACACTGGAAGAAATCGGAAAACTTTACGGTGTAACAAAAGAATGCATCAGGCAAACAGAAAGCAGGGCATTAAAAAAATTAAGGAATTTAACTGACACAAACACATTATTGACATCATATATGTATTAATCCATATCACTACAAACATATACCACACGCCCTATTCTAAAAAGCAGGGCGTTTATTTTTGCGTATTATATTTAATAAATTACACTCACTAAGGACAAATGCTTTCCCAGTCTATATCGTCATCATCATTTTCTCCGGGTTCGGGTATTTTTTCTCCGTCCTCAAGCATGATTTGGAGCATCAGTTTAAGCTGATTTTTGTAATTGGCAAGTGCGATTTCACGGGTTTTAGCACAATAAGCAAAACTTGGAAATTCTTTGATTTCTATATAGTGATAAGGATTACCGTTAAAATCCAAATCAGTACCTTCTATCAAAGTCCAGTCTAAATTTAAATAATACTCTAAATCTTTATCCATCTAATGAATTCTCATTTAAGGGCTGTGAAATCATAATACCTTCTCCGCCGAGAACCTCAGCCTGTTTTCCGTCTATATAAAGATACATAGGTTTATCAGGACTGTTTACAAGTGCTGTTTTTATGAACTGCTTCATTCGGCTGTACAAACTGTCAGCACCGCCTCCATTTTGAATATTACCTGTCACATCTATTATTATCTTATTTTTACCTTCTACAATTCCAAGTATTTTCACATCTTTCGGAATTTCAGAATATACCCCGACACTTTTTTCGTACGGAGAAGGACCGGCTATAAGCTGGTTTAGTGCAAATTTTAGCTTTGATTGTCCCGCAGGCAATTCTCTTTTAACTTTTTTAAAAATACTTGTATCAGACTTATCCATACCCAGAAAGTACACAGTCACAAAAACTTTTTCTTTCTTTTGCTGTGCTTCATTTTTCTCAGTTTGTTTTTCAGGTTGAGATTTCAGAGGTTCGACGACCTGTTCTTCCGCTACTAATTTTTTTTCAACTTTAGTATGCGGAGTATCAAAAAAGTTGACTTTTACATAGAAAAATGCAAGTGCAACGAGTGATAATATAACTAATTTTGACCAGAAACCCATCTGTATTTTCCTTATTATAAAATCTTTTAATTATTATAATAGTTTTTCGGAACAATAACCAGTCCTTTTATATTAATTTTATTATTTTCGATTTTTAGATCATTTATTTTTATTATACTTTCAGGATCATTCAAAACAGAAGCGTGAATGACAAAAGGATTTAATTTATTAATAATGGGTAAAACTGAATTAATATTAAAAGAAGAACTGCTTGGAGTAACTTTTATATCAGTAAATACAAACTTACCGTCCTCAACGTCCAGCCCCATTTCAGTAGAAACCGATTTTGGCTCATTAAAGGTTAACGGAGAAGATACCATTAATGAAAAAAACAATCTGTCATTCTTGATTCCGGCTTTAGGAGAAAAAACTTTTAATAAAGTTAAATTACCCATTTTTATATTCATAGAATTTACAAGCTTCATATACTCAGGAGTTGTAACTGATTTTTGTAAATCCTCAGAGGTTATGTTTGCATTAAAACCCAATAAAAAGTTTTCATTCGTATAGACCTGACCGTTTTTATAAATAAAATGGTTATAACCGCACATTGATTCCGCCGTTATATTAGAAAGATATATTCCCTCCGTATAAGCTGAATCTGATTGAAAAGCAATATTCTTAAATTTGCCTTCCAGCATACTTTTTGCGCCAAAAGGAGTGATTTCAACTTTAAAATCACCGTTTAAAGCCTTATTAAGTTGTTTTCTGACCTGAGACTCAAGTGTTGTTGAAATAATAGCATTCATGCCAGTTACCTTACTTAATGCTGCAGAAACAGGACCGTTAACCTGTGGAACAGCCGGACACATTACATTATCAGGATTATTGTAATTCTGTGCATTGGCAGAGGCAGAAACAGCTAGTATAAACAATAGAGTTATTAATATTTTTGCTCTTTTCATTGTATAAACACCTTTTGTATTATTAATTTATTAGATATTGCATCTTTCTTAGCAAGTGCACACAGTTGATTATTATATTCAAGACAAATATATGAAGAAGGTTCATAATAATGTTTTGTTTCAATGCTCTGACCGTGTTTAATTTTTTGCAGTTCAATTTCAGTCAATTGATAACATTTATATGATAAAACGTCAACAGGATTAATCAAATATTTCAAAGCTTCAAAATTATCAGATAAAAGCTCCGGAGAAACTGCATTTTTCAAAGAAAAAACTCCTGATTTTGTTCTGGTAAGAGCGGTCATAATAGCGCCTGTTCCTAAATTTATACCTATATCATTTATCAAAGAACGGATATAAGTTCCACGTGAACACCCTACATCAATTGTTGCTGTTTGTGATTCATAATCAAAATCCAACAGATTAAGCTTATTTATATAGACCGTTCTTGCAGGAATATCAACCGGCGTAATTCCCTGTCTTGCAAGTTCATACAAACGCTTGCCTTTGTAATGCAATGCGGAGTATGCAGGCGGCACCTGTTCAATCTCTCCTCTGTATTTATCAATTACAGATAAAAAATCATTTTCAGAGATTTTTTTATCGCTGTATTGTTGAATTATACCTTCGCAATCATAGGTATCGGAAATTTTTCCGAGTTCTAAAACCGCTACATATTCTTTGTTTTTTTCATCCAAATATTCAATAAGTCTTGTTGCTTTACCGACAGCTATAGGCAAAACCCCTTGTGCCAGAGGATCGAGTGTACCGGTATGACCAATTTGTTTAATCTTTAAAACACGACGCAATTTCGATACAACATCATGAGATGTCATACCTTTAGACTTATTAATATTAAAAAAACCGAACATAACAGACTATATTTCACCTTTAGAAATTTTGTCTATTAAATCCATCACCTTTGTACCTCTTTCCAAAGAGTCATCAGGGATAAAACGCAATTCGGGAGTAAGCCGCAAACGAATTCTTTTACCCACTTCATAACGTATTTTTGAGACATTTTCTTCAAGTGCATCTATTGATTTTTGTTTTTTTCCTTCATCAGTTGTAAAAACAGAAAAGTAAACTTTTGCAAATGAGTTATCATGTGCAAGCTCAATATCCGTTACGGAAATAACCCCCTCTATACGAGGATCTTTTATATCTTTTTGTATAATATCCGCAATTTCTTTCATTAATGTTTTTCTGACACGTTCATTCCTTAAAGACATAAAATTCTCCCTATTTGTACAACCTGTGATTTATATCATCAGTTTTTTTGTTATACAAGTGCCTGTCTTTCTATTTCTTCTGTTGTTGAGACTTCGATTATATCACCCTCTTGTATATCATTAAACTTTGCAAAAGAAACACCGCATTCAAAACCTGTGGCAACTTCTTTAACATCATCTTTAAAACGTTTTAATTGATCAATAGTGCCTGTAAATATAGTTTCTCCGTCTCGAATAAGTTTTGCTGTTTTTCCACGAATAATCTTGCCTTCCGTAACATAACAGCCGGCAATCCTGCCAGTTTTTCCTACAGTGAATACCTGTCTAACCTCAGCCTTTCCGAGTTCTACTTCTTTAATCTCAGGCTGAAGCAAATTAAGCATTGTCTTTTCTAGATCCTCCAGTATTTGATATATGATATCAAATTTCTTAATAACAACACCTTCTCTTTGTGCGGCAATTTCCGCATTATGATCTTCTTTAACCGTAAAGCCTAGTATTATAGCTTTACTTGCTGCAGCCAGCATAACATCAGCCTCTGAAATATCACCTACCCCGACATGAATAAGTTTTATGATTATTTCATTTGACTTAAACTGTCCTATTGCCTGAGAGAGTGCTTCTGCAGACCCGTTTGTATTAGCTTTTATAATCAGATTAAGATGCTGGAATCCGTCTTCATTCTCTCCCACAACTTCATTCCTTATATGAGCCGGAAGCATTGCTTCAAGACGATTTGTACGCTCTTTTTCTTTGCGCTCTGCAACAATTGCCCTCATGATTTTTTCATTTTCAACAACTTCAAATTTATCACCTGCTTGAGGCACCTCCGTCAAACCGAGTATCTCAACAGGGGTTGAAGGCGTAGCTTTTTTAACTCTTTCTCCTGAGTCGGATAATAAAGCTCTTACCTTTCCGCAGACATTACCGACAACAACACAATTACCGGTTTTTAGCGTGCCGTTTTGAACAAGCAGTGTTGCTACGGGACCTTTACCTTTATCAAGATTAGCCTCAATTACCACACCGGACGCAGATGCATCAGGATTTGCTTTAAGATCCAATACTTCAGCAAGAAGCAATATATATTCTAAAAGTTCATCAATACCGGTACCCTGCAAGGCACTGACTTTTACACAAACTGTATCACCGCCCCATTCTTCCGGAACCAGCCCGTGTTCTGTGAGTTGTTGAAGAATTTTGTCAGGATTCGCATCAGGCTTATCACATTTATTCACCGCAACTATTATAGGAACATTTGCGGCTTTAGCATGATTAATTGCCTCAATAGTCTGAGGCATTATACCGTCATCTGCAGCAACAACAAGGATAGCAATATCTGTAGCCTGTGCGCCTCTGGCTCTCATTTCTGTAAAAGCTTCGTGACCCGGAGTATCTATAAACACAATTTTTTTATTGTTTAAGTATACGGTATATGCACCGATGGACTGTGTTATACCTCCGACCTCTGTCGAAACAATTTTATGTTTGGAAGCACGAATTGAGTCTAAAAGCGTAGTTTTACCATGATCAACATGCCCCATAATACTTATTACGGGAGCACGTCTTTTTAAAAGTTTAGGATCAATTGCGGCAAGCTCTTTTGCCTCTTCTTCTTTTTGCATTTCTTCCTCGATAAATGCATCCAGATCCTGTTCCTGAACTTCTATCTCAAAATTTTCGCAAACTTTTTTAGCTGTTACTACATCTATAACCTGATTTACTGTAGCTAAAATACCCTGCATCATCAAAAATTTGACAATTTCTGCAGAAGCTTTATTTATTTTATCTGCTAATTCACCAACTGTTAAAGGTTGGTTTATAACAACACTTTTTACTTCTTCAACAGCTGCCTCTGTATGTGTTCTTTTTTTATGTTTTTGAGCATTAGCTTTTTCTAAACTTATTCTTTCCTGCTCTTCTTCTTTTGATTTATAAAGTTTTTCTTTCTTTTTTGAGCCTTTCTTTTTAGGCGAGCCTTTTGTTTCATATATTTCCTGAGGTATTATATGACGTTGAATAGGCTTCTTTTCTGTTTTATGTACCGGCTTTTGAACTTCAGCAGGTGCCTTAACAGAAGCGTTTTCTTCTGGTTTATCCTGAATATTTTTATTTAATGGTTTCTGCTTTGGCTTAGAACTAACTTGAGGCTCAATTTTGCCCAATTTTACACGGGGCGCAGGAACTGACGGCAATTTGGGTTGTTCAATTTTACCGAGCTTAACTTTTTCAGGTATATTTTCCTGTTTTGGCGGTTCTTCTTTTTCCTGCTTTTCTTCTTCCTGTTTCGGCTTTGCTTTCTTTACAATAAAAGCTTTCGGCTTTTTAGTCTGCTCGGTTTTAGGCTCTTTTAACGCTTCTTTGAGCTGTTTTGCCTGTGATTCGGAGATAACACTGGAATGTGACTTAACCTTTATACCTAGTTTTTTATCAAGAAGTTCTATTACCTCTTTATTCGGCAGGTTTAATTCTTTTGCTATATCATAAACTCTTACGGTATCAGTCATTATGTATATTATTCTCCAAATTAATTGTGTCTCTACTATATTTTTAACACAATCTAATTCTCAAGTACAGCCCTGATTTTTTCTTCCGGAAATTTATCGGGATTTACCCGCAATATCCTGTATATTCTGTTTTTTTTTAAAGCTTTTTGTACACACTCACTATTTTTACAAATATATACGGATCTGCCTTGAAATTTAGAATCCGGCATAACCTGTATTTCTTTAGCTTTGTTTATAGTAATTTTTATCAATCTGTCTCTGCTCTTTAATGTATTACAGGCAATACATTTTCTGAATATATTTTGTTCATCCATTTTAACAGCCTATAAAAATTGTCTTTCCGATATCTTTTCGATACTTCATTGTATCAAAATTTATAAAAGATATGCTGTCATATACTTTTTGAGCGGCTTTTTCCAGTGTTGAGGCAACAGCCGTCACCGTAATTGTTCTGCCTCCTGCTGTCAGATAGTTGCCGTCATTATCAACTATTGTATTAAAATGGGAAATATAACTACTTTCCGCAGCTTCATCCAGCCCTGATATAAGACAGCCATAAACACCTTCGGAAGGATAGTCCCCCGAGCTCAAAACAACAGAAAGACTAAAATACGGTTTGACATTAATCTCTCTGTATTCATCAACAAGCGTACCGGTTATGGCTGATTTCATAACATTAACAAAATCTTCATCAATAAGGCTTAATACGCACTGGGCATCAGGTTCTTTAAAAAACGGATTGAACTCTATCACATTCAATTTTCCGTTTCGATCCATTATCATATCTATCCCCAGTATACCGACATACTGATTACCGTTTTTTGAAAGCTCATCTAATACAGGATAAACAATCTCTTTAAATATCTTACTTTCAAGTGTTCTGTCAATCATATAAAACGGAGAATATGCACCGAGTCCGGAAGTAATTATTCCGCCGTTGCCTTCAAGGGTACCTTTGTAGGTTACTGCGGACCCGAGAGGCATTGCATTATAACCATCCGTAATTATGTAATAAGAAAATTCCTGCCCCTGAACATAATCTTCAATTATTACTTTTTTTTCACGTGCTGAAAATATATCTTCTATTATTCTTTTCGCTATTTTAAAATTATCGCAAATATACACATTTTCACCGTGCAGATGCCCGTCTGTTTTAACGACCAGCGGATATTGAGACTTTCTTGCATAGTCTGTTGCTATACTTTCTCTGTCAAAAATACCAAACCTCGGTGTAGGTATTTTTGTTTTATACATAAATTTTTTGCTTATTGATTTACTTACGGCTATTCTTGCCGCATCTGCTGAAGGAGCGAATATCATCAATCCTTCACTATTAAATTTATCAGCAATATTTTCCGATATAGCTTTTTCTGATGCAGCAATTGTTAAATCTATTTCGTTTTCTTTTGCAAACTCTAACAACCCGTCTGTATCATCAGCTTTTATATCCACACAGTTTGCAAATTCGGCAATTGCCGAGTTACCGGGTGCAACAAAAACAAGCGACGTTTCTTCATACTGTGAAATTATTTTTGCCAGAGTATATTCTTTTGATCCTGAGCCTATTATTAAAATTTTCATAAAATATCCTTTTTATCATCAATATAATTATAATATATTATATCTAATCTGTTAACATAGTTTTGTATAAACAAAAAGAAAGCTCTTACTTTAAATAAGAGCTTTCCGGTTAGTTGATTATAAATTTGGGGATTATTTTCATATTGTCAACTGACTCCGACTACTTGTTGAACCTGTGCAATAAGCAAGTTCAATATTTAACAATAAGTCCGGCACAGTCAACAAGCGCATGGGGTCACTTCCGTAAAATGCTAGACTCGGCGCCACTCGCACTCCGTGTACCACTCCTACAAGCGAGGTCCCACTCAGACATATTACATAAATGATCCGACAACACCTGCAATTAAACCGACACCTGCACCGATAGCCGTACCAAATCCGGGACAAATAAGTGTACCGATACCGGCTCCGGCAAGAGTAGTTGCTGTAGTACCGCCAACTTTTCCGAATATTTTCTTGCTTCCTTCTGATTTCGGAGCGTGGGAGCCTTCGAGTTTTGCAATAATTTCTTCGGCAGAGAAGGTTTGAGCATTGCCAAACGTAATTGTATTCCAGAAAGAATTTGCCAGAGTGCCGTCGCAATGCTGCTGGATCATTGCCTTCAAATCCTGACCCGTTGCTGCCTGGAATTGTTCAAATGCAGCATTTCTCAACGCCATTTCTGCACTGGTTGGATCACCATTGAACTGTTCTTTAAATTTCTCGGCTAAAGGTGAACGTCTCAATGCGTTAACAATTCTTTCAAACTGATATACAATCTGATCGGATTCGCCTTCAACTACAACTGTTTGCAAGGCATTGCAGGCTGTTCTGATAGCTCCTGTCAATTGATCCGATGCAAATGCATAGTTTTTAGCCGACAAATCTTCCTGATATTTATATTCTCTGGCTGTATCTCTAAGATCCGAATCATAAGCCAGTCTGTCTTTATAATCCATATTGATGTATTCCAGATATCTCGGAGACATCATCATAGCGGGATTATACATCCCCATTCCGTACATGCCAAAAGCCCCGCCGTATCCGCCGCCAAAGCCCATTGTCACATCAAGAGGCAAGTTATAAACCGGTGCCGTATTTAATCCAAAATCTCTTGCCATATCACAATTCAACTGTGTAAGTGCTGCACCAGTTGGATTCGCTGTGACTTGAAACTGGCTCGGGTAATATCCGTAAAAACCTGATATTCCGTTCATAACTAACCTCCAAATTTACCCTTGCGGGAGTATAACCTTTTTTATCTAACCTTACTTATATAAAAACAATCAAGTTTTATAAATTGCTTTATTTTAAAGTTTATCTTAACATTTGTTAACAAATTCTTTGTTTTTAAATGCTAAAATATTTACAGGGAGTATGGAATGTTAATACAGGGCAGCGCTGTTTCCGGAAAAACGGATTATCTTATAAATTCTTATATTAATCTTTTAAATAAAGGTACAGATGCTTCAAAAATTCTTGTACTTTGCCTTAATTCTTATAAAAAGAGTCTGTTTTTAAAGGCTATATTAAAAGATTTATGTATTGCTCATTATGAAAATCCTAAAATTTACACATTTTCAGGGCTTGTATACAATACAATAATTAATTTCTGGCCGTTAATTGAGTCCGGTATAAAAACAGGCAGCCCTGTTGTAACTCCAAACTTAAGCGGTCTTGAGATTTCACAAATATTTTTTAAATCAGCAATAAAAGAAGCCGGATTTAAAGATTACAATTCAAAAATAAACCTCCTTCACCAATTATTCCGGAGGTATTCTCTCATAATGAATAATAATCTTTCGGAAAAGGAAATTGAACAACGTTCAAAACTTTTGGGAGAGCAGTTTGCACCGGATGCACAAAAAGCAATTGATATTTATAAGAAAAAAACTCTGGAATTCAGAGCATTTGATTACATAAGACAGCTTGGTTTGTTTGAGTATATTTATAAAAACACAAATTGTTTTAAAAATATCGAATACCTTATATTAGATGATGCAGACGAAATTACTCCGTTCGAATTTGAATTTATAAAAGCAATAAAACAAAACCTGAAAGAGGTATATATAGGTTATGATAGAAACGGAGCAAGCCGTATAGGTTTTTTAAATGCTGATGTTAATACGCCGGAGAATATCGAAAAACTGTTTAATCATGATAAAAAAATCGATTTAGACAATCCTGAAACTAAAATAAACAATATTTACGGATACTCGTATACAAGAAGATTAGAAATGGTTCATGAGGCGCTGAAACAGATATCTGAACTAATTTCTTCGGGCATAAACCCCGGTGAGATATCTATCATTACACCTCAAATAGACAAATCTTTAAAATTTGCAATATCAGAAGCATTTGATTTAAAAAATATTGATTATCAATACTTTTCCGGCAGCGAAAAACTTGCCTCCGTACCTGTTGTCAAAAACATTTTGTATTTATTAGACCTTGCCGCCGGTTCATCCGTTGATACAGCCAAAGCACGTTCAATTTTTAGTGATATATTAAAAATACCTTTAAAATACTGCATAAAACATGTTAGCCTTTTCAAAGAAAGAGGAGCTTTTGAATATACTGATTTAGGAATAGATATATATAATGAAAGGCTTAAAAGCTTAATAAAAGTTCTGGATAAAATAAAGTCGCCTGATATGCTTTTATCCGATAAGATTTTTTACATCTATAACAATTTGATTAATATCGAACAAAATGAAATAAAACAGCTTTCCGCCCTCAACTTTTTCATTAAACAAATTGAAGATTTTGAAGCAGTATTTAAAGAACATAAATTTAATCCGGCATTTCAAAAATCATTTTTGACACAGCTTGAAAATTCAATTATTTCCGAAAATCCTTCATCAGCACCGGAAATAAAAGAAAATGCAATAATCATAGGAACCGCTCAAAAAATTATAGATTATTCGTACAAAACAGAATATCAATTCTGGCTGGATGTTTCATCAGACGAGTGGACAAAGAATGATTTTGGTATGCTCTACAATGCCTGGGCTTTTCAAAAATCATGGAATAAAAAAGACTTTACCTATGAAGACAATCTCGAACTTTCAGACTTAAAAACAAAAAAACAGCTCAGAAAACTCTCTTTGTTATGTACAGAAAAAATTTATGCATATTCAAGTCTTTTTGATATTGAAGGAAACGAAAATTTTAAAGGAATTGAAGATTATATAATTTCAGGAAACCGGGCAGAGGACAAAAAAATAGCATTTTTCTTTACCCCCAGAGAAGATCAAAAACCGGTTCTTGAATACAAAAAAGGAAAACTTTCGATATCTGCTGTACCGGGAGCAGGTAAAACAACTATACTGCTTGCATTAATAATCAAACTGATTCAATCCGGCGTCAAAAGCGAAAATATATTTGTACTGACATTTATGGATTCTGCAGCAAGAAACTTTAAAGAACGAATAAAATCAGCATGCCCGTCAATTGAAAAATTACCAAATATTTCTACAATACACGGACTTGCCCTCAGGATATTAAAAGAAAATTCCAATTTTTTGAAAGCGGGATTAAATGAGGATTTTGAAGTTTGCGACGATAATCAAAGACAGAAAATCATCCGTGAAATAATGTATAAAATGCAATTTGATCAGGAGGATTATGACAAATATGAAAGAGCAATATCTGCATTAAAACTTTCCGATATAAAACAAATTCCGTTTGTAAAAGATAATGAAATCAAAAAATTTTTAAAATTTTATACCTCATACAATCAATACCTGAAAAGTCTTAATTTAATTGATTACGACGATATGCTGTGCTACTGTGTCAACATTCTTGATGAAAACAAAGATATTGCAAACTATTACCAGTCGCTGTGTCATTATTTAATAGAAGACGAAGCACAGGATTCATCATCAATACAACAAAAGTTACTAAATATACTCAGTAAAAAGCACAACAATCTTATCCGCTGCGGCGATATAAATCAGGCAATTACAACGACCTTCACAAATTCTGATTTAGAAGGATTCAAAGAATTTATAAAAAGCTCAAAAAATGTAACAATGAATCACTCTCAAAGATGTGCGAAAGGTATATATTCGCTTGCAAACAAACTGATTGATTATTCTTTTACAAATGACTGTTTAAAAAATTCATTCTTTAATATAAAGATGCACGGAGTAACAGGCAAAAATCCAAAAAGCAAGGATTCTGTATTTGCAAATATTTTTGACGATTACAAACAAGAACGGGAGTTTATGCTGGAGCAGATTCGCTCTATTTTTTCTGCCAATCCTAACGCAACTATTTCAATACTAGTGAGAAACAACTACAACATTTCAGAATTTGAAGAATTCCTGTCAGATTACGGGTACAGTGTTATTACAAAAAACGATACACTGAATTCGCAACCGGTATTTTCCCTTGTTTATTCAATTTTAAAATTTTGTTCGCATCCACTGCAAAATGATAACGTGTTGAAAATTATTGAAGTACTTACAAAACAGCGGCTTTGTTGTTTTTCAAAAGACGATAAAGATTTTATAACAAATCTTAAAACACCTTTTATATTGTTAACGGAACAAAACATTCCGTCAAAAAAATTAATCCAATTGTTATGGGATTTAAACTACTGGCTCGAAAACTCAACTCCGGATATCGAAGAATTTGCCATAAAAACAGGCTGCTATTACTACTCATCAGAAATTGAAAAATCAAATGTCTATATGGTTGCACTAATGTTAAAAAAATTATATGCACAGTATAAAGACACTGATATACTGCTCGAGAGGCTTGAAGATTTAGCCCGTAAGCCGATTTTGAGTAAATTCAAATTCTTTAACGATGAAGAAAAAAATCCGCAGAACAATGGCGGAAAAATCCAGATTATGACCTATCACAAATCAAAAGGCGACGAATTTGACTATGTTTTCATCCCTCAATTATGTGAAGAAATTTTGCCCCTTGAAATGTCAAATATAAAAATTAAATCAAAAGAACGGTTTATAGAATCCGTAAAAGGTTTAAAATCAAATTACAATAAAAAAAATGAAAAGGATTTAAAACTTGCTGCAGCGGAAGAGAATATGAGACTTTTATATGTTGCGCTCACAAGAGCAAAACAAAAGCTTTATATTACAAGCGCACATAAATATAAAAAATATTCAAAACTGAAAGACGTAAAGCCGTCAGTAATTTTTGAAAAAATCTTGATACATTCTGCAGGTTCGGAAAATGAATAAAAACTTATAAAGCAGAACAGAATACGGCAAAGAGGAACAAATGACTACCAATCAAGCATATACACTGAATAAACTGCAAATGTACGATGAATGCCCGCAAAAGTATAAACTTTGCTACATTGATAAAGTTCATGTTATAGAACCTATTGTAAAAACAAAAACAGGAAACAATATCCACAATATCATTAACTACTATCTGCAGGGTTCTGACGTTACAAAACTGACAGAAGCGCTAAATAAACCGGAAAAGCTGCTGTGGTATAACTTCAAAAACAGTGATATTGCAAAATACAAATGCTATGCCAGTGAGTTTGCTTTTAATGTAAAAATAGACGAATACTGGCTGACAGGCAGAATTGATGCTTTGTTTGATGCAGGAGATCACTATGTTATAGCTGATTGGAAGACAGGCGAAGAGTTTTCTCCTGAAAATGTAAGATTTCAAACCTCTTTTTATCTGTTATGCATGTATGAAATATTAAAATCAAAAAAATTAATCGAAAAACCTGAACAGCTTGCTTTATATTACATGGTACTGTCATCAAACAGCATTGTAAAAATCCTGTTTAACGAAGATATGTTTTATCAGTACAAATCACTAATTTTATCAGTAATAAATAAAATCAACGAAAACAAAACTTTTTTTTGCAACAAAACAGATAAATGCAAATTCTGCAAATATTACAGAGCATGTCCGTATTATTAAAACAAAAGTTATTCCGTTCATCTGTTATTGGCACATGTCTGCGTGATTTTGTCAGGAGCGTATATTCCGGCATACATAAGGACATAAATTGCTGTTTCTTAGTATATTACGGATTGAATACTGAATCATTCAACCCGTAATATAAGCAATATCAAAGTTTTAAAACATATTAATTAATGCCAACTACCATCCCATGTTAATAGTGCGATCAGCACGATCGGTGCCCATATAGGCAGGGTAACAACAGCAACAAGTATGAATCCACAAAAACCTATCACATCTTTGGTATTACTTATTGTTTGCTGTCTTTTGTAGGAGTTTTCTATCTTTTTTAGCTCTTTTGCCAATTTTTTTTCTTTATTTGTAATTTTTTCATTATTATATATTTTATCATAGGCAGCATAAATCTCTTTTGAATGCTCGCTTATACAATTAGTACCAATACGGTTATTTTTCATAACTTTTAATATTTCATAAGTTGCAGCAGATTTGTTATAATCCATATGTTCTAATACACTTAGAAAAATGTAATTCAATTTTAATATATTAATAATATTTTCAAAATCGTTTTCTGATTTTTTCCAGTCTATGTGTGCCAGAGCCATTTTTATACTATCTTCATCATATCCGTATTTTTTCATCTCCTCAGTGAGATCTAACATATTTTTCATTGCCTGTTCGTCAAATGCATATTGGTATAAAATTTTGTCGTTATACGAATGTGCATACTTAAGATATTTAAGATGTCCTTTTTTTAAGAATGTATAGAATGAAGGAGCAAAGTCCGTGCTTTTTCTTTTTTCCCAGTCTATGTATTCCAGAGCATATTCGATACAATATTCACCATATCCGTGCTTTATCATCTCATCAGTGAGATCTGAGATATTTTTCATTGCCTGTTCGTCAAATGCATATTGGACTAAAAATATGTTGCTACGGTTAAGATATTCAAGATATCCTTTTTTTAAGAATGTATAGAATGAAGGAGCAAAGTCCGTGCTTTTTCTTTTTTCCCAGTCTATGTATTGCAGAGCATATTCGAAACAATAACTAGCATATCCGTACTTTTTCATCTTCTCAGTGAGATCTAACATATTTTTCATTGCCTGTTCGTCAAATGCATATTGGTATAAAATTTTGTCGTTATACGAATGTGCATACTTAAGATATTTAAGATGTCCTTTTTTTAAGAATGTATAGAATGAAGGAGCAAAGTCCGTGCTTTTTCTTTTTTCCCAGTCTATGTATTGCAGAGCATATTCGAAACAATAACTAGCATATCCGTACTTTTTCATCTTCTCAGTGAGATCTAACATATTTTTCATTGCCTGTTCGTCAAATGCATATTGGTATAAAATTTTGTCGTTATACGAATGTGCATACTTAAGATATTTAAGATGTCCTTTTTTTAAGAATGTATAGAATGAAGGAGCAAAGTCCGTGCTTTTTCTTTTTTCCCAGTCTATGTATTCCAGAGCATATTCGATACAATATTCACCATATCCGTGCTTTTTCATCTCCTCAGTGAGATCTAACATATTTTTCATTACTTGTTCGTCAAATGCATATTGGTATAAAAATTTGTAGTTATTGTCAAGAGATTTAAGATGTCCGTTTTTTAAGAATGTATAGAATGAAGGAGCAAAGTCCGTGCTTTTCCTTTTTTCCCAGTCTATGTATTCCAGAGCATATTTGATAGTATAATAATCATATCCGTACTTTTCCATAAGATTTTTAAGAGCTTCTTCCTTCTGATAGATACTCATATTAGCGTTTATTACTGATTCATTATTGCTGTTTACCTTCATTTCTCCTGTTTCATTTTGGGCTTTTGACAGCTGTACGGGTGGTCGCAGATTGAGCGTTTGATGTTGTGCAACTAAAATTTCTTCATCGTTCATTTCCGGTTGTGCCTCTTGCGCCAAAATTGCATAATCCTCCGGCATTAAAGAAATACGCTCTTCTTTTGGCACCGTAACCGTGTTTTGATTGTCGATATTATAAAGAAGGTCAGAATTATTGATATTATTTATATCTGATTTATCTAATTTATCCGCTGCAGAAATCCCTGCAGCTGTGACCTCCGGGACTGCCGGAATAGTTTTTTGTATATCTTCTTGTACCTGCTCTGCAATTACGGATTCTTGTCTGCTGCTGTCAGGCAGAATTTCTGCAGCATAACACATACCGGACATAGGGCTTGCGAGAAATACTCCCAGCAAAGCAATAGTAATTATTCTTTTTTTAGACTTTCCCTTGATTAACATCATATCCGCTCCTTTACTATCCTTAATATCTGTGTTTATGAGTATATGTTCGGATAGCAAAGAAAAAACTTTAATCAAATTTCTCTTAAAAGCCCAAAATAAAGTCTGATATACAGCAGTATGAAAACGATTTGACCAAATGTAAATAATTGTAAATCGGAAACAAAATTAAAGCTCATTTTTATGATGCAGCATTAATTGTCATTAAAAAATAAGCACCATTCCAAATATTAACAACACAATTCATTACGGACAGAATTACCCGTAATAAATTCGTAATTATAAGAACTCACTTTTGAATTTAGTCAAGATAAAAAGCAGTTATAACCTTATGAGATTCTTCCGCATATTCAATAGCTTTGTGAAGTGTGTTTGATGTATGAGAAAGGAAGCATATCAACTGCTGGCAGTCGTCAATAATCTCTCTGTTACAGATACGGCTGGCATCAGCAAGCGTCATCATAGCTCTGTCAGCATGTTCAATAATGTTTGGCACCCCGATAAGCTGATCCTGTACATCTGACGGCTGCTGACCGATTGTCTGCGGCAAAATAACTTTAAGTTTTTCAGGGTTTGCCTTCATTGCACCACGAATAGTCGCTGCGTTTGTACCTGATGAACCGCCGGAGGTGATTACCGTATTGCCTTGAGAAACCAATGCAAAAGAAAGTGTCTCAATAATTTGCTGATGAGTAATAGGCAGGTTTCTGCTGCCGATTATGGCTATTCTTTTTTCTGACTGCTGAATTGTAGCAAGCTCCATTGCAAGCTGATCAACAGTATTTACGTCATCTTCAGAGACTTTATCCAAATCATCAATAGGAACCATAATTGATGATTGTTCTTGATTTTCTTTGTTTTCTTCTGACATTGCTTTATCCTAATTAAAAATATCTACAAAACGTTACATATAAGATTTTACTTAAAATATTTTTTTGATTATCATAATAATATCATAAATTGACAAAAATGAAAGAGTTTTTATTAAACACTACGGAACTTGGGGAAATTGGAAGAATTATTATCAACATTAAACGAACAGCAAAGAGCAGCTGTTATTGAAAAAGAAGGAGCATTACTTGTTCTTGCTGGAGCGGGCAGCGGCAAAACAAAGGTTTTAACGACACGTATCGTTAACCTTGTTAAAAACGGGGCAAAACCGCACAACATTCTGGCTGTAACTTTTACAAACAAAGCGGCAAAGGAAATGAGAGAACGTCTTTCAAAAATGCTCGGCGAAGATGTTGTAAAAAAAATGTGGGTTGGTACGTTTCACAATATCTGCGGCAGAATCCTTCGTTTTGATATAGAAAATTACAAAAGCCCGGACGGAAAAAAATGGGATAAGAATTATGTAATATATGATGAAACCGATTCCAATACGATTATCAAAAATGCAATAAAAAAACTAAATCTTGATGAAAAAGTTTATGCACCCAAACTTGTAAAAGCAGCCATAAGCAATGCAAAAAGCAAAATGCAGGATGCCTATACATTCTCTACCAGAGCAAGAGATTACAGATCACAAAAAATCTCAGAAATTTATGAAGAATATGAAAAACAGCTTCTGGCAAATAACGCTATAGACTTTGATGATATGCTGCTTTTAACAGTAAATCTTCTGTCCACGAATCCAGAAGTCAGAGAAAAATATCACGAAAGATTTACCCATATTCTTGTAGATGAGTTTCAAGACACAAACATAAGCCAGTATATGCTTATAAAATATCTTTATGCAAACGGAAAAACAGAAGAAGAGTTAAAAGGAAGAAGTCTGTGTGTTGTAGGTGATGTTGACCAGTCAATCTACAGCTGGAGAGGTGCGGATTACAAAATTATCCTGAACTTTCAATCCGATTTCCGTAATTCAAAACTAGTTAAGCTGGAAAAAAACTACCGTTCTGTTGCAACAATCCTTGAAGCTGCCAATGCCATCATAGTAAACAACACTGAAAGAGTAAGCAAAAACCTGTACTCAACAAAAGGTCAGGGTGAAAAAATTGATATTTATGAAGCACACGACGAATCTGATGAGGCGTATTACATTGCATCAAAGATTAAACAAAATGCACGAAATCTAAATGATTATGCTGTTCTTTACAGAACAAATTCTCAATCACGTGCAATAGAAGAAGCTTTGATATCTAAAGGGATTTCTTACCGTATGGTAGGCGGTCTGAAATTCTACGACCGTAAAGAGGTAAAAGATATTATAGCTTATCTTAAATTGCTCTATAACAGGCATGATTCACAGAGTTTAAAAAGAATAATAAATGTTCCGAAACGTTCAATCGGCGACACTACCGTTAAAAAAATCCAAGAAATTGCCGCTCAGATGGATTATTCTTTTTATGAAGTTTTGCAAAACATTGAAGAATACGAGGATTTTTCATCCGGTGTAAAAACAAAACTGAAAAATTTCTGTGATTTACTTGACAAGCTTGATAAAAACAAAGATTCACTGCCGCTTGCGGAGTTTATTGCTTTCGTTATTGAAGAAACAGGATATCTTGCAGAATTAAAACAGGAAGATACCGAAGAAGCGGAGTCACGCATAGAAAACCTTCAAGAGCTCGTAAATGTAGCACGAGACTTTACTCCGGATGAAGAAGACAATGTGCTGGGCGAATTTCTGGCTCAGGTTGCTCTGGTCAGCGACCTTGATGAAACACCTGATACCGAAAACGCAGTTACTCTAATGACTCTGCATGCGGCTAAAGGTCTGGAATTTGAAAATGTTTTTCTTGCGGGTCTTGAAGAAGGAATATTCCCGCACAGCCGCTCTTTAAACAGCAATACGGAAATGGAAGAAGAACGCCGGCTTATGTATGTGGGAGTTACAAGAGCAAAACAAAAACTCTATATTTCCTATGCCAAAAGACGCCAGATGTGGGGAGAGACCAGATACTATACCCCCAGCCGCTTTTTATCTGAAATTCCGGATAATCTTACGGAAAGAAATGTTCCCGATGATTCCGTATCATATAATAACGGCGGAACATTTAAACAGGCGGTTAACAAAATAAAAACAGACAGAAGCGGTTATGTTGAAAAAAGTACAAGTTTCGGAAAAGGTTTTATTGCGCCGACATCTGTGCAAAACACACAGAGTATAAGCAAAGTTGTAAAAAAGAAACCTGTTTATAACGGCGAAAGTTACAATGCACACTCATCATATAAGCCTTTATCTTCTTCCAAACAAAATAACTTTGTTAAAAGAGATGCTTTTGTTGTTAAAAATGCACAGAATCAGGCAAAAGACGAGGAAAAAATCAAAAAACTGCTCGAGGACAATCCGATAAAAAGAATGCTTGAAGAAAAAAAAGCAAAAGAAGCAGCAGCTGCTGCTCAATCTGAAAACAAAACAGATTATACAATAGGAGACAGGGTATTTCACGGAAAATTCGGTATTGGACATATCAGCGAAATTAAAGAAATCGGGTCATCAAAAATGTATATAATAGATTTCGGAAATCACGGAAGAAAAGCCGTTGATGCGTTGTATTCAAATTTAAAAAAATTCTAGCTGTTTTACTAAACCCAAAATTTGTGATAAGATTTTCAAAAATTTAATAAACTGAGTTTTCTAGGGTTCCGCAAAAATTATTTTTGGTCCGGACCGAGAGAAAACGCACAAATTTGTGGACACGGAAGGATAAAAGCCTGGGAGAAAATATACTATCTCCCGGGCTTTTGTATAAATTGTCTGAGTGGGACCTCGCTTGTAGGAGTGGTACACGGAGTGCGAGTGGCGCCGAGTCTAGCATTTTACGGAAGTGACCCCATGCGCTTGTTGACTGTGCCGGACTTATTGTTAAATATTGAACTTGCTTATTGCACAGGTTCAACAAGTAGTCGGAGTCAGTTGACAATATGAAAAATATAAAAAAAGGAGGATATATCAATGCACTGGATATACTTGATTATTGCAGGAATGTTTGAAATCAGCTGGGCTGTTGGACTAAAATTTTCACATGGATTTTCCAGAATAATACCTTCAATTTTGACAGTTGTCTGTATGATTTTGAGTTTTTATTTTCTTGCACAGGCACTGAAAAACCTGCCGTTAGGGACTGCTTATGCAATATGGACAGGTATAGGAACAATCGGCACCGTCATCTGCGGAATAATACTGTTTAAAGAACCGGCAACAGCTTTAAGACTTTTTTGTATTGCTTTGATTGTGAGCGGAATAACAGGATTGAAATTACTTACACAATAAATTTAATCTTAAATTTATTCATAAAATTTTACCAATTTATACCGGCAAAATCATTTGTATTAAATATCTGTTTGTATTACCATGTTGGCATAATTTAGAATAGAGTTATGGTATTGAAAAGGAGGATATTTTAACTATGCCAGCTAAAACAATAACAGTTGATGGTAACTACGCTGCAGCGCATGTTGCGTATGCACTGAGCGAAGTATCAGCAATTTACCCTATCACTCCTTCCTCAACAATGGGCGAATGGGTTGATGAATGGGCATCACAACACAAGAAAAACATCTGGGGCAAAGAAGTAAAAGTAGCAGAAATGCAATCAGAAGCCGGTGCTGCAGGTGCTGTACACGGTTCTTTGGCAGCAGGTGCTTTGACTTCTACATATACTGCATCTCAGGGATTATTATTGATGATTCCTGTAATGCACAAAGTTGCAGGAGAAATGCTTCCGCACGTAATCCATGTATCAGCACGTGCGTTGGCTGCTCAATCACTCGCAATCTTTGGCGACCACACAGACGTTATGGGCTGCAGAAACACAGGTTATGCAATGCTTGCTGCTAACTCTGTTCAGGAAGAAATGGATATGGCTCTTGTAGCTCACCTTTCAACTTACAAAGCAAAAGTTCCTTTCTTGCAGTTCTTTGACGGATTCAGAACTTCTCACGAAGTACACAAAATTGAAGAAATCTCTTACGAAGATATTGCAAAACTTGTTGAACCAAAATATATCGAAGAATTCAAAAAAAGAGGTATGAGACCGGAAGCTCCTGTATGTAAAGTCGGTGCACAAAACACAGATGTTTACTTCCAGGGCAGAGAAACAGTTAATAAATACTATGATGCTGTACCTGACATTGTTCAGGAATACATGGATAAAGTTGCTGCTGTTACAGGCAGACAATATCATCCGTTCGATTACGTAGGCGCACCTGATGCAACTGATGTTATTGTTGCAATAGGCTCCGGCTGCGAAGCTATCGAAGAAACTATCGAATACCTCAATGCTAACAGAGGTACAAAATACGGTCTTGTTAAAGTTAGATTGTACAGACCGTTTGATACAAAACGCTTTAACGCTGCATTGCCTGCATCTGTTAAACGTATTGCCGTATTAGACAGAACAAAAGAACCCGGTTCTATCGGCGAACCTTTATATATGGACGTTGTAGCAGCTCTTGAAAACAAAGATATCAAAGTTATCGGCGGCCGTTACGGTTTATCTTCAAAAGAATTTACACCTTCTATGGTTCTTGCTGTATACAAACACCTTGAAAACAACGGTTTCCACGGATTTACAGTAGGTATCGAAGATGATGTAACTCATAAATCATTAAAAATTGAAGAACACATCGTTACAGAACCTGCCGGAACAACAAACTGCATGTTCTGGGGTCTTGGTTCTGACGGTACAGTCGGTGCTAACAAAAACTCAATCAAAATCATCGGTCAATACACCAACAAAGATGCTCAAGCATACTTTGCTTATGACTCTAAAAAGTCTTTCGGTGTAACTGTTTCTCACTTGAGATTCGGCGACAAACCGATTAAATCTACATACTTAATCACAGCACCGGACTTTGTTTCTTGCTCTGCTCATTCTTATATCGGCAGATATGACCTGTTAAAAGGCATCAAAGAAGGCGGTGTATTCCTCCTTAACAGCCCTTGGTCAAAAGAAGAAGCATTCTCTCATTTAACAAGAGATATGCAAGAAACTATTGTCAATAAGAAAATCAAATTCTACAACATTGATGCAGAAGCTCTTATTGAAAAACAACCGGGCTTGCGTGGTAAAGGTGCAAACACAGTAATGATGGTTGCTTACTTCAAAGTGTCAGGCATCATTCCTTTTGAACAAGCTTTAGAAGGCATGAGAGAAATGACTAAGAAAACCTTTAAGAAAAAAGGCGACGATGTTGTAAACATGAACCTTGCATTGATTGATGCAGCTGTTGATGCTTGCGAAGAAGTTGTTGTTCCGTCTTCATTGAACGGTGTAGAAGCAGCAGCTCCTGTTAAATTCATCTCTGATGACGCATCAGACTTTGCTAAGAAAATCATCGAACCTTCAATGAGACAAAAAGGCGATGACATTCCTGTTTCAGCAATGTCTAATGACGGTGTAATCCCGACAGGCACATCTTGTTTGGAAAAACGTGCTATTGCACCTCGTGTTCCTCACTGGAATTCAGAAGCTTGTATCCAATGCGGTATCTGTGCTTCTGCTTGTCCGCATGCTGCAATCAGAACTAAACTTGTTGAAAAAGAAAATCTCGGCAATGCTCCGAAATCTTTCAACACAGTAGAAGCAAAACCAAACCTCAACGGCGAACACTTCAAAGTTCAGGTTTACTGCAAAGATTGTACAGGCTGCGGCGTTTGCGTTGACCAGTGTCCTGCTAACAAAAATCCTGAAAAACAGGCTCTCACATGGTCTTCTGTAGAAGCAGAAGAAGCTGCAGGCGAATGCGTAAACGAAAAATTCTTTGACGAATTACCTGACAATGTAATGGGCAAAAATACTACAAAAACAATCAAAGGTGCAATGCTCAGAAAACCGTTGTTTGAATTCTCAGGCGCTTGCGCAGGCTGCGGAGAAACACCTTATGTTAAACTGGTTTCTCAATTGTTCGGTGAAAACGCTATTGTTGCTAACGCAACAGGTTGTTCTTCAATCTACTCAGGTACTTTCCCGACAATTCCTTACACAAAAACAAAAGAAGGAAGAGGACCGGCATGGGCTAACTCACTGTTTGAAGACAACGCAGAATTCGGCTTTGGTATGAGATTGGCAGTCGACCAGAACAGAGATACTTTAAAAACTTATGTTGAAAAAGTTCTCGAAAATGAAAAAACTCCTGCTGACCTTAAAGAAGCTTTGAATGAAGCAATGTCTCACTGGGATAACTCAAAAACAGAAGAAGCAGTTGCTGCTCAAAACAAAGCAAAAGCAGTTCTTGCTAAATACGCTGATGTTCCATGCCCTGATATGGCTAAAGTAAGAGAACTTGAAGATTACTTTACAGACAAATCAGTTTGGATTATCGGAGGTGACGGCTGGGCTAACGATATCGGATATGGCGGTATTGACCACGTTCTTGCTCAAAACAAAAACGTTAACATCCTCGTACTTGATACAGAGGTTTACTCTAATACAGGCGGTCAGGCTTCTAAGTCTACACCTACAGGTGCTGTTGCAAAATTTGCTACAGGCGGTAAACCGACTTACAAGAAAAACATGGGCTTGATGAGCATGTCTTACGGTTACGTATATGTTGCATCAGTTGCATTGGGTGCTGACAGAGCACAAACTCTTAAAGCATTCCAGGAAGCTGAAGCATACAACGGACCTTCTATCATCTTTGCTTATGCTCCTTGTATCGCTCACGGTATCGATATGAGTAAAACCCAAACTGAACAAAAACGTGCTGTTGAAGCAGGTTATTATCCGCTTTACAGATACAACCCCGCTAATGAGCAGCCGTTTACTTGGGATGCAAAAGATCCTAAAGAAAGCTATCAGGACTTTATCAGAAGCGAAGGCAGATACAAACAGCTCGCCAAGACAAATCCTGAACATGCTGAAGAACTTTATTCTCAGGCAGAAAAAGATGCTGCTAAGAGAATGGCTATGTTCAAAGCAGTCGGTGAACTTGTAAAATAAGCAAACATAAGCTTAACTGTTAACAAAAAGAGATATCTTCCTGTTAGAAAGATATCTCTTTTTTGATTATTAGTAAATCAATTCTATGTCCAATTGTCAGGCAGGACTATTCCCAAAGCTGCAATAAATTCATTGGGATTATTTCCTGTTACCTGTATTTGTGCCAAATCTACTGAATTACCTTTACTATCTATTGTTTCCTCGGTAGCAAAAAGCACCTTGTTATTCTCAATATTTACGGTAGTAACTTTTTGGCTTCCATCAGCCTGTGTTTGATATCTGTCAATCTGAAAAACATTACCGTCTGAATCTCTGGATATTCTTGAGTTAGTACCGTCATCCGCATAACAGAACTCATGGGTGCTAAGGACATTACCACTGGCATCCTTTTGTATATCTTTAATTTTTTGTCCTGAATCATTATACTCAAATTGCTGTATTTGTATAATATTACCTTGTGCGTCTTTTTGAATACATTCTGCTATATTTTTTGTATCACCGACATACTTATAGGATATCAACGAACCGTCACTGACGTTTACAATAGACTTTCTCCCCTGTGAATCGTAAGTGTATTGATGATTTTCTGTTACACCGGTATTCAAAGTAGTTAAATCTGCTGACAAAACTAATCCCACCTGTTCTGTCGAATCTGTATAATTTTTAGCTACATTAATATCCGAGAGAACCTTTGTATTGGCAAGTATATCATCAGCATAAACAATCTGCGATTCTGAGCCGTCTGCAAAAGAGGTTTCACGACTAACAAAATTTCCTGCTTTGTCATAATTATATTTTGTTGTACTTATTGCATTTCCATTTACATCCTTAAGTATTTGCGAAACAATATTATTGGATGAACCTGCGTATGTGTAGTCAATACTTTGTCCGTTACTTAATTTTACGTTTGTTTTACGACCTTTTTCATCATAAATATAATTAAATTTCAATTGTTCACCGGTTGAAGGATCAGTGTAAGTTCTTGAAATTATCTTTTCTTCTCTGTTTTTGCTGACATCACCGATGACAACAATGTTATCAAGACTGATTCCTTTTTCTCCGTCAGATATTGACTGCTCATCAGGTACAAACTTGTTTAGCTCACCGATAGGGTTAACATCAGCAGAATTAAGATTATTAACCTTTACTTCGGCTGATTTTACCGGAACAAATGTATTTAAATGACCAACTATATCATCAAGATCATTATCAAGAGAAAGTTCATCTATATCTATATTAGATGAAGATACAATTGAAGTATTTACATCTACAAGATCATCTTTTTGTTTCATCAATCCTATCATAGATGTCAAAGCTGTCCTTAAGTCTTTCCAGGAAACATCACCGCCCATTGCCTTTGCCATGGCTTTGAAATCTTTATTTGTAAGGATTCCATCCTCACCTGCAAATTCTGAATACATTGATAAGGCTGCGGAAAGTTCCTCTTTGCTTAAATTTTTATCACTATCTTTGTTAAAAATATCTATTGCTTTTCGCTGTTTTTTATCTAAAGCAGCAAGCTCCTCCTGACTCAAACCGGAATCAGAAACTTTTGTTGCATCACATTTTCCGCCTTCATTCACATCGATTCTTCTGTTAAAAAACGACATACGTACACCATACCTTTCTATAAAAAATTAACGCTTACGAGGTATATATCGAAAAGAGCGCAAAAAACTTTAGACGACTGACATTCCGCCACGCAATGCTATGCTATTAGACAGTATCATTGATTTTCAGACATTTGTAAATATTTATTAAGTTGATTATTTTAACACTGCTAATATCATTGAAAATATGAATATAATTTCTTATTTAATATAAAATATAGTAATGGAAAGCAGATTTAAAACTCCTGAATTTGAGCACTACACTGTAATGGCTAATGAAGCCGTTGATATGCTGGATTGTAAACCGGGAAAAATTTATGTGGATGCAACTCTTGGCGGCGGAGGACACAGCGAGCTGATTTTACAAAGAATTCAGCCTGACGGAAAACTAATTGCCTTTGATATAGACGAAGACGCAATAAATGCATCAAAAAAGAGACTTGAAAATTACAAAAACTTAACAATAGTTAAGGAGTCTTACTCCAATATTAAAAAAGTTTTACAAAATTTAGGTATAAAACAAATTACCGGGGGAATTGTTTTTGACCTTGGCGCATCCTATCATCAACTGACGAAACAGGAACGGGGTTTCAGTTTTATGAAAGATGCTCCGCTTGATATGCGTTTTGACAGAGACTCCGGCTTTAGCGCTTATGACGTAATAAACGGGTACCCACAAGAAGAACTTATTCGTATAATAAGTGAATACGGTGAAGAAAGATTTACAAAAAGAATTGTAAAAAATATTGTAAATTATCGTAAACTTAAAAATATAGAAACGACGGGAGAATTGGCACTAATAATAAAAAATGCAGTACCAAAAACCGGTGAAAGAATTCACCCCGCAACCCGCACATTTCAAGCAATCCGGATAGAAGTGAACCATGAATTACAAAATATTAAAAATACTTTAAATGAAGTGCTTACTTTATTATCTGTTGATGCTATAATTAGTATAATAAGTTTTCACTCTTTAGAGGACAGACTTGTTAAACAGTGTTTCAAGTATTATGCGTCAAAATGCCGCTGCAAGCCGAATGAGCCGGTTTGTCATTGCAAGCCTCCAATGCTTGAATTGATTAACAAAAAGCCAATAACGGCATCAGAATTAGAAATTAAGGAGAACCCTCCATCCAGATCGGCAAAATTGAGGGGTGCCAAAAAAATTGCGTCATGGGAGAACGAAATTGACAAGACCTGTAATTGACTCAAGAAACAGTCAGAGACATTTATACAACAACTATAATTACAATAATACACAAAACCCTATAAATCCTGTCATCGACGGTTACTTTCCAACCCATAAAACATACAAAGAAATGGCTATTGCAAGAGTTAACAAAACACTTTGTGCAATACTTGTATTTTTCATTCTGCTTTCTGCTGTCAGTTATTATTTTGTAACAGCAAGTGAAATAACTTTAAATAAATACAGAAAGCAGGTTTTGTCGTTAAACGATGAAAATGTAGAATTACAAAATAAGCTTGATTATTTAAAATCTTATTACAATGTAGATAAAGCAATGCAAAAGCAGCATTTACTGCAAAAAGCAAAAAATGTAATTGAGGTTAAAGGAACACCTTCTACTATACCTGTAAATAGCTCTGTTAACAAAACAGCGCAATCTGCACAAAAACCTTTTCAATGGTCAATTGGCTTTTAAAGCAAAGTGAAATTTTATGGTTAATAAATATGATAAAGAAATAAATGCCCTTTGTGAAGAAATTTCCAAAAACGGTGATGTTTGGGAATTGTACTACCAAAGGGGATATTATTATTTTTTAAACAATGAAGATGAAAAAGCAAAAGATGACTATAAACACGCAGTCAGCTTGGGACTCGATTTTATAGAAACACCATATTACTCTTTTTCAAATTCCAACAGCAAAAGACGGGATTTTTTACTTCCTGAAAAAATAATGGTATTTCTCGTATTACTGATGGTTATTGTTGCAATTTTCTTTCAGTTAGCTTCTTTTATTGCAAAAATTAGAGGTGTTTTATAACTTCTTTTGTATATTCCTGTGTAGTAGCACTACCACCGAGATCAGCTGTTAAAATTTTGCCTTCTTCTATAACAGAATAAAGAGCTTGCTCTATTTTTTGTGCAATTAAATTCTCACCGATATGTTTGAGCATATTAACAGCACAAATCAAAAGTGCTGTAGGATTAGCTTTATTTTGACCTTTTATATCCGGGGCTGAACCGTGTACTGGCTCAAACACAGCATAATCAGACCCTATATTAGCACCCTGAGCTATACCGAGCCCGCCAATAAGTCCTGCAGTCAGATCAGAAACAATATCTCCGTACAAATTAGGCAGCACAAGAATATCAAACTGCGAAGGATTTTGAACAAGCTGCATACAAAGATTATCTACAAGTATTTCTTTGAAATCTATTTGAGGATATTCTTGTGCAACAGTTCTGGCGCACTCCAGAAACAATCCGTCAGACAATTTACAGATATTAGCCTTAGTAACTGCATGAATTTTCTTTCTTCCATATTTTAAGGCATATTCAAAAGCATATTTTACAATTCTTGTTGAAGCTTTTCTTGTAATAATTTTTATGGATTCAGCAGTATCATTATCTATCTGTCTTTCTATACCGGCGTAGAGGTCTTCCGTATTTTCTCTTACAACCACTATATCAACATTGTCAAAAGGAGTCTTAATACCTTTTATATTTTTACACGGACGGATATTTGCGTACAAATCCAGTTCTTTTCTCAAAGCAACATTAACACTTCTGAAACCTTTACCTATCGGTGTTGTGACAGGAGCTTTCAGAGCGACCTTATTTTGTCTTATTGAGTCTATAACTCTTTGCGGCAGAGGAGTACCTTCCGTTTGCACAACATCTGCACCTGCTGTTTGTATATCCCAATCGATTTTTAATCCGGCAGCTTCTATTATTTGTGTCACAGCATTGCATATTTCAGGACCTATTCCGTCACCGGGTATAAGTGTAACTTTTTTCATTGTATTTTTCCTTTTAAAAATTCAGCCAACAGTTTTGCCGCATGTTTTGCAAACATATATTTTATGAGTATTCTCGGATAATCAGGATTTACATTATATCTGTAAACACACGTTTTATCTTTTGAAGCAACTGCTATATATACAAGACCGACAGGTTTTTCTCGAGTGCCGCCTGAGGGTCCTGCAATACCAGTTGTTGCTATGGCATAATCGGAATTTGTTTCAGCAATAAGTCCTTTTACCATTTCGGACGCTATTTGTTCGCTGACTGCACCGAATTGCTCAAGAGTGTCTTCTTTCACATTCAAGTATTTCACTTTTACAGCATTTGCATAAGTAACAAAATTCGCTCTGATATAAGAAGAACTGCCTGAAATATCAGTTAAAAGAGAACTCAAAAGCCCGCCGGTACAAGATTCCGCAACTGCCAGCGAAGCCTTTTCCTTTATTAATATTTCACCTGCTGTCTGCTCATAGTATTTATTTAATAAAAGTCTTATTAACTTAATACAATAAATTAAACGCATAATATTTTACTGTAAAGGAATATCTAGCGGCTGTGTAAGCATTATTTCAAATTCCTTGCCCTGCAACCAATCAACCTCATTACCTTTCATAAACAAATCAGCAACAGCCATACCTACATAATAAGCCCCGCCGCCAATTACACCGCCTACAGCACCCAGGGGAACACATAGGTATTGCATATTATCACCTGTACCTTTACCCCATTGTATGGTTTTATCAAAGATATCTTTTGTTTTTTGCCAGTTCTGTTGAAGTGCATACCCGTAATTTCCGCCGTCATATATACCACCGTCGAGTGTTAGCTCTTTATAATTATACAGACCGGCATTAACGGGTATTTGTCTGCCTGTAGGTGTTACCAGGTGATCAAAGCTTAAATATAAAACAGCACTCTTTGAAAGACGTTTGCTGGGTGTAAGCTTATTTATTGTTCCTCTTATTATTGTTCCTGCAGGAAGAGCAATCTTATCATTTACTGTAATATCCTGTTTTAACATTGCAGAAAATTCATCACCTATATTTCCGGCATGAGAAGAAACCGGTTCCATAATCTCCATTTTCATAGTAGTGCCGGATGGAATACGAACAGTCTGAACATCAGCCTTTACTGTTTTATTTGTAATTGCTGCATTAGATGAAGCGCTAAATACAAAAAACAGGCTTAATATCAAAAAGCCGTATGCAATATATTTTTTCATAACAATCTCCTCTTAATACTTATATATGTTATTTTAGATATTGCAAATTAAAAAAGCAATCCCTATTTTAATTCTTCATAAAGAGAGGATGCTTCCTGAACGGAAATATTTCCTTCAGGAATTTTTAAAATTTTCACACTGACCGATTTATTAAAATGTTCAATTTTTATAACATCCCCTTCTTTTAACTGTTTGGAGGGTTTTGCAGGATTACCGTTTACAAAAACTCTGCCCTGATCTGAAACATCATTTGCGACAGTTCTTCTTTTTATCAATCTTGAAACTTTTAAAAATTTGTCTAAACGCATAATTTAATATTACTAAAAATAAATAATAATTTAAATATTATGTTTGTAATATAATAGTATTAAAAATTAAACAGCAAAAATATTTATTTACGAGTGTTATGTATTTGAAACTATTTTGAGACAATTATGACTACATTAATAACGCCAACACCATACACCCCGTCGCATGATGTAAAAAATGCAGGAGTAATCAAATATAATAAGAATCCGCTAAAAGGTCTTATTGCAAAAGATAAAGACGGACAGGTAAAAAGAGCTGCGCTTGCAGGCAGTGCAATTACAACTCTTGCTTATTTATTTGCACTTGCAAAATCAATCAAAAAAAGAGATTTTAAAGTCAAAGATATGTTCAATCTCGACTTTAAAAACATGTTTAAGGTAATGGGTCTTGCCACTTCTGCTGTTATCGGAGGAATGACAGGAGGATTGATTGCGGACAGCAAAGAAAATCGCAAAGCAAAGTTAAAAGAAGGCATTCATCAGTTTCTTGGTAATGTTGTCACACCCATAACAATAGTCGGACTTGCAGGACAGGCAATAGAAAAAAGAAAATTTTCAAGAGTTAAAGAAATATCATTGAGTGCTCTTGCTGCAGTCGCAGGAGTTGCCGGCGGTGTAACAGGCGGCAACTGGATTGCATCAAAAGTAAATAAAGCTATCTTTAAAGAAAATGACCAAAGAAAAGTCGGAATCAAAGATTTTTGTATTCACGTAGATGATTTACTTACTGTTGCAGCATTAACACCTATAGGAGATAAAATACAAGGTTTTATTTCAAAAGCATTGCCTGCTATTTTCTTGATATGCGGTTATGAGGCAGGTATAAAAAAAGCAAAACAGGATAATCTGCAAAAAAATATTTAGATTTTAATTTATTCTGATATACTTATATTTATTGGCAAAAAGAAAGAGATGAGTTTATGAATACAATAAAAAGTATATTTTATACATGTGCTGTTTTATTATCAATACTATATTTACAGAGCTGTCCGGCAACTGCAAAAAACGTTAAATTTGCAGTGACATCAGATATTCATTATACTGTTGCAACAGATGCTGATAACGGTAAATATTCCAACAGCACAAAAGCATTAAGAGGCTTTGTTGACAGAGTAAATGAAAACGATTACGACTTTGTTATATTTCTCGGAGATAACATTGATAAATCCAAACCGGTAAATTTAAGAGGGTTTTTAAATATTATACGCCATATAAAAACTCCGTATTATCTGGTTATGGGAAACAGAGATGTTCATAAAATTTCGGGAATGAGTAAAGAAGAATATATAAAAATTGTTGCACAGAACAATAAATATCAAAAAAAATTCCAAAACTCATATTATTTTTGCCCGACAAATGATTTGATAGTTATTGTTCTTGACGGAGTGGCATCAGGCATGCCAAGCGAACACGGTATTTTTACAACTAAAACACTAAAATGGCTTGACGAAGTATTAACAAAAAACAAAGACAAAAAAGCATTAATTTTCCAGCATGTACCGTATAAAGAGCCTTACGAAAGTCCGGAAAAGCAAATACTTGAAAAAAACGACTATGCAGCAGTGATAAAACACCATAACAATATTTTGATGATTTGTTCGGGGCATTATCATAAAGAATTTGCCCAAATTGATGAAAAAGGAGTATATCACATATCAGTACCGGCACTATATGCTGCTCCGTACTATTATTATGATATGCAGGTAAAATACGATAAATTTCCATTAAGAAAAGCAAAAAATTTCAAAATAGACGGAACAGCAAAACCTGCAATATAAAAAATTATTCAATCCACCTGAAATTCTTTACATATTTATTTTCATCGATATTTCCGTCTATTTTTACGGTAAATATCCTGTATTGTTGATCACTCAATTCCACACCGGGAATTTTATTTAAATCTTGTATAAGCTTTGCTTTTTCATCTTTGTTCAATTTAAATCCCGGTATTTTGGACAAAAGTGTATTAAAAGACATATTACCGATTTTTCCCAGCAAATTGGTTGCATGTCTTGTCAATCTTCCGTAGACTTTCATATTTGCATATTGTTGGAGAATATCATATTCTCCGTTTATGTAAATGTTTAAATTTTCGCCTTTTGAATATATTTCAATATTTTGTGCAACACCGTTTTTTAGCGCAAAACTACCTTTTATAGATTCAAAATGCCCTGTTTTTATAGGAGATAGGATATCTATAAAATTGCTTATACTGGCGCCGGTTATACCGCTTTTTATAAAATTACCCGCTTTTAAAAGATATTCAACAGAACCCAATTTCGGCATTTTTCCGTCAGCTATTTCAAAATAAACATACCCGAACATATTTTTTAAACGTTCTGTTTCAGAGTTCCCTCTTGTTGTTATAACTATATTTCCGTTTGCATTGCCAAAAATTTGATCTTTAAAATCAAACAGGGATGAAGCTATCTTGTTTGAATCAACATTGAGAGCTGTTAAATTGGCTTTTATCTTACCTGTTAAAAACTCATAAGCTGCATTGCCGGTCATTTTTCCAGTTGTTACATCAAAACCGATTTGATTGATATTGAGCAGCATATTATCCTGAAGATTAAAGTCAGCATAAAAATTGCTGGTGCCTAGATTTCGAATTTCTACTCTATCAGCCTGTAAAGATCCTTTTTTTATTCTAAAATCCGAAACATTTAACGGTAATTTATTTTGATTTATATTGCTGTTAACAAGTTTTGTTGCGGTATTTGGTGTCGGTATTTTGGTAAGCGAATCGATAAAAGCATCAAGATTCAGTTTATCAGATTTTATATCAAGTTTGTCTATTACTACCGGAGGATTTATTTTATTTTTTATTACCGAATAAAGAGTAAAATCAGAACTCAAAACATCACCTTTGATTTTTACAATAATATCGGATTTATTAAGCAAAATAGCACCTTCATTTATAAGAGTGTTATATATCGGCATCTCAAGATTATCAAAATTGAGCGAACCATTCACGGAAGGATTAAATAAATTACCTTTAATGTTAAGGTTACAATTAAATTTTCCGTTTTTAATAACTGATTTTTTAAATATTATATTGAATATTTTTGCATTTGCGCTGGTTAATGTTTTGACATAGAGATTTTTTATAAAAATATGTTTTTTATTTGCTTCAACAACACCTGCAGCTTTTAGCACATTTAAAGGATATGTCTTTGCATTTTGGGATATCATATATCTTATATAACGAAAATCTTTTATATAATAAACATTATTCGGTGCAATATTTATATCTGCGTAAATTTCTCTTTTTTCTGCTTCATCACCGATATTTGCGCCCATATAATAAATATCTGAATCCGGCGAGAATTTTAATTTTGTTTTAAGTCTTATATTGTCCATACGACCGCTTAAATCACAGGTTATAGAAATATCACCTTTTGGCTTAAGAGGATAGGTAAGTCTGCTGTTTATATATTTATTAACAAAATTTTCGCCCAGTTTTGTTGTTAAATAACCGTTTATTTTTGCTGTTTTGTCCAAATCCCATATTGATATATTTAAAAACACAGGTGTATTATCTATCTGTGCAATTATAGAACGTAATGTAGCTTTTTTACCATCGAGCACTACTTTCCCGCTATCAATAGTAACAGGTGTTTTAAAATAACTGTGATTGAATTTTATATCTTTTAAATCTATATATCCGTTTAAATTATTATTTCTGCAATCAATGTCAGCATTAATATTACCTTCGTAATTTTCATAAGCATTTAAAATTTTGTACACAGAATACGGCAAAATTTGCATTTGTTTTATTTTATTCAACACATTGAGATTAAAGTTCAAAAGTTTTACATGTCCGTCTGCAATGAATTCGCTTGCAAAAAAATTATGGATTGTTCCGTTTATATAAACAGACGCTCCGTATATTGTTGCCCTAAAGTTTTTGAGCGTCAGGTCGCCGTTATTTATAGTAAAATCTCCCGATAAAATTGATATATCCGTATTTTTTTGACTGCTCTGCTTAAAACTTCCTTTTGCATAAAAATTATCAAGATTAAAGCTTTTTTCATCTGATTTATAATGTCCGTCAAAAGTTATAGAAGAATTTGTTTTTGGTAAATTTTTAATCTCCTTATTTGTTAACAAAACCAAAGGTATAAAGTCGTCAGTTTTTAAATTTTGTGCGGTTATTTTTATATCTGTTTTACCTTTTTTGCATCCTCCTGTAATTCTTAACGGAGAAGCAGCAACATTTCCGTTCAAACCGGCGTTCCAATCTGTATCATCAAAATTAACATGACCTTTGGTATTATTTACAATGACAGGAATACCTTTTAATTTTGCTTTTATTCCTTTGTACTTGCTCAAATTAAGTAGCCCTGATATTCTAAGAGTCTGATTTTGTGCAATTTCTCCAAAATCTTTTACAATACCTCTAATTTTTATATCTGCTCCAATTTTACCTGACACAGACTCCAGCGGATCTGCCATAAACTTTTTGTTTTCCAATATTTTACTTGTTGTAAGAATATTAAACAAATCAGATATTTCAATATCCGGAGACTCAACATCAAAATCGATATGACCGTCAAGATTAGCTTTGCCGTCAATTTTTATCTGCTGACCATTAATAAAAGCAGAAGTAGTATAAAAATGCATATTTTTATGGTCAAAAACAAGCTCACCATCTGCTTTTTCTATTTTTGTGTTTAAGCCCTCAAGTACGGCTGTTGTATTTCTAAAATTAAATTTACCTACTACATCACCGTCAAGAATAGTTCCTTTAGTTCTTATATCTATATTGCCTTTTCCTGTTATATCCATATAAGGAACAGGACCAAGATCAAAACCTATTACTTCGTGCACCGGAACAAGCATATATTCTGCAGTTGAAAGATCAACATTTTTTGATGAAACAATACGAAAATCACCGGTACCGTAAAATTTCATTTCCGCAATACCTTCAACATCTACATATTCACCATAACCGGCAAAAACTCTGGTTTTTACTCTAACTTTATTTTTTAAAAATTCAGCATAAACTTTACAATGAGGAACAAGCGGATTATTTTTTACAATATACACATCCTCTGCACTTAATTTACCGTATATATCAGGCTGAAAAATGTTTCCTTTTATTTGCAAAGAACCTTTGACTTTCCCCCAGACTCCGTATTTTTTAAATTTTTCCATAACATTAAAAGGATCACCTTTTATGGAAGGAACCAGCCAGTACAAAGAATTTATGTCAGATTTTGGAATATCAACAACCAAATCTGCTTTTGGTTTTGAGCCGGAATAATTCTTAATTTTACCGGACACATTTATCTGCCAGTCGCCTGATTTTATTTGTGTATCTTCTATGTTCAATATTTTTTTATCAAAAAATATAACAGAAGCAATATTAACAGGAGTTTTTGATTTTATTGTATCAAGGGGATTTTTCATATTAATTGCAAAATTTGATATATTCCCGTTTATTGAATAAGCACTTGCTTTATGAATATTTTGCACGTTTGTTATATCCAGATTTATAATCCCTTGAGAAGACAAAATATCCTGTCCCGTAAAAAAGGCAAGATATCCTGTATAATCAGAAATATCAAGGTTTTTTATACTGCACATACATTTTAAATCAGAATATTTCAATCCATTTTCAAGCGGTAATCTTGAATAAAAATCTATATTTACTGAAGATTTTTCTTTACCGTTAACAAAAATCTTTACATCAGCCATTAATGCTAATTTTCTATTCTTTTGATATGCAGCATTAGCCTTAGATACGCTTGTTTTTAGTTCTTTTTTTACTATTTCATCCTGAAGTACCAAATCTGTATTATTAATAAATAATGAGTGTATATCTGAGTTTATATTTAGTTTTCGACTAATATCCAAAGGAAAACTACCAAAATAAAGCTTTTTGTCTTTTTTTCTTATTATTTTTACATCCAGCCTGTTAACTTCAGCCGTTTTTACAACAACTTTTTTCATCAATAAAGCCGGCAAAAAAACTGATGCGGATATTTTTTTTGCACTTGCAACATCAATACCGTTTTTATCTTTTACACTTAAGTCTTCTGCATAAAAATTAATACACAAACTCGGAGTTGTTTTCACAACTGCTTTTTTATAAGAGAATTTCAAGCCTGTCTTTTGTTCGATTAAAAACGGTATTTTATCCGTTGTAAATAATTCATTCAACTGCCGGGGAAGCACATGCAGGTATAAAATACCAGCAGCAAAGATTATTAACAACCCCGTTATAAATACTAATTTTAAAACTTTTATATTTTTCATTATTAATATTAGTTTTCTGATGATAATTAATTATATAATGTTATATAAAATTTTGCGATAATATTTCATTTCTATATTAAATATTCTGTCCGAAAAAAATTAGTGATAAGACTCAGCCGAACAAAAGTAACTGCATGTTGCTTTTATAAAAGGAGCTAAACCGAAAGCGGAACTTTTGCATGCTGTATAGTAATTATCTAATATAGCGTCGCAGTTGCCGGCTTCGGCGCAAGGTTGGATTCAAAAAACAACAACTTGAAATATGGAACTTATATATAACTTTATACAAAATATGCTCTAAATATAGCCATAACGTCATTCCAGTATGTGATACATACAGGAATGACGTTATGGTATCTGTTGAATTTGCGGTATAAGTCGTGCAAGAAAACTATTGTCATTTTATGAGTTTTGTGTATAATTTTATTAGCAGCTGTTAATAAAGGTTTTTGGCTGTGGTGTTACTTTTAAACGAGAGAGCTGTTTGGACTTAATCTTTTTTTAAGTTAACTCTTTTGTTTATATGTTTGTCAGAACGGCAGTTCCTCCCTTCTGATAGGATTTATTAATATTTTACAAAATGAACGTTTGCAAATTTAATTACAAATATATTAAGGACAAAGCCACCCCCGGAAGCTGGAGAAGGGGATATGAAGGCTACCAGAAGGGTATTGTAATGTCTTATGATACCAAAATTGCCGGTGTCGACGCACAGGTAAAAGGCAATTTTAAAGATGCTTACGAAACAAGCCTTACCTTCACCAAAAACGGAGTAAAAGCTGATTGCAGCTGTCCTTTAAAAGAAGAATGGTGCAAACACGCAATAGCCGTAGGTTTAAAGGTTATAGAAGACAAAGTTTATGATGAATACTTAGAACGTGTTCATAAAGTTCACCTTGAATACCCTGATGAATATGTCGAGCCTGTTGAAAACCCCACGGGAAGATATGTGTTCCATTTTAACCCGAAAAGAAGACAAAATTTCTTCTCCATACTTGTTATGGACAGAGAAACAGGCAAAGTTATCAGAGACCTTGAGGCTATTTTAAGAGCTATTATTGAACTTCAAAGAACAGACAAATCTTTTGTCTTAAACGAAGAAGAAAAGGTTGATATAGCTATATTTCAGCTGCTTTTACAGCGCTCCCGCCTTGATAAAAAAGCAGGCTGGTACGATGTACCTATAGCAAAATTTGACGGATTTTTCCAGCTTTTAGCAATGGCGGAAGAAGTTATAGACGGCAAAACAAAAGAACATCTGCGTTTTGATAATCAGGAATGGCAGCTTGAACTTTCTGTTAACTTTTCAATGGTAGGAAATGTTCTGTTGTCTCTGACTTGGGAGCGTCCTGACGGCAGCGACTCTTATCCTTTTGAAGAAATAAGATATTTTTCAAGACAGCTAAAGTGGGGCAGGTACAAAAACGTAATTTTCCCGACTTCCACACCTGTTTCTGCTCTGCCTCAAAGTCTTATCAAAGCAAGTTTTACTGATGTAAAAGATGCTGACGGCGCAAAATTTTTGTATGAAGAACTCCCGAAGCTTCAAAAAGTTATGAAGGTAAATGTTTCAGACACAATCGAAAAGCTGTTTCTGGAACAAAAGCCTCCTATAAATGTTGTTACTCTGGGATTGGATTATGACGGTTCACTAAAAGCTGAATTAGAGTTTGAATACGACGGAACCCGTGTTCCTTATTCAAAACACACGGAAAAAACACCTTACGTAACAATAAAAAAACCGGAACAGGATTTATTGTACTGGGTGAAACGCAACCCGCAGCACGAAGAACAGGCTTATCAGATGCTTCTTGCTTGTAAATTTGCACCAATGCAGACAAACAACCTTGCGCTGGAAAAAGAAAACGCAATAGATTTTTACAACTATTACATACAGCAGGCAGGCGAAGGCTGGAAGTTTGAAGAAAAAGACGACATGTCGTTTTTCAAACTTACAAAAGACCCTTTTGAACTCTGTGCTGATATAGATTTTTCAGTTGACTCCACAGACAGTTTTGATATAGAACTCTACGGCAGAGTTGGAGAAGAAATCATTCCTTTTGACGATGTATATGCATTGACTCTGGATAACAGCAAGTATGTAAGAATTAAAAATCTCGGATTTGCGGAAGTTCCCACTATGGATGTGTATTCTTTGATGAGAGCTTTCAATACCTTTGATGTATACAAAAATGACGACAATAAATACATAGTAAAAACATACAGAGCCGGTCTTTTGTCGGAGATGGAAAATCTCGGAATGAAGATAAAAATGAGCCGCAGATTTTCGAAATTCTGGAAGCAAATTTCTACCTTCTCCACAATGGATGTTCCTTCACTGCCTAAAGGTATTAAGGCAGAGTTCAGAGAATATCAGACAAGAGGTTTCGGCTGGCTGTGGTTTATGTATCAGTACGGCTTAAACGGTATTCTTGCCGATGATATGGGTCTCGGTAAAACATTGCAGGCGCTGGCATTGCTTCAAAAAGCAAAAGAAAAAAACAAAAAAGCTCCGAATCTCGTTATTTGCCCGACTTCTGTTGTATTTAACTGGGAAAATGAAATCGAAAAATTTGCTCCCGGGCTCACGTGTCTTAAATTGAGCGGAACGGAAAGAAAAGATTTATTCAAAGAAATTCCTAAATATGATGTTGTAATAACAAGCTATGCGCTGATAAGACGTGATATTGCAAAACTGAAAAAGCATGAGTTCAGATACGTGATACTTGATGAATCACAGAATATCAAAAATGCTGAATCTATCACGGCACAGAGTGTTAAACAGCTGAATTGCAAGCACAAACTTGCTCTGTCCGGTACACCTATAGAAAACAGGCTTGAAGAGTTGTGGTCAATATTTGATTTTCTCATGCCGGGATTTTTGTTTGACAAGAGTGAATTTAATTACCGCTATGTTACTCCTATTATGGAGCGTGAGGACAAAACTGTTGAAAAACGCTTAAAATCACAGATTTATCCGTTTATCCTGCGCCGTATGAAAAGAGATGTTGCAAAAGATCTTCCGGATAAAATCGAAAACGTTGCATACTGCGAACTTACACCGGAACAAAAAGATTTTTACCTCGAAGTTATGGATTCCACAAGAGAAGAACTCTTCAAATCCATCGAAGAAAAAGGTATCGAAAAAAGCAGAATGTCTATATTCTCTGCGCTTTTGCGCCTGAGACAGATATGCTGCCACCCAAGACTTTACGACAAAGAAAATGTAAAAGGCATAAAAGAATCCGGCAAGTTCGAACAGCTGAAAGTTATGCTCGAAGAAATTATCTCGGAAGGTCACAGGGTATTATTATTCAGCCAGTTTGTTGATATGCTTGATATTATTAAAGAATGGCTTGTAAAAGAAGATATCAAATACGAATACCTGACAGGCAGCACAAAAGATCGTCAGGAAGTGGTTGAACGCTTCAATTCAGACCCGACAATACCTATATTCTTAATCAGCCTGAAAGCCGGCGGTACCGGATTGAATCTGACAGGTGCAGATTATGTAATCCATTATGACCCGTGGTGGAACCCTGCTGTAGAAGATCAGGCTACAGACAGAGCTTATCGTATCGGTCAGACAAAGAAAGTATTTGTATACCGTATGATTACCAAAGGTACGGTTGAAGAAAAAATTCAAAAACTTAAATCCCGAAAAAGAGATCTTGTGGACAGCGTAATTTCCGTTGACAGAAATATCGGCAAGTCTCTCACTTACGAAGACTTAAAAGATATCTTCTCTCTTGATTAATTACCGGTAATATTTTTAAAAATTAGCTCAAATATTATGGTATAATTTTTTTATAGAAGCGGGGTTAAACTATGACACAGGTTAAATTTACAAAAATGCAAGGTGCAGGAAATGACTTCATCTTGATGGAATATGACGAATATAAAAAAATCGAAAAACAATTTCCTGATATTGCCGTCAAACTATGTGACAGACATTTCGGAATAGGGGCTGACGGTATTTTTGTACCTGTTGAAAATCCGAAGACATATTCTGATTTAGAATGGCTTTTTTATCAGGCTGACGGCTCTACCGCCCAAATGTGCGGAAACGGTATGAGATGTTTTGCACGTTTTTGTTTTGATAAAAAAATAGTAAAAAAAAGAAAATTTACAGTTCACACAGGTGCAGGAAAAATTGTACCTGAAGTTTTGGAAGACTGCAGAGTAAAAGTTAATATGGGCAAGCCTGTGCTGGAACCTGAAAAAATCCCGTTTAAAGGAAGCAAAAATCTTAATTATCCTTTGTGGGACGGTGTCAAAAAATTTCTCGTAAATGCAATAAGTATGGGCAATCCTCACTGTGTCATATTTGCTAAAGACGAAGATGACATAAACGAACTTGCAAAAAAATACGGAAATAATATAGAACATGACAACCTTTTCCCTGAAAAAACAAATGTAGAGTTTGTAAAAATAAAATCAAAAAATAAAATAGAAGCAGCTGTGTGGGAAAGAGGCTGCGGGATTACTCTTGCTTGCGGGACTGGAGCCTGTGCTAGCGTTGTTGCCGCCATATTAAACGGATACTGTGAAGAATCTGTTGATGTGGATTTACCGGGAGGTATATTAACTGTTGAATGGGCAGGTAATACACAAAATACTGATTGTGACGTATTTATGACCGGAAAAGCAGAATATGTGTTTGAGGGTACTATTGATATATAATTAGTATCCAAAATAGCGGGTTTATCTTTTGTATAAACTTTACGATTTTATTGCCCCAAAGCATTAGTCTTTTATATCTGATATTTAGCCTATTTCAAGCTTTTATTACCTGAAAGTATCAGATTTTGAAGCATAATATTTTTTTTAATAAAGTATTATACCGTCCAATTGTTGCGGTTAAAAAATCCGTTTAATTTATGTTCGGATATGTACTGACGGATTTTTTAATAATGTATTGCAAAAATAAAATTTCGATATTTTTTGTATTTTTTTGTTTAATTACTGCTACTTGTCTGCAAACTGCAGGTATTGATACTGTAGCATCAAGACTTGGTGAAATAGAAAAATTTTTCTTTGGTTACACATATCAAGGCAGCAATGAATCAAGAATTTTAAGACTGGAAAAAAATCTTTACGGAAAAAGCAATTCAGGCAGCCAAAAACAAAGAACTGAAAAAATTTATAAAGATATGAATCTCGATGTAAAGGTATCAGCAAACACACCAGAGAAAGAAGAATCTCCGGTAAAGACAAATTTTGAAATAGGTCCTAAAGCAGATGCCGGTATAAAATATCCTGTGGTTGATAAAATGGAAGAAAAAGTTTTTGATAAATCGTATCCTGACGATGATATATATTTAAGGCTGTCAAGGTTAGAAAAACAAACATTTAAAAAAGAAAGCGCCCTCTCTTTAAACGAAAGGGTAGGGGCTTTGCGTGACAAAATTTTGGGAGGGAATTCACAAAATATTGCGGAAATTGACCCTGTAACAGAAGAAATTATTCTTGAAAACGGCAGAAAATATATAGAAAATCCATATATTGGAAACAGCAGCAGTGATTCACATTATAACTATTACAGCTATGAAAGCTCAAAAAACAGGATTCCCGTTCAAGATAACATTGATGATACAAATCTCTCTGATTCTCCGGACATTTACGCTGAACGATATGCTCAGAACTACGATTTAGACATTTTGGAAAAGCAGCTCTTCGGTAAAAGATTTATCCAGGAGCCGCCTTCCAAACGTCTTGCCCGTCTTGAAAACAAAGTGTTTCAGCGTACCTTTAATGACAATGAAGAAGCACGTACCCAGAGACTGTTAGCGGTAACAACCGCACAAAAAACCTCTAAAGCATACGATTCTAATAAATGGGCGCAGCGGTTAAACACGGGCATCCAAATCGGCAGTATACTGCTGATGGTTCTTGCTATGATTCTTTAGGGACTAATATAACCCTGTGAATATTTGTCCGAATGTTGCGTCATAAACATTTTGGACAGGGGTAAATATCTTGCTAAAGAATCCTTTTTTTGCTGGTTTGTTGCATTGATTACAGGCGGGAAGATAAGTTCTCTGCTGTACCGGAGATACAATATAACTATAGCTTACCGGAGCAGCTGCACCTGTCGGTACACCCATTGAACAGGAATTTTGCATTGGCATAGGTTTCAATGGACATGCCGCAAAAGCGGTTGAAGCTGCCATAATCATAGAAACAGCAGTAAGTGCAAATATCTTTTTCATAATAAATTCTCCTTTTATTCTGCGTAAGAAATTTTTCATCTCACATACTCATTTTTACATTTTTGAAATAAATTACATTAGACTAAACGGCTAAGTATTTTGGTATACAAAAGTCTACCCTGTCGTCTGCACAATGCATACTGCTGGCATATTGAGAAAATAGAATTCTTAATTTTTTTAAGGAGACAGTGTATTTTATTACTTGTACAAATCAGAATATTCTAAAATGAACGCTAAACAGGACTTAGTTATAATATAAAAAATTAGACAGCCTTGTTTTTAACAAGGCTGTCTAAAAGAATATTACAATATTTTATGACAATATTATTTATGCCAAAATCTCGGAATGTTTTTCAGCACCTTTTACGGATTCTACTATAGCTGTTGCAGCAGCAATCATTTCAATTTCTGATCCGAGTTTATTTACACAAGAACCTACACCTACAGCAGAAGCACCTGCAGCAAAAGCCATAGGAACAGTTGTTGTTGTCAATCCTGATGCTGTCATAACAGGAATTTCAACATTTCTTGCCAGTTCAATTGTATTTGCAATAGAAACCTGAGCTGTTTCGAGTAATCCTCGTGCTCCTTCTGATTGTGCATCAACTGTTGCGGCACCTTCTGTTTGGATTAAATCAATGTTTAAATTTTCCAATTCTTTTGCCAGAGCAATTTGTGAAGAAACATCAATGTGTCCCGGCACTGTTACGCAAACAAAAATATTTGTTTTTCCGATTAAGTCTAATGTTTCTTTTACAATGTCAAGAATTTCCATTGCAGACATTCTCATACCTTTTTTATAAAGGGCATCAAAATTACCTATTTCAATTGCATCAGCACCGGCTTTTACAGCCATTGCCAGATCTTCCGGAACAATGGATGAAACAAAAACAGGCAGAGAAGTTGTCTCTTTTGCCATTTTTATAATTTCTTCGTTAGCAGCGACGTCTACTGCGGAAGCACCTGCTTTATCAGCTGCTATTACAACACTTTTAACTCTGTTAATATCAAAATTATCAATACCGGCAATGATTTTTACAGCTCTTTTTGATTCCAAATCTTTTTTGAACAAATTAATTCTTTTCATCTTAAATACCTTTCTTTTTTATATAATCAACTGAATTCTACTACTTTATGAACCTGTGAGATAAACAAGTCTGTTTTTATAGAGAAGTCCGGCACCCGCATCAAGTACGCAGGGTCACTTGAGCATAATACAGACCTTAACGTTACTTGCATCAAAAATTATACAAGCAACTCTGCCTCAGCAGACAATTATTATTCGTTATTGTCTTCCGTATTTTCCAAACTGTCAAGCATGCTTTGCTGGACAGTCGGCCCCGTTGTCTCTTTTGGAGTTTCGTTTTCAGCAGAAACGCTGCATTCTGCTGAATTATCATCCGTATCAGGGTCAACTATTTTATTGATTGTGCAAACCATATCACCTTCACCGAGATTTTGAATGCGTACTCCCGTAGCTGGTCTTCCCTGACGTGAAATACAGTCAGCCTTGATTCTTGATACAACACCGTTTTGTGTTACAACCATGATTTCATCATTTTCATCTACTATAGTTAGAGCTACAAGTCTGGATGCTGATGACTTGAATTTTGTTGCAATAAGTCCGATTCCTCCTCTGTTTTGAGGTCTGAATTCTGATAATTTAGAGCGTTTGCCGAAACCGTCAGATGTAACTACAAGCAAATCAGCATCATAATTTCGAGGCACAATATCACATCCGATAATCTTATCTCCGGAACGCAATTTCATTGAGTTTACGCCTCTTGCACTTCTTCCCAATGGTCTCAGGTCATTAATCGGGAATCTTATTGCCATACCGCAGGAGGTGCCTATGATAACTTCATCATTATCCTGTGCCTGTTTTACCCAGCAGAGTGTATCTCCTTCTTCAAGACCTATGGCAATTATGCCGCTTTTTCTGATATTTTCAAAGTTATCAAGAGAGATTCTCTTAATATATCCTTTTTGCGTAAGCATAATAAGATTTGATGCTGTTTTGAAGTCGCTGACCGGAACAACAGCCGTAATCTGTTCATCCTGTTCAATAGGCAGCACGTTAATAATAGGAAGTCCTTTAGCCTGTCTGCCGCCTTCCGGGAATTCATATACATTTAAGCTGTATACAGTACCTTTAGAAGAGAAGAACAATACCTTATCATGCATCATAGCAGTAAAGAAATGTTCCACATCATCATCTTCTTTGGTTTTTATTCCGCCCTTGCCTCTGGTGGCACGATTTTGTCTTTCAAATGTATCAAGTGCTATTCTTTTTAGATAGCCCTGTCTTGTAATAAATACAGCCATAGGAACATTCGGTGTTAAGTCTTCGATTGTCATTTCATCGGCTTCCGGAACAATTTGTGTTCTTCTGTCATCGCCGTATTTTTCTTTATCTTCTTTTAATTCATCTTTAATTATATTAAGAACTTTCTGTCTGTCAGCAAGAATAGCTTCATATTCAGCGATTTTCTTTTTGAGTTCATCGTATTCAGATTTGATTTTATCCTGCTCCAAACCGGTTAAACGCCTCAATTGCATTTCAAGAATTGCGTTAGCCTGATCCGCATCAAGCCCGAATCTGCTCATCAATCCGACTCTTGCTTCGTCTGTTGTTTTTGATTTCTTAATGAGTTCAATTACTTCGTCCAGACTGCCTAAAGCAATAATCAAACCAGCTAATATATGAGCTCTTATTTTCGCTTTTTTCAGGAAGAATATTGTTCTTCTCGTGACTACTTCGACTCTGTGTTCAACAAATTCATTCAAAACTTCATAAAGATTCATCAAACGTGGTTGTTTTCCAACAAGGGCTACCATGTTTACACCGAAAGTTGTTGATAATTGAGTGTATTTGAACAGATTGTTTTTAACAACCTCCGGTTTTGCATCACGTTTGAGTTCTATAACAATTCTCATACCTTCACGGTCAGATTCATCTCTCAGGTCGGAAATACCGTCAATCTTCTTATCTCTTACAAGTTCAGCTATTTTTTCAATTAATAAAGCTTTATTTACCTGATAAGGAAGCTCGGTGACGATAATTGCCGTTCTGCCCTGACGTCCGCCGCCACCGGGGATTTCTTCAAACTGTGCTACGGCTCTCATTTTTATAGAGCCTCGTCCTGTCATATATGCCTGTTTTATATCATGCAATCCGACAATAGTTGCTGCTGTCGGAAAATCAGGACCTTTGATATGTTCCATTAATCCTTCAACAGTAATATCAGGGTTATCAATCAAAGCAATTGTTCCGTCTACTACTTCACAAAGATTGTGCGGGGGAATATTTGTAGCCATACCAACGGCAATACCTGATACACCGTTCAATAAAAGCATTGGCAGCCTAACAGGAAGAACAGCCGGTTCTTGCAGTGAGCCGTCAAAGTTTGGTGTAAAATCAACAGTCTCGCAATCAATATCAGCAAGCATTGATTGTGTAATTTTGTGCATTCTTGCTTCCGTATAACGCATAGCAGCGGCGGAGTCACCGTCTACAGAGCCGAAGTTACCATGCCCGTCAATTGTTTGATATCTGGTAGAAAAATCCTGAGCCATACGGACTAAAGACTCATAAACGGCTGAATCACCATGCGGGTGATATTTACCGAGAACTTCACCGACGATTCTTGCACTTTTCTTAAAGGGTTTATCCGGAGTCATACCGAGTTCGTTCATTGCAAACAAAATACGTCTGTGAACCGGTTTCAGTCCGTCTCTTACATCAGGAAGCGCACGTCCTACAATAACAGACATCGCATAATCTATGTAAGAACGTTTCATTTCATCTCTTATATTTACAGGAACTATTTTTCCGTCTTCAAATAAATTTTGCTGGCTCAATTCTCCACCCCTAATTTAATACTATCTATAGTAAAATTTTAGCATAAACAAGAGGCAGTGCAAACTGTTAATCAAATGTCCGTGTAAATTGTCAGAGAGAAATTCGTGATAAGATGCTGTGAACAAAACAATCCTGTAAATTGTTTTTGAGAGGTAAATAACTTAAACGAATTTTTACACAAACAACGAACTGAACAGTAGTAAGCCTGTCTGTGAAACTTAACGAAGGTGAGTGCAGGTGAGCGTCATTTGCGCACTATTTGTGAATATATTTTGCACTGAATCAAAACCCTTTCATAAAACTTGGCATTTAGTCAACTTTATGCCGCCATGACGCCATTTTGAGCAAGAAGTTGCTGTGACACCGATGTTGCGTTTGATTTTTTGAAATTACAAATTTTTATAAGTAATATAAAACCTGCCGTTATGTAATTCTATATTTATATCTGTTTCAAAAATTTCAGAAAGATTGGCAGAGGTGATTATATCTTCTTTTTTTCCCTGTTTGTATATTGTATTTTTATACATTAAAGCCGCATGAGTTATTTGAGAAAAAATCTCCTCAAGATTGTGCGTAACAAGTATTACCGGTAATCTTTCCGAAAGTTTTTGCAATACATTAATAACATTTTTTCGTGCTTTGATATCCAGCCCAGTTGTTGGTTCATCCAGTATAAATGCCTTTGGTTTGTGGATAAGAGATCTGCCTATTATACATCGCCGTAATTGTCCTGTACTCATTTCACAAACTTTTTTATCTTTTATATCAGTAATATTAAGAAAGGTCATTGTCTGCAATGCATTTTGAATTTCATGTTCGCTAACATTATGATGCTTATAAACACCTAAAGAACTATGATATCCGCTTAATACTACATCTAATGCTGTTTGTGATTTTGCATTGTATTCAAATTTTTCTTGTAAGTCGTTTGTAATTATACCCAGATATTTTTTCAGTTCAAAAATATCCCATCTGTCTTTGCCAAAGATTTCCTTTTTAAAAGGATATTTTGTATTAGGATAAATATCATGCGAAAAAAGTTTCATTAATGTAGACTTTCCGCTTCCGTTCGCTCCTAAAATAGCCCAGTTTTCATTGCTTTTTATTTTAAGATTTATGTTCTTTAATACAGTCGTCATGCCGTAATTTACATATATGTTTTCAAAATCTATTATTGTGTCACCGGATTTTTGTGTGTTCATTTTTGCTGCCTTATGTCAAAAATTTTCAATATTATTATAAGCACATGCAATGCAGATTTAAACTTAAAAAGCTACTAAAAAAGAGCCTTTTCGGCTCTTTTTTATAAATGGTGGGCGTGAAGAGACTCGAACTCCCACGCTTGCGCACTAGTTCCTAAGACTAGCGTGTCTACCATTCCACCACACGCCCACAATATTTAATTTTCAACTCTGTATCTACCACTTTCAAAAAGGATATTAAACAATTTATATGTATATAAATATTACCTTATAAAGAAACTTCGTCAATAGATATAAACTCAAAAGTTTTACAAATATAAAGATTGCCCGGTTGGGGAATTGTTATTTCTTTATACTTATCTATACTAACAGAAGAACTTTTGTGTTATGGAAATGAGGAGAAATGAAAACTAGCCTGAATAATAAGCTTATTCATTATGGTTCTACAGAGTTTTTTGATGTATACCGATTAGAATATCAGGATGTTGATCTACTTTTTGATAAAGTAAACAAACAAAAAATAATAAAACTCAAAGATACAGATGGTTGCTATCTGTATTTAAAAGAAAACAGTTTTATCTGTAAAGGTAATAAAGTTTTGTTTGAACCAATATTTAAAATTTTTGATAAAAGAATTAATAGCAAGAAATATTGACTTATCAACGATATTTAGTTATTATAAAAGCCTCAATTATGGGGCGTTAGCGCAGCTGGTAGCGCATCACACTGGCAGTGTGGGGGTCACGAGTTCGAGTCTCGTACGCTCCAATTTTAAAGGAAGAGACCGATTAGAGTCTCTTTTTTTATGCCTAAATTCCCGCTGTTTGCGCGTATTGAGGAAAAGCAGAGAATAGCTTTTTGCTGTTTTTGGAGAATTTTTCTTTAATTAAAGCAAAATTCTCTTTTGGCTAATAAAAAGAGTCCATTTTAAAATAGTAAAGTACCAAAAGATAAATATAATAGCTCTTTATTAATTTTTTTAATTTAATAAATTAAAATTTAAATAATATTTTATTTATCTAATCATATTTTTTATTAATAAAATTTTAGAGTGGAGAAATTTCAAAAAAACACCTAAATATGTTGTTATAATTATTGTAAGCACAAAATATAAATATGTGTATTGAACGGGATTGTATATTCAGGCAATACTATACAAATTCCTTTCTGTAATTGATATTCCTTTGATTTTCAATATAATTGTAGTAATAATATACATAATAAATAAATGGTTAAGATGCTTCTTTTTTAATTAGAAAATTATAGTTGATTAAATTCTAGTGAAAATTACTTATATTTGCATTAAATTCTCTTTCTCTAAATAAAAGATTTTTTTTAAACAAGTCTGCTTTATATTTTAACCCAATTGGGTATTGGTTTGACTTTTTGTTTCCCGAAAAAAAGACATTACAAACTTATGTACACTAATGAAGAACTTACATATTCTTAAATATTTATTTCTTATATGCTTATAATTTTATATTTGTGCTAATCTAATCATATGAAAAATAAAAATTTATATATCATTGCAGGTGCTAATGGTAGCGGGAAAAGTACTTTAGCAAGCGAATTGTTACCATATGAAAATTTAGAATATTTAAATGCTGATGATATTGCTAAAGAAATTTGTCCTGAAAATATAGAAAGTGTAAAAATTAGAGCAGGCAAAATTGTTTTAGATAAATTGGCAAAATTATTAGATAAACATAAATCATTTGCAATAGAAACAACTTTATCTGGTAAAAATCATATTAAAACTATAGAAAAAGCAAAAGCTTTGGAATATAAAATTACTTTAATATATTCATATTTAGATAGTCCTATATTGTGTGAAAATCGAATTAAGATAAGAGTACTAAATGGTGGCCATGATATTCCAAAAGAAGATATCGAACGACGTTTTTATCGTAGCAAGAAAAATTTTTGGAATATATATAAAGATATAGTAGATGAGTGGTTTTTATTTTATAACGGTTCTTCGGAATATATTCTAGTAGCACAATCTGAAAATGAAGAGATTGAAATATTAAATGAAAATTTGTATACTGAGTTTGTAAAGGATTTTCATTATGACTAAAATGACAGAAAAATTATTAAAAATAGGGAATAGAGCAATTAAAAAAGCTCAAGAAAATAATCGTAAAAAAGGTATACCAAATGTATACAGTATCAATGGAAAAATTGTATTTCAATTACCTAATGGAGATATTACAACCCAATACAATTTTTCATAGAATAGTTTTGTAGTACATTAAATCAAGTGTGTTAGAATGATAAGAATACCTTAAGAGCTCTTGATGTAACTAAAATATAGAGACATACTGTAAACACACAGAATGATAAAATGGGGAAGTTTTTGGACATTATTTCGACTCTCGTTTTATCCAATTTTAAAGGAAGAGACCGATTAGAGTCTCTTTTTTTATACCTAAATTCCCGCGGTTTGTGCGTTTTGAGGAAAAGTAGAGAATAGCTTTTTGCTGTTTTTGGAGAATTTTTCTTTAATTAAAGCAAAATTCTCTTTTGGCTAATAAAAAGAGTCCTCTTCGAAATTTAGTTTTTGCAAGTGTTTAAAAAATGCCTAAGTTCGCATAACATATTTCTAGTGTATTTATTCTATTAACGATTAAATGCCTTGATATATGCTTACTTAACTCAGCTTTTATATGAATGTATCGGCTATCTTTATTTCAAACAATGAATTTCGCAATATTTTTGATACCTCATACTTTCATCAATAAACCCTTTATTATCAAAATCAAATTTAAGCAATATGCACTTGTATCATTTCTTATATATTAAAGAATAATTTAATCTTAAAAAAGTAAAAAAAAAATAATAAACTTAAAAAACACTAACAAAAATAAATATTCAGGCTTTTTAAATGAGAAAGCCTCTACCGTAGAAATAAAAAAGAGCTTAAATTTATAACCTATATCACTTATGATGACTATCATAAGGAAAAAGAAGAATACAACAATAAGAAAATACAGAGGAATAAATTTGTCCGCACCTGTTTTCAATGACTTTTATAAACACTTGGCATCAGTTGATAAAACGAATTATCAACTGACTGTTGCTTCGAAGAAAAATTACACTATGCCACTAACTCTTGTGGGAACTGCGGCAGGTATTATTCAACCTTCTTTAAAAGTCAGTAAAAACATTAAAATGCAATACGCTGTTTTTGTAAAAGAAAAACTAAAACCAATAATGACACCAGAGTTTGATCAAGCTCATAAGCATCAATGCATACCAAAATTTAGCAAAAATCCGATTACGCATATAAAACAAATTAAAGAGAGCATAAAATATTATGATGAAGATATTTTTAGCTACCAAGAAAGTCTTTCGAAATCCCCAAATAAATTTGAGCTTGAGAAAGAAATTATAAATATAAAAAAGAAAAAACTACAGCTGCAACAGTTTCTGGCTGAGTATAAATATATTTTTGAGGATATAAACTTGCAATTTAAAGCAAAAATGAATGAAAGATTTATGAAAAAAACTATTAGCGGAATTTTAATTTGGTCTACAATTGGTACTCTTGCCGGAATTGTATTAGATAAAATAAAAGAAAAAGGCTCAACTACAAAATGAAAATCTGTTCAGTACAAAATACAATAAGACAATATCAACCTTCTTTGTCATTTAAAGGAAAAACCATAAATGGTCACTATTATACCGATCAAGAATACGTTGATGCGCTAAAATATAAATCATACGGACATGTCGATTATTCATACTTTGTTGACAGATATGGTTTTTTTGAATATGTCTTTACAAAAAATCCAGAAAGACACGCTAATGAAGTAAACAAGTGTATTAATGATATTAAAGAAGAGGAAAAACAAAAAAATGCTATAAGAGAAGAAAAATTAAGAGCAATAGAAAAAGAAAAACAAGAATTATCAAAAAAAATAGAAGATATTGAAAAAAAAGAAAAAGAAAGAAAAAAAATCATAGAAAAATATGCCAACATTGATAAAAATACAGAACTATTATCGTGCGGTTTGTCGCAAGAGAACATAGAACAACTATCTGAAGAACTTTTCCAGCCTTATGGAGAAAGTGTTGCGAATGAGGAGCAATACCCTAATACTCCTAATGGCTTACTTATACAAGGTGACGATTCAGCACAGAACGAAAAAGCTGCAAAAGCTATTGCCCGTCAAATACAACAGGAAAACACAATATCAAATGTACAACAAATAAATTTTGATGGAAATATTGAAAAATTCCAAAATGATTTAAAAAGAATAAAAACAATTGCAAGTCATGAACAATAACAGAGTATTGAAAAGCTTATTGAGAAATGATTTTTATGCATTTATGCAAAGATCATTTTATGAAACGGATAATTCTCAGCCTTTTAAGGGGAATTGGCACCTTGAGCTTATTTGTGACACATTGCAACAATGTGTGTACAGTGGTTTTAATCATATAAAACAATGTGTGCACGATGATTCAAATCGTATAATAGTAAATATCCCACCTCGGAATTTAAAGTCACATTGTGCTTCAATTTGTTTACCTGCGTTCATTCTAGGGCATGATCCTAGCGCAAGAATAGTTTGTGTAAGCTATTCACAAGCTCTTGCAGATAACCTTTCTCGTAAAACAAGACAGCTTATGGAATCTGATTTTTATAAAAAAATCTTTAAAACCCGTCTTGGCAATAAAAATACAGAAAACGAATTTGAAACAACAGAAAATGGTTTTAGGTATGCAACATCAATAGATGGCTCATTAACAGGTATTGGTGGGAATTATATCATCATTGATGATCCAATCAAAGCCGATGATGCGCTATCAGATACCATAAGAACTCGTGTTAATAACTGGTATGACAATACATTGGTTTCACGATTAAACGATAAAGTGAACGGTGTAATTATCGTTATTATGCAGAGACTTCACATTGATGACTTAACAGGACATTTGCTGAAACAAGACGGATGGAAGGTTTTGTCTCTTCCTGCTATTGCAGAGAATGATGAAGAGTTCACTCTCTCAAACGGTAAAATTGTTGGACGTAAAGCAGGAGAGGCTTTAAATCCGTCTCTTGAGCCTATCGATGTTTTAAATAATCAGAGAAAGTTAATGAATGAGTATAATTTCTCTGCTCAGTACCAACAAAATCCAATACCACTAGCAGGGAATGTTATAAACTATGACTGGTTTCAACAATTTACAGAATTAGAGGTGCCAGTTGAAGCTAAAACAATTCAGAGCTGGGATATTGCCTTAAAAGATGGTAAAAACAACGATTATTCTGTGTGTATTACAGCTAAAATATATGGCAACAAGATATACATAACAGACGTAAAACGGTTTAAATTGGATTTACAGGCACTAGCAAGTAAAATTGAAGAACTTTATGTAGCAGAGAACTGCAATCATCTCATCATAGAGGAGAGTTCTATCTCTATTTCTTTGATACAGTATTTGCAAAAAGTCTTACCTGTCTCATTTATTCCATACAAACCAAAAGGTAATAAAGCTACAAGAGCTAACAATGCAGTCTTGTATATAAAAAGTAAGGATGTCTTGTTGGCAGAAGGAGCAAGCTGGCTGGATGAGTTTAGAGCAGAAATAAATGCTTTTCCAAATGGAAAACATGATGATCAAGTAGATGCTCTGACTCAACTAATTGATTGTGTCAAATCTAATCAATATGGCTGTACACTTGAAAATATTGCTAAAGCAATCAATAGGTACAAAGAACCTATTGGCCTTTCAAATATGAGCGCACGAGATTTTTGTCAGTTTGCTATGCGACAAGTTAAATACCCAGGTAAAAGGTTTCCTCGGTTTTAAAAGAAGCTCCAATAGGAGCTTCTTTTTCATTCAATTCGCTGTTACTTCCCTGTTTTTTTGTTGCAGGGAATTTGATATAAAGCCTTGCTATACCAAGCGTTTGTCAGGGTAAAAA
>CALVCQ010000009.1 GCA_944326115.1 Candidatus Gastranaerophilales bacterium | reverse complement strand
TTTGCTTTTCGCTCGGTACTGTCGTTCGTTTTGCTTCCGCTTTGACTCACTTCGTACCTCGCTTACCGGACTATCTCTCTTGGGTCGTGTCGTCCGTCCGCAAATCCGCTGTCTTGGATTTGCTTTTCGCTCGGTACTGTCGTTCGTTTTGCTTCCGCTTTGACTCACTTCGTACCTCGCTTACCGGACTATCTCCCTTGGGTCGTGTCGTCCGTCCGCAAATCCGCTGAAACCTGTGCATTAATCAAGTTCGTTCATTGCGAACAAGTCCGGCACACAGAGCGGTATCTGACTGGCACGCCGTAAGAGGCATTGCCAAACCCAGTGCCATTATGAGGAAAAACCACGCTTCCAAGACGGTGCATGAGAACTACCTCTCATAAAATAGACATTCAGTCATATTTTATACGGCAGAGTCGTAAAACAACTGATCAAGGTCAGACTTGCTGCAACATTGACTGAGCTTTAGCGAGTCCTGATATTATGCTTTTAGCTGACGGCACCATTTGCTACCTCTCACAATTGTGATTTTCTCTGGATACCACCAGCATATTAATTCGGTAGAATGTGTACCACTCCAAGCTTGAGGCGTAGACAAACCGCAGGTGCACCATACGAATCAGGATGTCCAGGGGTACAAAAGAGGTCCCACTCAGACAAATTTCAGAAGTCTTTTCCTTAGTAACAATCGTTAGTACTGTTATAACAGTTACAAAAAATTTCTAATATAGTTTGTAAAAACTTTGTAAATATATGCTAAACAGAAAATATAGAGTCAATTTTTTATTAAGTCTTTAAATATAAAAAAAACACGTATACAAAATTAAGGAATAAATTAATATTCAGTAAATTTTTGTTACTTAATTTAATTATCAAACATATTTCTTAACAATAAGAATAAAAAAATATATTGTATTTTTTCGTTGTTTATTTAATAATAATGACTAAAGTTAATCAGATTGGTCTGATTTAATTTAATAAAAAATTTATTTAAAATGGCATAGTAGCTCACTAGGCGAGCTGAAAGCGGAGCCGCTTTTAGATTTCGACCAACTGAGCGAACATGAAAATTGAATACAAAACAAAAAAATGGCATAGTAGCTCAGTTGGTCAGAGCGCTCGGCTCATACCCGTGAGACCTAAAGCCAGAATTGACAACTAAATAGAATTTATTAAATGGCTGGGTAGCTCAACTGGTGAGAGTGTACGGCTCATACCCGTAAGGTTGGGAGTTCGAGTCTCCCCCCAGCTATATTTTTATGTCCATATTGTGTCCACTTTCTGATTTGAATTAAATACTGTTCTTATGAATTATAAACTATTATAATGAGTTGTGTTCGTTGTAGATTTATATAGATTTTCAAAAGGTTATTATACTAAGGATTGAATGAATATTGTATACATAAAGAAAAGCCACCCTATAATAGAGTGGCTAGTAATACTACATCAGAATAAAACTTATGCAACATCTAAGCCTGGTGCTTTTGATACAATTTCTAATTTGGTAGGTCTTATTAATCTTCTAACCCTATTACAACTATTGCTTCTGCTGTCATCATCATAACACCCACAATAAGTATCAATAGTACCTACACGAGCGTTAAATGTAATAATGTCATACTCACAGGTAGTTTTAAATTGCTTGCCTAACTCCATTTTAATTTCTGGTTCAAAGTCAACATATTCATTACCATTAAATATTTTCACATTATTCAATATAATGCGTTCTTTGTTCAAATAATCTGGTATTCTAATTCCCCAATGTTTAGGGTGTATTTCATCAATAACACGTTTACCTACCGTTGCCATAAATTCATATCTTTTATTCATGTCTAATGTATACAAATTAATTTCTTCCATTTTTATTCTCCTTTCTTAATTGGAATACTTGTTATAATTTCCCAGTTTATTAATTGCTTCCATTTTCCTACCCGGAATTACGTGAGCATATCGCATAGTAGTTGTTACGTTGGTATGCCCTAGTATTTCCATTAAGGTAAATAAGTCCACCCCTGCCATTACCATACGTGTAGCGAAAGTATGCCGAAGGTCGTGAAAACAGAAGTTTTTAATTTCTGCGTATTCCCTTACAAGATTAAAAGATTTCTTAATATCCACATACGGTTGATTAGTTTTAGGGTTTATAAATACATATTCAGATATTCTCGGTATAGATTGTAATATTTTATACAATTTATCTGATATAGGAATTTCACGACTTTTACCAGATTTAGTGTCTAATACATAGATATTGCGATTGTTTAAATCTATATTATCCCATTTCATGCCAAAGATTTCACCCCTACGCATTCCTGTTTGTAGGGCTGTAGTTACTATTGGTCTTAAATACGGTGCTTTAAGGTCAATGCTTGCATATAATCTGTTTTCTTCTTCGTCGGTTAAGAACCTTATTTTATGATTATCTTCTTTTAATTTAGGTACTTTCCTAAGTGGATTGTCGGTTAATTCACCGTTATCAATAGCCAAATTAAACATCTTACTTAAGATTTCAAGAAATCTGTTTATACTGGAGTTCTTTCGTTTTCCACGTTTCCCACTATTTTTAAGGTATTCAATATATTTTAGAATATCCTCTGGTTTAATCGTATTAACAGGTTTACCATTATTAAAATACTTTTCCAAGCCATGAAGATAATATATCTGGTTCTTATACTTCTTGTGATTAGTTTTAGCATGTTTCTTATATAGTTCAATAAGACGGTTAAAATAAACATTCTTTTGGTCTTTAGGTATTACACCATTCTTTTGTTGCTCTATCTTGTACTTTAGAGCATTTTCAAATGCTTCGGCTTCTTTTCTCGTAGTAGCACCACGACATAATCTATGTGGTCGTATCCCAACACCACTTTGAAACCTGCAATACCATTTACCATTTTCATGTCTTTCAACTGTCATTGCTGTACCTACCTTATGCAGTTAAACCCATGCACTCTATGAATTGATTAACTTTAACAAACACAGTAGAACCAATAGTTATAAAACAGGTTGCGGGAATATCTCCCCTAAGTTTCCATGTTCTGATTGTGCTTTCTGGTTTACCCAGTTGTTTAGCAAAATCTTTGATACTAATTATGCCGAATGAATTAAATGTTGCTGTGTTCATAAGAATTTTCCTTTCAGTTAATTACTACTATAATGAATTAAATATTCGCTATTATAACTATAACACATGTGTTTTTCCTTGTCAACACATTTGCGAAATATTTATTCACAATAATGAATTATAATAATTTTTTATTTGCTTTTATGAATTAAATCTTCATAATTATTGCAAGTAATTATGCTTTATGGTAATCTCTATAATGAGGTGTAATTATGGATAAAACTGAAAATAAGAACCCTATTATTGATATAGATGACATTAAATCTTCTACTTTAGAAGCTCTAACAATGATTAAAGGTGCAAGGAATAAGAATGGTTGGACTGTTGCTGAACTATCAAAGATAACAGGTGTTAGCGTTGGTGTAATATCTGAGTTAGAGAGTACGACAAAGAAAGAGAAGAAAGTTCCGTCATTGGTTAATTTCATTGCATTGACACGTGCATTAGGAATGTCAAAGGAATTTGTATTAGGTTTAGTATTAGATTACAAACTATGCGATACGGAAAGAAATGTACAAGCAGAATTAATAAACAACTTAAAAGAATTAGGAATACATGACCGTGAGTCTATTGCGTTTATAATGCAGACCATTGAATTTATAAAGAACAGAACAAAGAATAAACGTATATAATTCTTAATATACATCTTGAAAACGCAACGAAACCATGTTATACTATAGGTAGGTACAATGACAGATAAACAATATACCGCAGAATACACACCAGAAGCATTGGAACAATACGCAGAATTAGACTCAGGCAGTCAAGATAAAATCTTAAGTGCGATTAAATCCTTTGAAATACTGGGAACACAGTACAAGAATATCAATAAGTTAGATTATGACTTGTATGAAATCAAACCCAGAGGTGTGCGTGCATACTTTCAATATGATAATGACCGCAGACGGATTATAATAGTCGGATTTATCACATTGAAGAAGACACAGGAAGCCCCAAAGCGATATATGAAGCAAGCTGTCAGAAACATTGAAAGATATAAAAGGAGTCTTACAGATGACTAAACCTAAAATTATAACTAATGATGATTTAATCAAAGCACTACCTAAAGAACGTCAAGATAAGATAAATGCCGAAGTTGAAAAGACAGTTGCTAAGTGGGGCGGTGTTCGTGCTAATAGTGGCAGGAAACGTGTAACAGGTCAAGTCCTAGACTTCACAAAACGCTTGACCGAGAAAGAAGCACGCTTTATTGATTATGTTAGAGAACATAATATTGATGTTAATGATTTAATGCAGGGGTAATTGGGCTGCATTACTACAATAATTCAGGTGTTTTGGTAACCATTCTGCAATTTTTGAGCATAAACACGTTACCATAATGCAATTATACTGTTACCTTCCTGCAATTAATTAGTTACCACTCTGCAATCAAATTGTTACTATCCTGCAATTGTTTTGTTACCATTCTGCAATTTTAAAAGCCCTAAAGTCTTATATTGACTGTATTTGAGGCTAATATAAAAGCTCCTATCTATTGTTTACCTATTGATTATTTATTGATTATTTATATTCATTTTTCATTAGACGACTAAAACAAAAGCTGGATAAACCCGCTTTCCCAAGTATTATGGATACTCCCTTTGGATGTTTCAATTTAATTCTAAATATTAAATATTATATTTTATAATGACGACTAAAACAAAAGCTGGGTATCCCAGCTTTCCCAAGCATTTAAGACCTTTTGGTCATTCCAATAAACGAACAATAAAAGGTAATTAACTTAATAATTACCTTTTTAATTTTCTTCCGCAATACCGAATTATTACATTTTATTTTGTTCGTAATTAAAATGAGGAATGATACAATGGTTAAAAAACAATTTAATCCAGCCGATTATCGGCAGAAACAAGAGAAAAAACTCAATCAGGGTAGGAAGCCCGGTTTTGTTTATGATGTCGTATTGGACGACGAAACCTTCACTAATGTTTTTAAAAACGCAAGTACAGCGTGCGTTTTGGACTATCTTGAAGGCAAACAATATTTGGGATTAATGTATCCATCTCAACCTTGCACTTGCATGGTGTGCAATCCTCTGCTTTTCAAGCTGCTAAATTTACCCACAATGTGGGCTTATGAGCCACTTACAGGCATGTATGTGTATTATTTCGCATCAACAGATGAGACAACTTTCAATAGGCTGGAAAACCTTGAAAACGAAGGAATAATAAGTGTTTCATCCTGTCAAGGTGTTATATTCAATAAATACACATTGCCGAAGTTATGCCCAGACTGGGCAGATTATAAGTTATCCAAATTACCACAATTAACCCCGAAAAACCTTGATTTAATTGAAGAAACCGCAAAAAAGGTTATAGAAAATAAAAATAACTTTTTTCAAGTCAACAAGTTCAAATCCATTTATAATATGCCTTTAGCCTTATCACAAAAGCTCGGAAAAGTCGTATTATCAATTAATACACATATCCTAATTGAACACCTATTGCAGTTTATGACACACAGCAGTGCTGTTATTGATAACACATATTGCGATGTGTATCTTGTTAATTATGCCCAATTTTGCAAGGGGCTTGCATTTCATGGTAAACACAAAAGGAAAGATGTTGTTATTAATGAAACATTTAAAGAGCTTCAATACCACGCTATTATTGATAAATTCAAAATTATAGATGATAAGCTAACTTTTGAATCAGCGTTAATTACAAAGCATATCAAGCAGCGCATACGGCGGAACATGGGCTATTATTGCCAATTACCGCCAACTAAGCAAGCTCCGATTATTGCAACATTCATTAATTACTTATATTGGATTGTTAATTGTCCTTCAAATTTTGTACAAATAACAATAGCATTAGACACTTTACTTACACAACTAGGCGTAGAACGCCTATTAAATGAACACCGCTTAAGCGAGATTGCAAAGCTATTGAACCTATTACGGGCTTATGGCGTGCAATATGGCTTATTATGCATGCCAGCGAATGCAACAGATATAACAAGCCAAGATGTTAAGTACCTATTGCAAAACAGATGTAAATTACACGAATTTTTTGTATTACATAATCCCAAAAATGGGAAGGAGAAAAAATAAAATGGAAAGATACTGTGTTGAAACTTATAACTTCATTGAAGATGTAAAATTTCAGAAGTTTTTAGAGAAGGAAAGAAAAGGTAAATACTTGAATCGTGCCTCATTTTTAAGACTATTGGAAAAATGTAAAAAGAAGTGGATACAAATATTAAACTCTCCAACACTTAGACACGCATATACTCTTGACTATGACCTTGAATAGCAAAAGTTCCGAAACGAGGGGTATAAATATTACCTAATCATATTTTTATGCCCCTTCTTGGGCTTTCTACAACCTTAAATTAAATTTTAAAATAAAGGAGAATATACAAAAATGAATTATAAACAATTAGTTGAACAAATAGCACTGGAAGTATTACAAGAATGCTTCAACAATACACAAAAAGAAAACCAACAAAACAATGATATTATAAAGACCGCCGAAGTTCCGAAACCTTTATCACCAATGGAAAAGGCAAGAGCATTATTACAAAAGACCGATAGTAAATATCAGTCATACATTGCAAAAAAGCTATTACCGAGCCTAAATAAATAACTTGGCTGGCGTATATACAGCTTACAAACTCCTATAATAAAAGACTCTTACACCTCTAAAACGTTTGAAACACAGGCATGGTGGGTGTGTAAGAGTTTTACAAGTATGTAACACCAAAACAAGTTCTACATTCACTAGCCAAGCTACACAAGGGGTTCCCCCCCATAGAGCTTTTATATACCCCCTCGATTTTTATTTTGATAGAAGCCTGACAAATTTTTTCAACACTCTACAAACTTTTACGGTTTAAGGCTTTTCGCCAGTTTATAATAACTTGTTTTTTTTAATCCCAATTCTTGCATGACTTGCACATGAGTAATATCCCCCCGGCATGCCTGTTTATAAAGTTCTTTAAATTTCGGCGGTAACTCGACCGCTGGACGTCCCAATTTTACTCCCTTTGCCTTCCGCTCCGCCAAAGCCCTCTTTGTCCTAGCTCCGATATTCTTTTTCTCCATTTCGGCGACAGTTCCTAATACAGTTAGAATAATTTTTTTCATAGACATCTGCATAAGGTCATCATTTGCACCATTGGTGCATAGTATCTTTTCTTTTTCATCAAGAGTGATAAATTCACAACCTTTATTTTCCACTATTTCACGATAAATGCCTTCAAGCCCGCTACAAGAGCGGTGTAAGCGTGAACATTCCACAACGATGACCGTATCCCCGGACCGCAAATTATCCAACATAACTGGCAACTGCGAACGTTGACGGACTGGTGTATCGCCTTTACATTCATCCTTGTAAAAGGCTGATATATGTATTTTTTTCTCTTTTGCGAATTCTTCTATTGTGTGGACTTGATTGTCTATTGTCATAGAACCGTCATTCTTACTAACTCTGCAATACGCATAAATTCTATTTTCTGCCATATTAAACCTCATCTTTAATCAAATTATAAACTTCAATTAAACCTATTTCCAAATATTCAGTTAAAGTTAAAACACTATTGAAGTCGTTTTTATATTCAGCAGGTACGAAATCAATATTCCAAGCAACTTTATTGAGGGCATTCGCTAATCCTAAGCAGTTCTGCATTTTTTCTAATATATCATCAAAATTAACCATTTTAAATTCCTTTTATATATGGGGGCATAAGCCCCCTTTAATTTAAGCTATTGAAAATCTGCGACTTGCAACTTGCTTTGTGAACAAAGCATAAATGTCGGCAAAATCTTTTTTGAACGCTGTTGTGTCAAATCTGTTAGATAATACAGAAGTAAATCTAATAATTACATTACCTAAATCCAATGTTTCGATTTCTCTTGCGTCCATTTCGTCTTTAATTAAGCCTTCTTTTTCTGCTATAATTGACTTTAAAGTTTCCATGTCTGCATATAAGTTTTGTAATTCTGCAACTGTTTTTCTGATTTCTTGATTTCTCATTATGTCCGCCTTTCGTTGTTCGTTCCTTACATTCTTATTATTGCATAACGTTCGTAAAATGTCAATACATTAACGAACGTTTGTAAAGATATGCTGCGAACTTTTACGAACGTATTTAGACACAGTTTTTTTGCGTTCAAAAAACGAACGTTTTACGAACAACAAGAATTATCTAAATTATATACAATAAAGTAATATAGAGAGGCTAAAGAGCAATAACAGCATTATGCCTTACTATATAAGCAAAAACAATTATTTATGATATTATTAAGAAAGAGGTATTTGTATGAAGAAGATATTTGTTAGTTTGTGTATACTTTTTATCTGTCAAAATTGTGTAAATGCGGAAACTACCATGAGTCGTGTAATGAACAGTTGGCAAGGTGAAGATATCGATATTGTGTTTAAATATTGGGGATATCCTAGTGATGAAAAAAATATTGCAGGACATAAGTTACTATATTGGTATCAAAATCAAAGTCCTATTTATATGCAAACTTCTGCTTATACTGGTACTGTAACTCAAAGCTACTGCACAAGAATTTTAGAGATAAATGGGCAGAACAAAGTAAGTTCTTGGCAATATGAAGGCAATAGTTGCCCTAACTTTTATTTTACGAGTCGAAGTTGGGTAAATCCCAATAATGACCCGTGGCAAAATGAAAAAATACAAAAGAAATTACTGAAACAGGAAAGAAAAAAACTGAAGCAAAAAATAAGAGGTGAAGAATGAAAAACATTTTCATTTTTGTAGCAGGTATGATTACAATGTTTGTACTAATGGTGTTGTTTGGAATAGCAGTTAACTCATCAAGTAATAGTGGCTATCCTGGATTAACAATATTTGAGGAAGAAGGCAAGTGTACTGGTGCTAAACAAATACAGATAATGCAAACTCTTGAACCTAATATGGCACTTGCACATGCAAAGACTCAGCCTAATGCAATATATGACCCTAATGAGATACTTGTTTTATTATTGGGAGATGAAAAGGCAAGTTATTATGATGACCAAAAGATTAACATACCAAAAGGAATGTGTGCTAAACAAGTTGGGACATACCAATATCAGTCTAGGGAATTAGGCATGAAAACTGTTCCTGCGGTAATAATAAAATAATTATGGAAGATACAATATTAATAAGCCTAATAATAACCTTTATTATAGCAATACCTATAATTAGATTTATATTGCGTTATAACGAATACAAGAATAGTAATTATTACAGAAATACACAAAATTCATACTGGTCTGTATTTGGTGATAGCGGTAAATATGGAGAATATAGGTTATATCAGTATTTACAATCCTTTGAGTCAATGGGTTGTAAGTTCTTGTTTAACTTATATGTCCCCAGAGATAATGGCAAAACTTCTGAAATAGACGTTATATTATTCCACCCCAAAGGTCTATTTGTAATAGAAAGTAAGAATTACAGCGGTTGGATATTCGGTAATGAAAATAACAAATATTGGACTCAAACTTTGCCAGTAGGTCGAGGGAGAAGCCATAAAGAGAAATTTTATAACCCAATAATGCAGAATGCAACGCATATTAGAGCCATTAGAAAGCATATTAACAACACTATTCCTGTATATTCTGTAATAGCATTTTCTGATAATTGCACTCTTAAAGATGTTACAGTAAAGAGTAATGTCATAGTAACTTATTACAGTAATCTAGCAAGAGAGATTAAATATAAGTTATCAGAAATCAATAATTATACAATGGCACCAGAACTAATGAATGAAACCTACAATAAACTATCTAAATATGCTAATGTTGACGAAATGACAAAGTATAAGCATATCTATAATAGTAGATAATTTCATGTCCATATTGTGTCCATTTAATATGTTAATTCATGGTGTTAGTATTTAATTCAACAGGGCTGAAAGTGTTGATATTTCATTCCACAGTACCCTGTGAACACGGCTCATACCCGGGAGGTCACTGGTTCGAACCCAGTCTATGCTATTTTTTCATGCGTAAAAACCAGTGACCTCCCTATCGCTAAAAATCTGAATACGCAGGCTTTGCCCGCTCAGTCGAACCCAGTCTATGCTATTTATAATTTTTAAAAATAAAAAAACGGAAACGATGAGTTTTCGTTTTTTTATTAGATATGACCTCAGTTTTTATTGGCAAACTCTTATTGTGCAATTTTGCAATTTCTAATTAAATTTTTGTCAATAGTTTTTTAACAAAAATTATTATCCATTCGGGTACAAATATTTTGCTACAATGAAAAAGTTAAATATATACTTCAAAACCCGTAGGAGATACTTTATGGAAAAAGATTTTAAAACAGTATCAAAGCTGTTGTTTCCGGATGAACAGGCTTTGAGCAAAACCCCGACACAAAAATTTGAAGAACAATTGAGAAACCGGCTACATTCAATGAGAACAGAAAGACTGAGTATTTTAAATCCGGTAGCTGATGAACAAAATAATTTAGACGAAAATTATACGGAAATAGCGAGCTTTATCAGAAATCATGTTCTTTCTGTCGGAAAAGAACAGGCTGTAAAAGACTTTCAAACCGGATTAAATTTCTTGCACAAAGATTTATTGGAACCGTTGAAAGAGGATGGAAACTTTGGAGAAAAAACATTTAAAGCCATCTATGAAATCTTTAAACATTACGATATTTCACTTATCAAAAATGCTATACGAAAAGGTGCATTGAGCAATACTTTGATTGATACATCAAGCGACAAGAAGATAAATACCAATGCTCTACTTAATCAAATACAGAATAACTTGGGAGGTATAAGATAATGGGGAATTTTACATTAAAAGGACACGTAAGCTATGCCGTAAAAAGAAAATATAAATGGATAACAGAATTTGGCGAAAACACGTGTGAAAAGTGTGCAGCATTAGACGGAAAAGAATTTGATGAAGATGAAGTGCCGGCAAGACCACACCCTAACTCTCTTGGAATACAGGCGTTCGCGAAAACTCAACGTTTCCGCTCACATGGGGCGTTCCTTTCAGTCAGCCCCGCCTGATTCCGCTGCCGTTGTAAAGTTGAAGAAATCAGTGTAGTAGATGAAATAGAAGCGGAAATCAACGAGTACAAAGAAGAGATAGAGCAGCTGAAACTTCAAGCAAATGAACTTCTTGGAGACACAAGTGTGCTGAGAGATCAGATAGAAAGACTGATGAAAGAGAACAAAGATACTGAACTGAACACATTAGAGAACAAACTTGCAAGAACCGAGTATGATGTTTACAGGCTGATAGACAAGATTGAAGCACTGACAAGAGATACGATTGACAAGTTTGTGATACAGAAGATTGAAAGAGAAGTAGAGCAAATTAAAAAATCAATCAGTGAGTATTTAAATGAGTATAAAGGATTAAGTAAAAAACTCAAAGCAGAAAAAATCGTAGTTGATGGGCTAGTTGCTGCAGGTTCTTTTTCAGCAAAAGATGCTGCTGCACTTTGGGTTTTAGCATCGAGTAAATTCAAGAGAGGATTAGAATATATTAATAAAAACGGGAAAATGGTTAACAAAGTTTCGGATTTGAAAAATGAAAATTTGCGAAAAAGTGTAAAAAATAAGCTACATTCTCAAATTCAAAAACAAGAATCCCGAGGCATACATTTGTATTCTAATAGTTCTCTGTCTAAATCTCTTAGTAATTCTTTGAAATTTAAAAGTATAATTAATGCGAACAAAGAAAGATTACAAAATGGGGAAACAATACCAAAAATTTCAGCTTTTTTAGGTGGGAATTGGAATAATTTTTTATCAATTAACGGCTGTGATATATTAAATGTTCATGTTAAAAATGGGATTCTATATGCAACGGTATTGGATACAGTTGATTACAATCCGAATCAATGGTGGGTAAAATATCCCAGAGACTTACAAGAAGCCGGAGCAATAGAAAATTATTACGTACTTGTAGAAATAGCTGAACCTGTTTCAACGTATTTTAAAGAATAGCTGCTTTATCAGGCAAGGTTGTTTTAAATAACCTTGTCTGATATATTTTCTTTATGAATTGCAAAGTTGTATTTATTTTATTAATTAATCTGCTTATTAGCAGTAATATTTTACCTTCTATAATATTTACCATACTATTGATAATAGGATTTGCTGATTTATCTTCTATTCCGATAAGTCAAGGTGTGGGTTTTTATATTCTTGTATGTTTGTGGATTATTAATATGTTACTTACTTTAATAAGTAAAATATGTATATTTCCTTATTTATATAAAAAACTTTCTAAAAGCAATTTTATATTTGATTATTTAGAAAAAATCAGGATGGATAAACACTTAGCTGTTGAAATTCTTATATTCGCAATTATTCTTGATTTTAGCATAGCATATAGTTACATTCATATAACTTGTTTGAATTATATGTCTTTTGTAAACTTGTTTTGTTTTGGTGGAGTTTTTATCTGTTATTTATCTCTGATTATCTGGTTTAAAATAAGAAATTTGATAAATAAATCATGATAATAGCATGTGGGCACACTACGTTTTGCCCACCCTACTTACTTTATTAAGAACAAATAATTTTGCAAAACAAAGAAGAGTATAAAAAAAGACTCTTCTTTGTTATTATGAATTTTATAAAACATTCCTTATTAATTTTTTCATTTATTATTTTGAATATAATATTAAGCAGTAATATAATTTGGATAATCGGAAATTTAGCAATTTTATTTTTGTTGATATCGCCATCTCAGCCTGTTTCTAATATATTATTAATTGTTTTTTTTATTTTTATGGAAATTTTGGCAATAGGAAAGCTCTTTTTATTTCCGTTTTTATACTTATCTATTACAAAAAAGAAAAACTTAGAGAAATTTTTCAATAAAAAATATATTATCTCAATACTTTCATTGGCTTTGTTAATTGACTTTATTTTCATATATATGTGGCAAAAATTTAATTTTTATATACTATTTTTTTATATTTTGTCATTTGGCGGAGTATTTATTTGTTATTTGTCTTTGATTATCTGGTTTAAAATAAAAAAGCATAGAAAGACTGATGAAAGAGAATAAAGACAAGGAACTGAACACATTAGAGAACAAACTTGCAAGGACAGAGTATGATGTTTACAGGCTGATAGACAAGATAGAAGCGTTAAATATTGATACGATTAGTGCTTCTGTTATACAGAGGATAGAACTACAGATTGACAATATAAGAAAAGATATTAGTACAATATATAAAAAGATAGAAACAATTGCTATCAAATATACTCCAAAACCTATATTTGATAAGGCTGTTCAAGTCTATGGTAAATACAAAAATCAAAAAGATGGTGCTGCTTTCTATGAAATTGCTGCAAGTAAATTTTCAAGTACAGCTGCAAAAGAATATATTAATAAAAACGGCAGAATATATGAAAAAGTTTCTGATTTAAATAACCGCAATTTAGAATTATTTGTCAGAGATAAATTACTAAAACAAATAGGAACAAGTGAAACAAAAGGCGTTTTATACAATGAACAAAGTTCTGTATCTAAAGCTATTACAAGAGAAAACAGTTTTAGAACTTTAATTTCTAATAGAAAAGAAGATCTTTTGAATAACAGAAAAATTGAAGATACAAGTTTATCATTTGAACAGGGAAATTTAAGAAGTGCATATCACTACGCAGACATCATTAACATTAAACTTGACTCCAATGACAATTTATATGCTTTAGTTATAGATACATATGACTTTAACAAATTCGAGAATGACCCTCTCGTAAAAAAGGGTGGAGTATACCAAGATATAGGGAAACTCGAGCCTTATTACAATATAGCTGTTTTAAAAATACCAAAGAATGAATGGATTAATTACTAAAAATATAAGCAGGGATATATGGTATTTTATATCCCTGTTTGATATTATTTATTTATGAAAAAATTGGGTTGTATTTTATTTTTATTTCTGAATTTATTATTAACACCAGCTTCTTCTATATTGTTATTTTATTTAATTGTTTTGTTTATATCTTTTGAAAAATACTCTAATGGAAAAATTGTTTGGGGAGATAATTTTTTTATTGTTTTTCTGCTCTGTATTTTGCTTGTATTTTTTATTTTTAAATTGTGTATTTTTCCTTTGATTTATATATTAAACAAAAATAATTTGTATATTCATAATTTCTTTGAAAAGATAGCTCACAACCAAAACTTTAGAAATAAAGTTTTGTTTTTTGCTTGTATAACCGATATTATAATAATTTTGCTATTTTCTGCTGAAACATTTTTATACAGTATCAAAGATTTGCCATTTGTTTTTATTGTGCATTCTCTATTTGGTTTGGGCGGAGTATTTATTTGTTATTTATCTTTGATTATCTGGTTTAAAATAAGAAATTATAAAATAAATTGCAAAAATGCATAAAAATTAGTAAATTATAGTTAAAAATAAATAGCAAATAATCTGATAAATATCTAAATAATAACAATAAAAAGATATTTCTAATAAAAAGAAAAAATATTCATAAATACTTTTGTTCATGAAATAAAAGTCTATGATGACAAAATAATTATTGCATACAATTACAGCGGAGAAAAGCGAAAAAACACCGTAAATATTAGTGATTCAACGGTGTTCGAATTTGATTTGAATGGTGGAGGTTAGGAGATTCGAACTCCTGACCCCCTGCGTGCAAAGCAGGTGCTCTACCAGCTGAGCTAAACCCCCACGAGTTTTTGGTTATATCCGCACCTGCGACAGGTGCTTAATTTCAAGTTGTAAAGCTTGCGCTTTACGGGCGTGAGCTAAACCCCCACGAGTTTTTGGTTATATCCGCACCTGCGACAGGTGCTTAATTTCAAGTTGTAAAGCTTGCGCTTTACGGGCGTGAGCTAAACCCCCACGAGTTTTTGGTTATATCCACACCTGCAACAGGTGCTTAATTTCAAGTTGTAAAGCTTGCGCTTTACGGATATAAGAAACACAAGTGTTACTATAATCAAATAGAAAACTTTTACAACTTATATTTTTCACAAATACAATGTCAAATAGTCTTCACGTTTTGTCTTTTGCGACAAGAATTATATTAACACAGACAAAATAAATTTCAAATACTTTTTTAATAAAAAATTAAATATCCAGTCCTATCATACTTATATCATTATATGTAGCCTTTATTTTTGCATTATATTCTGTCTTATTTGTTGCCATAATTATGCCAAGATAAGCTCCTAAAATAGCTTCCAATTGTGAAACAGGGAGCATGTTGGAAGGCAATTCTTTGAATTTAAAACGATACTTTAATGCGCTTTGCAAGGCTTTGCAATCAACCGGAGAGCGGTCTTTGTAGACACCGGATAATCCAAAAGAAGCTTTTAATTCATGTATGTCATATCTGAATATATCAATTCCATGTTCTTTTAATTCTTTAAAAAGATCACAGCCTCTGTGTGAATATCTTTGTATCCAATCACTATCACGATTAATTAGGTCACAACTCTGTATTAATTGATATTCCCTTGATAACAGTTTCCATTTTGCATTCAACATCTGCGGATTTTCAGGAAGAGCTATATTGATTATGGAATTTTGTTTTCCCACCATTCTCTTAAAAAAGAATCTGATATCTTCCATAGAAAACAATTTATCCAGCGTTAAAATATTTAAATTTTTGTCAATAATCGCTACGCCGGTTTCGTTTGTAGAACAAGAACCCAGTGACATTCCTACAAAATACAGTTTATTGTCAAAATTTATACTCTGAAATTCGCTATCCTTAATCATTAAAAACCTTTTAAAATCTAGTATATTGTCCTGTGTATATTATTAAATCTTCCTTGATTTCTGCTTTCATAAAGCTTTTCAAAACTGTTTTGAACATCTTTATAATTTTGGATTGTTAACTCTATTGATTTATTAACAACAACAAACATTATAGGCAAAGATATCAAAACTGTCATTATTCCGACAAACATGTGTTTCGAAAATTTGATTAAATGTTTTTTCTGCTTTTCTGTCTCCAGACTCTTTTTGTAATTTGATAAAAGTGTGTTAAACAGATGGGTTCTTTCTTCCATCGGAATTTTATCAAAAAATTCTACATTTTCAGCATTAACCATAACAACAAATTTTTTTGCTCTGGGTCCTTTGTTTCGGACTACAGGTTTTTCTATTTCCGCATAAGGATCAAAATCAGCTCCCTGTTCTTGTTCCATCCCGAGTCCGCCTTCCATAAGCGCTTTTGGACTCTGTGACAAGAACCCTTCTGAATCATCGGAAAAGTTACTCATACTGCGGATTGTTGCCTGCAGTTTTTCTATTTCTAACTTTTCATCAAAATCGAGATTGTGAAAATCTTCATTATTATCTCCGGGTGTCGCTGTCATGTTCCCTCATTTTTAGATATCTTCTTTTTATATGGTTGCAATAATTTTTTGTGCTAAACTAAAAACATTATACTACATTAATTTTAAAAATATGCCCCGCAATTAAATGATATTTAATTTTTCGGGATAGATAGAGAGACAAATAACATAATGAATAATTTTGATTTTAATAAAGCAGAATTACTAAACTATATAGACAAACTCAATACACCGAATGTCCTTATTATAGGTGATATGGGTATTGATGAAATGGTGTACGGTGATACGGAAAGAATTTCCAGAGAAGCGCCTGTATTGATTTTAAGACATGCAAATACCAATATAATACTCGGTCAGGCTGCAAATGCCGCTCATAATCTTGCAACAATTAACGGAGGCAAAGTCTCCGCAATTGGTCTGTATGGTGATGACTACTACGGTCCAATGCTTTTGGACGCTTTTAAAAAATCCGGTATCAACACAGACTTTATGGTTCAGGATGATTCACGTACAACAACAGTAAAATCAAGAATTTCCGGTGCAAGTTTTCATTCTGTGTCGCAACAGATAGTCAGAATTGACAGAGTGGATACAACGCCTGTAAAAAAAGAAATCGAAGACAAGATAATTGAAAATATAGAAAAAGCTGTACCTCTGCATGATGCTGTTATTTTATCCGATTATAATATAGGAATGCTTACTGATAGAATAATAAAGGCAGCAATAAATTCTGCTAATAAACACAATAAAATTATAGTTGCTGACGTACAAAAAGATATGAAAAGATATAACGGGGTATATGCACTGACTCCCAACCAGCCGGATAGTGAAAGAGCTGTCGGATATTTTATAAGAGATGACAAAACTCTTAATAATGCAGGTGCAGATATTTTAGATATTACACAGGCAAAAGTATTGCTTCTGACACGAGGCGGAGACGGTATGGCTGTATTTGAACGGGGAAAGAAAGAACACACTGATGTTCCTGTTTTCAATAAAACTAATGTTTTTGATGTTACAGGTGCCGGTGATACAGTTGTTGCTTCATTTACTCTTGCTCTGGCAGCAGGAGCTCCGCCAAAATATGCAGCTATCATTGGAAATATAGCTGCAAGTATTGTTATACGTTCTTTTGGCTGTGCAACAACAACTATAGAAGAAATAAAACAAAGCTTAGAAAAAATGAATATGCAAAATTATACAATTAAAGTGTAAATTAAACTTTTTAGTGATTTAACGCTAAATGAAATAACATAAAAAATTAATTACAGAGGAGTTAAAAAATGAAACAGCTAAAACCTTTTGATTACATAATTATTGCGGCAGTTATTGCTGTTATTTTGATAGGCGTGCTTGTTTATACAGGTAAAAACAAATTTTCAAACTCGCCTGTTGAAGCTACGAAAAAAATTGCATTTCAGGTTATGCTAAAAGGTGTTTCTATAACTGATTCACAAATACCATTTAAAATAGGCGATGAATCTTTTATCACTATCAGAAACGTACCTTATACAAAACTGCAGATAGTTGATGTTGCTTATCAGCCCCGTAAAATTGTGCTTCCCGTAAACAATCCTCAACAGCCTTTTATCGTAGTGGATGATTTTTCACAACCCTATCAATACGATTTTGTTATAACACTTATGGATGAGGCAAAAATTACTGCTGACGGACCTGTTGCAGGCGGCAATAAAATAAAAATAGGTATGCCTATTGTACTTGAAGGTTATAACTATCGAACAGGAGGTACAATATCAAATGTTCAGGAACTTACTGATAAAGACGTATTTTTAATAAATGAACAAATAAAACAGCTGAAAAATTCACAAAATAATGTTTCAACACAGGATAAAACAGCTGAAAGTGATAATAAGAACAAGCAAGTTAAAGAAGAAAACAAATAAACGCTGAATAACTATGATAGAATCAAGATTACTGGACTTAAAAAATCAGTGTTTTGCTTTTTTGCAGAACAAGTTGGAAATTAATGTAACAAACCGGAGTTTTATACTTTCAAAAATAGACGAAATAATTCTGTTTTTTATGACTTTAACGCTTTTTGCATCATCTTTTATGGAAAGTGAAAAGCTTGGCGTTATTGCATTGGTTGTAATATGTCTAACATTTGTTAAGCTGTGTACAAAGAAAAATTCCAAAATTATACTGACAAAATTTGATGCGGCAATAATAATATATTTTATTATCTGTTTTATCAGCACAGTAAATTCTGAACTTCCAAGACAGAGTATACACGGTTTCTTGAAAACCGTAATATATATTCTTTACTATTTTAGCGCTGCAAATTATTTTCAAACAAATAAAAACAAAATAAGATGGTTTTTTATACTGATTTCAGGTTTGTGCTGCATTGAGAGCATAATTGCAATATATCAGAATTTTACCGGAGTAGAACAAATTTCTACGTGGCAGGATACAAACTATATTAATCCTGAAGACGCTATAGCCAGAGCTTATGGTACTTTAAAACCATATAATCCTAATCTTTTAGGCGGCTATCTCGTTGCCGGCATTAGTTATGTTGCAGGATTTGTTGCCGTATCTCTTATAAGAAAAAATTGGAAACGAACATTGTCCGGTATTTTTGCATTTGTAATTTGTGCTCTTGCTATATTTTTTACCGGTTCACGGGGTGCATATTTAGGACTGGGAGCATTAGTTATTGCTGCAATGGGACTGGTAACGATTATACTTAATACAGGTTCATTTGCTGAAAAAATAAAATCTCTCTGGCACAAGATTGTCGCTTCGATAATAGCATTTTTTACTCTTGTGCTAATAGCAGTTCCTCCGATTACAAAAAGACTTCTTTCTATATTTTTGCTAAGGGGTGATTCGTCTACCTCATTCAGGATGAATGTTTATAATTCCTCATGGCAGATGTTTTGTGATAACTGGATTTTAGGAATAGGCGCCGGTAATCAAACATTCAGAGAAATATACGGTTTGTATATGATTACCGGATTTGATGCGCTGAGTACATACTCTGTTCCTCTTGAGATTGCTGTAGAAAGCGGAATATTCGGACTTATTGCATTCTTATCTTTTATTGGTCTGTTTTTATTTGATGCAATTAAATTTATAAAAGTTCAGGGCAATACAAATGAATTAGCCGATAAGGCAATAGTTTGTTCTGCAATATTAATAATTATAGGTGTGATGACACACGGTTTATTTGATACAATATATTTCAGACCGCAGGTGCAATTCTTGTTCTGGACAATGGTTGCAATGGCGTCAGCTATTATTCTAAAATTTGATAAAAACGAGGTATAAAAATGAAGACGGCAAAAAGAATAGCGCTAACAATTCTTGCTTTAACAGGTTTTATTACATCGGTCAAACTTGCTTTTATATATTGGGATGCAAATTTTAATCCCTATGCTTTATCCAGTTTTTGTTCAATAAACGAGCTGATTGATTGTGATGGAGTTGCAAAGACTACACATTCTCAATTTTTTGGTATACCTCTTGCGCTATGGGGTGTATTTCTTTACTTTATATTTCTTGTTTTTACGTTTGTTGATAAACTTAAAAATTTTGAAATTAAGGGATTTAAAATTTTTGGATTTTTGGAAGTATTTAAGAATCCGGAGTCATATATTTGTGCTCTGGGCATAATAGCGTTTTTAATTTCAATGACATTAGCAGGTATATCGATATTTGAAATAAAGAAAATATGTATTCTCTGTTTTTTTACATACATTTTAAATTTATTTATCGGTATTGTTGCCAAACCTGATAGTGAAAATATTATACAGGTTTTTGCAACAAGTTTCAAAGATTTTATTGCTGCATTAAAAATAAAAAAATATGCAATAACATTTGTCATACTTGCAATTGCTGCGGCAGGTGTTCTTGTTTATACGGAGATATCCGATATACTTGCGCCACAGGTGAAAATGCAAAAAGAACTTGAATATTATTCAAAACCGGGTGAAAAATATAAAACATCCGGCAATATACTCGGGGAGCATGATGCAAAACTTGTAGTACATGAATATACAGATTATCAATGTCCTTTCTGTTTTGTATTAAATACAATGATGCTGAGAGCCGTTCACGAATTGAAAAACCTAAAGGTCGTTCATCATAACCTGCCTCTGGATAAAGAATGTAATCCAGCATTGCCGGGACAAATGCATCCCGGGTCTTGTTTGATGGCAAAATATGCTATTGCTGCAGGTTATCAGGGGAAATACTGGGATATGAATGCACTGTTATTTGATAAGGAATTTCAGGGCGAAGATTCAATTGTAAATAATGCAAAATCCATAAGAGGTTTAAATATTGAAAAATTACAAAAAGACGCACACTCTGATAAAGTAATGAAAGAATTGCAGAAAGAAATAGATGAAGCTAACTCTATAGGTATTGACGGCGTACCGGCTTTAAGGATAAATATTGAGACAAAAATAGGCATAATGCCTTATGAAGAATTGAAAGATAAATTAATAAAGGCAGGCGCAGTTGAACGATAAACCAAAAATATTACTGCATGCCTGTTGTGCTGTTTGTATGGCATATCCCTTTGAATTATTAAAAGAAAACTACAATCCCGTAGTTTTCTTTTCTAATCCCAATATTTATCCTGAGGAAGAATATCTAAGAAGAAGAGACGAACTTATAAAATATTGTGAACAAGAGGACTATGCATATATAATTGATGATTATGAACAGGACAAATGGACTGAATATATAAAAGGTCTGGAAAAAGAACCTGAAAAAGGACATAGATGCAATAAGTGTTTTGAATACAGACTAAACAGAACTGCACAAAAAGCAAAAGAAAAGAGTATAAATACCTTTACAACGACTTTAACAGTAAGCCCTCATAAAGTATCAAAAAATATATTTGCGGCAGGAGAACAAGCTGCCAAAAACTATGGATTAATTTTTCTTGCTCAGGACTTTAAAAAGCATAACGGATTTTTAAAAACAATGGAAATCGCAAAGTTAAACAACTTTTACAGACAACAATACTGCGGTTGCGAGTTTAGTATCAAAAAATAAAAATAAAAAGGTCGAATGAAACATTCGACCTTTTTTGTATAAAAATTCCAAATTAACGTTTTGAAAACTGGAATCTTTTTCTTGCTCTTTTTCTACCGTATTTTTTACGTTCTTTAACACGGGCATCTCTTGTAAGCAAGCCTTCTGCTTTTAATATGCTTCTGTATTCAGGATTGTATTCGAGTAATGCTCTTGAAATACCGTGTCTGATAGCGCCTGCCTGTGAGCAGATACCGCCGCCAACCGCTTTTACTCTAACATCAAAGTTTTCCATGTTTTCAGTTAAAGCTAAAGGCTTATAAATAAGAATCTTCATAGCCGGTCTGTTGCCGAGATATGCATCAAGAGTTTTACCGTTAACAAAAACTCTGCCTTTGCCTTTTACAAGTTTAACAACTGCAATAGAGGTCTTTCTTCTGCCTGTTGCCATAATTACTTTATTATCAGCCATTATTTAACCTCCATTTCATATACTACAGGTTTTTGCGCTTCATGCGGATGGTTAGGACCTGCGTAAACTTTTAATTTGGTAAATTGCTGTGAACCTAATGTATTGTGAGGAAGCATACCCTTAACAGCTTTTTCAATAGCTTTTGTCGGGTCTTTTTCCATCAAGGCTTTGAAAGAAATTGCTTTCAATCCGCCCGGATACATTGTATGGTGGTAATAAATTTTATCAGTTTCTTTGTTTCCTGTAACCTGAATTTTATCAGCGTTGATAACGATAACAAAGTCACCTGTATCAACATTAGGTGTATATTCAGGTTTTAATTTGCCTCTTAAAAGGTTAGCGCAAACAGTAGCCAGTCTGCCGAGAGTTTTGCCTTCGGCATCGATTACATACCATTTTCTTTCAACTTCAAGAGGTTTTGCTGAATATGTTTTCATCTTTCAGTTTTCCTTTTATATTGTTTTTACTTAGTTCTACTGTAATTTGTAAGGTTCATACCCTACCTCGACCAGTGTCAATCCGTCAGGGTTGATGGTCGGACCCGCTGTACGTCTGTCTTTTGCTTCAAGAACTTTTTTCATAAATTCGGGTTCTAATTTATTGTGTTCTATCATCAGCATAGTTCCGACAATTGTCCTGACCATATTGTACAAAAACCTGTTTGCTGCTATTTCAACAGTAATAGAATCACCGTCTTTTGTGCATTTTGCTTTATATACAATACAGTCTTTTGCGGGTGATGACGCCTTTGCTGATTTAAATGAAGTAAAATCGTGTTCTCCGATTAAATAAGAAAGGCTTTTGTTCATTCTCTCCAGTACTAAGGGTTCTCGAACAAGAAGAGAATGTCCGTCCCAAACAGAACGTTGATTTCTGTTTACAATTTTGTACTGATAAACACGGTATCTTGCACTCAATTGTGCGTGAAAACTTTCATCAACCTGATTAATTGATTTTACGCTTATATCTTTAGGTAGTAGTCCGTTTATCGAGTTTAAAAACCTTGAAGCAACAATGGGTTTTTCACAGTCAAAATGAACGACTTGACCTTTTGAATGCACACCGGCATCAGTTCTGCCTGAGAATATAGATTTTATGCGGGGGGGATTTTTACCCCCCGATATCAATGTACTAAGTGCTTTTTCCAGCTCTGATTGAATTGTAACTTCGTCAGGCTGAATCTGTGAGCCCGCATAGTTCGTTCCGATATATTCGACAACAACTGCGAACCTTGCCACAGAAGATTTCTCCGGCTACACCAACTGAATCAATGCCATTTCTGCAGCATCGCCACGTCTTGGAGGCATTCTGTAGATTCTTGTATAACCGCCGTTTCTGTTAGCATATCTTTTGCCTGTCTCTGCGAACAATTTTCTTAAAATTGTCTGAGCAATTGCTTTCTTTTCTTTATCAGCTTTTTCTACGCCTTCAAGAACTTCGCCTGTTTCAAAATTCATAAATTTGCCTGTTTCTTTGTCAAATATGAATTTTGCAGCCAGTCTTCTTGAATGCAAAGTACCCTGTTTTGCAAGAGAAATAATATTTTCTGCATAAGGTTTAAGAGCTTTTGCTCTTGCCATAGTAGTCTTTATTTCACCGTGCAAAATAAGTTCAGTCGCTAAAGAACGAAGCAAGGCTTTTCTCTGGTCCTGTGCTTTTCCTAAGTGATGTTTTTTAGACTGGTGTCTCATTTTTATTTATCCTTATTATTTAATAATGTACTTTCCTATTACCGGATGTGCCGGAAATCCTGAATTGCGTTCAGGATGACAACTAATTGGCAATTATACCAACTCGTCCATATCTACACCTTCCGGATTTGGCATAAGATCTAAACCGAACTGGTGTAATTTTTCGATAACTTCGTCAGACGATTTTTTGCCGAAGTTTTTAATGTTCAACAAGTCATGTTCTGATTTTTTGAGCAATTCAGCCATGTTGTTGATGCTTGCCCTTTTTAAGCAGTTGTATGCTCTTACAGACAACTCTAAATCTTCGATTGAAATAGTGGGGGCACTTGTATCATCAACAACCTCCTCTTCTTCTACAGGTGCAGCAGCCTGGGGCATTGTTATTACAGGAGTACCTGTAATTGCTGCAATCTGCATAAAGTGTTCAATCAATATATTTGCTGCCTGAGATAAAGCAACATTTACATCTACAGAACCATTTGACCAGATTTCAAGATTCAATTTGTCAAAGTCAGTAACATCGCCTACACGTGTATTTTCTACATTGTAACTTACACGTTTGATAGGCATAAATGTTGCATCGATAGGTAACATATCAATAGGCATACCACCGTTGTTATCTTTTAATACATCGTGAGCAATGTATCCTTTTCCTGTTTCTACGATTATGTCTGCGTGAATAGAACCGCCTTCTGCAACTGTACAAATCAACCAGTCAGGGTTAACGATTTTTACACCTGCAGGAAGCTGAATGTCAGAAGCAAGAACCGGTCCCGGTCTGTCTATGTCTAATCTTAACTGCTGCGGTTCTTTAGAATCAGTCTTAACAACCATACCTTTAAGATTTAACATTATATCAATAACGTCTTCAACAATACCCGGGATTGCTGTATATTCGTGGGTGATACCTTCAATTCTTACTGCAGTAACAGCTGCGCCTTCCAGAGAAGATAATAAAACACGTCTCAGGGCATTTCCTATTGTATTACCAAAACCTCTTTCCAGCGGCTCGATTGAAAACTTACCGTATTGAGATCCGTCAGAACCGGTTGTTGTTGTTACGTTTTTAATTTTTAATTCCATCTGTTTTTCTCCTGATTTATTTTTATTCGGACTTTATGTGGATTATTTTGAGTAGTACTCAATTACTAACTGTTCTTTAAATTCAGGATCGAGTTCTTCTCTTTCCGGAATTCTGTCAAAAACAATTTTTTGAGCGTTAGCATCTACTGTCATCCATTGAGGAGCAGCCACATCTAACGGTTCCATAACAGTTTTAACGAATTCAGCACTTCTGCTTCTGATTGTGATTTCGTCGCCTGCTTTTACTAGGTATGATGGAATATCAACTTTTTTACCATTAACAAGAACATGACCGTGATTTACAATCTGTCTTGCCTGTTTTCTTGTAGTCGCAAAACCTGCTCTAAAAAGTGCGTTATCCAGTCTTCTTTCTAATAATTGTAAAAGAACTGTACCTGTAACGCCTTTTGTTCTGGCAGCTTTGTTGTAATATTTTGCAAATTGTTTCTCGCTTACTAAATAAGTAAGTCTTATTTTTTGCTTTTCATTTAAGTGAATAGCATAATCAGAAAGTTTTTTTCTAGCAGCACCATGCTGACCTGAAGCAGTCTGTCTTAAAGAAGAAACCAACTTTCTGTTAGATAAATCCGTTACACCGAAGTTACGGAATAATTTATTTGAAGGTCCTGTATATTTAGCCAATTTTGACTCCTTTTCTTTCTTTTCTTAACTATTTTTACGTCACCCTGAAACCATTCAGGCTCTTTGCTGTACGCAAAGGTTCCAAAATTATTTGGAATGACGGGAAGATTAGAGACTATACTCTTCTCTTCTTAGGAGGACGGCATCCGTTATGAGGGATAGGCGTAACGTCCTTAATCAAAGTAATTTCAAGTCCTGCAGCCTGAATAGCACGGATTGCTGTTTCACGACCTGAACCCGGACCTTTAATGTATACTTCTACTTTTTTCATACCTTGATCTACTGATTTTTTTGCTACGAGAGCTGCTGCTGATTGTGCTGCAAAAGGTGTTCCTTTTCTTGCTCCTTTAAATCCGCAGCCGCCTGCAGATGCCCAGGCAATAGCGTTACCCTGAGTATCGCAAGAAGTTACGATTGTATTATTGAATGTTGACTGAATATGAACAACACCCTGCAATACATTCTTTTTTTCTTTCTTTTTTGTTTTTACTGGTCTTGCCATTTTTATTTCCTTTAATTATTTCTCTTGTTATAACTGTAATCCGATATTGTTGCAGCAGTTTGGCTCCTGTTTAGTTTTTCAAAAACTTCAGCAGGGCTTCACTCTAGCTGACTGCTATTTCTTTTTGCTTACCGGACCTGTTTTTTTGCCGCGTCTGGTTCTGGCATTTGTTTTTGTTCTTTGACCTCTTACCGGTAATTTTCTTCTGTGTCTCATACCTCTGTAAGAGTTAATTTCTGAAAGTCTTTTGATGTTAAGAGATTCTTCTCTTCTTAAATCACCTTCTATATGATATTTGGTAAGTTCGTCTCTAAGCTTTTTAATATCGTCATCTGTTAAATCATCTGTTCTTAAATCTTGTGATATTTCGCAAGCTTCAAGAATTTTAGCAGAACGAGTAGGACCTATACCGTAAATATAGGTTAAAGCTATTACCATTCTTTTGTTACGGGGTAAATCAACCCCTGCCAATCTTGCCATTGTTTCTCCTTATTTTACTTAGTGATTGTTTTTATATTTTGTAAGCCTTTTGCTCCTGTGGAGTTTTTGCTGCACAAAATCTATTCTCTTGGATTTCTTTCTCGCTCAGCACTGCCGTTCACTTTGCTGCGCAATCGTTCACTTCGTGCTTCGCATCCCGGGCTGGGTTCGCTTTGCTCACACGGCGCCCGTCCAGAAATCCGCTAGCCCTGTCTTTGTTTGTGTTTAGGGTTTTTACAAATAACCGTAATTCTGCCCCTTCTTCTGATGAATTTACAGTCTTTGCACATTTTTTTTACTGATGCTCTTACTTTCATTTCGTTTTCCTTATCTTGTTTTTTATTATTTTTGCCGCGTATGTTCCGAGAGGCGGAACACTTTTTATATATAAATAACGCCGTAGCGATTTATTTTAATCTGTATGTAATTCTGCCTCTGGTGAGATCATAAGGTGTCATCTCAACTTTTACTTTGTCACCCGGCAGAATCTTGATAAAATTCTTTCTGATTTTTCCTGATATATGTGCAAGAATTTCATGTCCGTTTTCCAGTTCGACTCGAAACATTGCGTTTGGTAGTGATTCTAAAATCTTGCCTTCAAATTCAATTACATCTTTTGCCATTTTACCTTCTTTGACTGTTTTAATTGTGTATCATTGGCTTTTTATTATGTTTAAAGCAGTTTCAGCTATAAGAAACGTTACTTTGAGGATTCTATTTCCAATATGTTCATATATTACATGCTAAAAATCATATATCAAGCTTTTTGTATTGATTTTATTTACTTTATAGCCTTTTTTTTAAACAATCGCCGTGCTTGTTTTTATAAAATACGGGTGTATTTAATAAATATACACCTGTTATGATTTGCCTGTTTGCGGGCTTTTATGCGATCTTTGTTAAGATTTGTTAAAATCTTTATGTTTTTTATATTAAAAAAACAAATACTTTTATTGCTTTATTTTTTATCTAAAGCTAATATTAATATGTGAATATGAATTCTTGTGAAATAAATAAGCTGGAAGGTTGTCAGAAAGGTATAAACCTTTTTGAAAATCTTTCTTTTTCAGAAATATATTTTATTTCTCAAAGATTAGCTGCTCCGATATTACACAGAGGATGCAAAAACCGGTGTTTACATTGTTATGCACAAGCAATGCCTCCTTTAAAGGAAGATTTAGATCACATTAACAAAATTAGTTTTAATGACTTTAATTTATTAATCGACGGATACACCCGGCTTAGAGAAAGCATAGGTTTTGATATATGCTATAATCCTCACGCTTTTCATGCTATGTTTTATGATTCCGATTCTATAGACACATTTCTTAAAGATAATAACGGAATAATTTATGATTTTTGTTACCTTAGTGAAACATTAAGCAAAGCACTGGGAGTAAAACATGTGTTTGATACGTGCGGATGGTATATAAATGACAAAATATCACAAGAATACGCAGAAAAATATGCAAAATATTATTCAGTGCCTGATAATATGAAAAAAATAGAAATTTTTAACCTGTCCATAAATACATTTCATCCATTATATGCTAAATATAATGAATACTTTTCTATTAACAGAGATAAGGCTTTAAAATACAAGAAAATATATATAAAACGTACTGCTAATATGCTTTATACTTTTTCAACACTTTTAGAACACAAAAACTTCAGACTGCTGCTGCGTGCTGTCAGAAATGATAATGAAAAAGCCGCAGGTTATATAGAAAAAGATTTAGAAAAATTATTAAATGAAATATTTCTGGAATTGAAAAAGTTATATAGTCAAAATCAAATTGAAGATGCAAATAAAAAAATAGAACTGTATAGAAAAAAAACAGTCCGGATTGACACTGATTTAGCCGGCGCCGGCAGAGCCAAATATTTTTTTAGTCCGGAGGACAGGGAATTAATTTTTGCACAGGAGCAGACCGATATGCTTAACAAAAATCCTGCAGCTGCTCTATATGACAAAAATTTTGATACTATAATCGATATTAACGGGAAAGTCTATTTAACTAATTATATCAATACTTTTGAGACTGAAATTCAGTTAAATTATGAAAACAAAAATAAGAAAACAGCACCCATTCATCCAAATCTTAATAAATATATAATTACAAAACAGGATATTAAAGATTACGTTAACAATTTGTAATAATTAGGGATTTATAAGTCAATTTTTTTACACAAAAATACTTTATATAAGAGTAAGGGAAATCAAAAATTTAAAGGAAGACAAATATAAAGAAATTTAAGTTATTGATTGAACTTATAATTGACAGAAATTAATAAGTTTTATCCATATACTCTCTCTCTCTTAATATCCTCGTGTTTATTTAATGTTTGCAACAACTTTGCAAACATTTTTTTTGCGTTGTTGTCGGTTTTATTTTAATAAAAAATAATTACAGTAAAAAAGAATGTCAGAGAAAAATTCGTGATAAGACTCTGCCGAACAAAACAATCCTGCAACACCAGATTAAATAATATAAACTTACAACTACTTTGTTAATACGCAGAAAATTATTTATTCTTTGAGACGCACATCTGACGCACTAAATTATTTAAACAGAAAAATGTTTTTTTAATAACAGCAAATTATTTTTTGTTTGCTATTTATAAATAGCAAATAAATTTCAGTCATTTTTTAAACAAAAGAATAAAATCATGTGTCGCAAATATGAAAATTACTTCATTAAATAAAATAAAATTACTACAGCAGAAAATAAAAAATAATTTATTACCAAAAATAAAAAGTGATACTTTTGAATCAAATAAAACTATCAAAAAATTTCTATTGCAGCGCTGCGGTTTGGCGCATATATTTTCAAAGACGGTTGAAGTAGAACAAAACATTCTTGATAGAGCTATTTTGTATAAAAAGGTCTTTGATATAGAAACAAAAACTATAAAAAAAATTCCTTTTGAAGTCGGAATTGCAAAATCCGAAAATTATTGGACAACGACATATCATCTGATTGAGGATTGTACCAACAAAGAAATCGGGTATGTAACAATTTGCGATTGGAAAAAAGCAAAACAATACGGAATAACAAAAATTAATAAAGATACAACATTGACAGATAATTATCCCAGATTCGGTATAAAGGGGGATAGAATTTCTATTAATTATGTAAAAAACAATTTTCAATCCGAGTATTCCGGTGTAGCAGCCGTTGCTGATCAGCTTGCAATAGAATATTGCCTAAGGAACAATATAAAACCTTGCATTGTCTCTTTATCCGAAATAAATTCTCACATAGCACATTATAAAAGGGGGCGAAGATTTTTTATTGTTAAGAATGGCTCTGGTTTGAACAATTTTATTGCTAAATTTGGTACTGATGATCCCAACAAAATTATAGAAAGAAGGATGAAGGAAGCTAATACATCGAAACATATAGATTGTTCCGATCTTGGAGAATTATATATGTACATGCCGGAATCTGTAATACAGCAATATTTGATAAAAATTAGAGAACATCCTTTGCTTCACTAAAAACTAAAAAAGACCGTTTGTTTTTTTACAAACGGTCTTTTTTAGTTTTGTATTCATTATTCTTTTAAAAAGCTTTCATAATTTCTGGCAAGGAGCTGTGTCTTTATTTGATTTATGAAATCAAGAGCAACCCCGACCATAATTATCAAAGATGTTGCACCGATACCTTGCAGAGTTGTTATATTGGTAATGTAAGACGCCCCTGAAGGAATCAATGCAATAACTCCCAGGCATAATGCACCCAGCAATGTGATTCTTGAAAGAATTTTATCCAGTGCTTCTGCTGTCTGTCTGCCCGGCTTTATTCCTGGAATTGATGATCCGTATTTTTTTAGATTATTTGCGATTTCTTTAGGCTGCATATTTGGCATAATTGAAGCATAAAAGAAAGTCAGGAAAACTATTAACAAAAAGTACAATACATAATGTACCCAGCCTGACGGGCTTAATACGGTAGAAAGCCAGGTAATAGTGTCTTTGACAGCGCCGGCAGGAAGATTGGTCTGCCCAATAAGACTTATCACTGTTGTCGGAAATAATAAAATTGCAATTGCGAAAATGATAGGCATAACACCGCCCGGATTCATTTTAAACGGTATATAAGTATTTACGCCTCCATAGATTTTGTTGCCGACCTGTCGTTTCGGATTAACAATGAGTACTTTTCTTATGGCTTCTTGCATAACAACTATTAATACCATTGTTGCAAAGAAAATTGCAAGAAGTAAAAGCAGTCCTAATTGCAAAGAAGAATCATGTGCAACGAGCTGTCCTGTTTTTTCGCAATAGAAAGGAATCCTTGAAATGATACCGACAAAAATCAATAAAGAACCGCCGTTACCTATTCCTCTTTCTGTCATAAGTTCAGCTAACCACATTACAAAAACTGAGCCGGCTGTTAAAATAATTGCCGAACCTATAAAAAATGCAGTATGTGATACTCCCGGCATGATTGTTGCAGGAGCCTGATGTAAAAGATATAAAAGGAAAATGCTTGCCTGAAAAAATGAAATAAATACAGTAAAATATCTTGTATACTGTGATATTTTACGTCTTCCGGCTTCTCCTTCTTCTTTTTGCAGTTGTTCAAGATGAGGAATAATAACAGTTAAAAGCTGCATTATGATGGACGCAGTGATATATGGTCCTATACCTAACGCCAGAATAGAAACATTTGCCAGAGCCCCGCCGGAAAATAAATCTATAAAGCCTATTATGTTATTACCTTGCGCTATTTTTGAAAATACTTCGTTATTAATACCGTACAATGGCAGAGCAACACCTAATCTGAAAATAACTATCATTGCAAAAGTAAATAATAATTTTGCTTTCAGTCCGGATGCCTGAAACATGGATACAACATCATCCATTGATGGCGGTTTCATTCTTGCATTTTGCATTTATATATCCTCTCCAATTAAACCTTTAACCATAAGTTTTATTATATTTAAAATCTGAACTCATGGGTATATATTTAAACAACATGTACTGATTTTCAGTACATGTTGTTTTTTATATTTTATACCAGTTCTGCTTTACCGCCGGCTTTTTCTATTTTTTCTTTAGCCGAAGGGGTAAAATATTTTGCTTTAACAGTAACGGCTTTTGAAATCTCACCATTGCCCAGTACTCTTAAAACTTCTGATTTCGGATGGACTTTGCCGTTTTCGATTAACCATATTAAGTCAATTTCTTTTGCATCAAGTTTTTCAAGATCTTTTACATTTATTTCTGCAGTATTTAATGCAGAGAAGTTAGTAAAGCCTTTTAATTTCGGCATCTGTCTGTAAGACGGCATCTGTCCGCCTTCGAAACCTCTTTTCGAACTTGAACCTGAACGCTGTCCTTCACCGTTATGTCCACGGCAAGATGTTTTGCCTCGTCCTGATGATCTGCCTCTGCCTACCCTTTTTGTTCTGTGAGTAGCGCCTTCAGCAGGTCTTAAGTCTTCTAATATTATTCTTTCTGCCATTTTTTTATCCTTTTTATAATATCTGTATTAAATAATCTAATAATGTATATAAGTGGTTTCCGTTTTTTACTGACTTACAACTTCAAGTAAATGCGGAACCTTATTAACCATACCCATAATTGTAGGGCTAGCTGTATGTTCTACAACATCATTAGTCTTTTTCAAACCGAGTGCTCTTACAACTTTGATTTGAGCCTGTGTAGAACCGATTAAGCTTCTTTTGAGTTTAATCGAAACTTTTTCTGATTTATTTTTTGCCATTTTATTAATTCCTTTTTTATTTAATTATAATTTGCTCACTGCTGTACTTTGTAAAACAAAAACATTAATCAAAAAGTTTGTGTAACAAATTACGCATTTAGCATTTGTTTAAGTGATAATCCACGTTTTTTAGCAACATCATTGAATGTTCTTAATTCTTTTAATGCAGCCATTGTTGCATTCGCCGCATTTAACGGAGATTTTGAACCTAATGATTTGCTCAAAATATTTTCAATTCCGGCAAGTTCTAATACTGCACGAACAGCACCGCCTGCGATTACACCTGTACCTTGAGAAGCAGGTCTTAACATAACGGAACCTGCACCTGAACGTCCGACAATCGGATGAGGAATAGTTGTTTTAAAGATAGGAACTGTAATAAGGTTTTTTCTTCCTTCTGCAATAGCTTTTTGAATTGCAATAATAACTTCTGAAGCTTTTGCACATCCAACGCCTACCTGACCTTTGCCGTTACCAACAATAACAATTGCTCTAAAGCTTAATTTTTTACCGCCTTTAACAACCTTTGTTACACGTCTGATTTGAACAACTCTTTCTTTCCATTCTGATTGAGGAGCTGATTCTATTGTTTCAATTTTTCTTTTACCTTTGCCTTTTGCAGCTTTTCTGCCTTTTGCAGGTTTTTCTTCAACAGCAGCTTCTACTGCATCTTCACTTGTTTCTGCTTCTGCAGTTTCTTTAACTTCTTCTGCTGTTTCAACTTCTTGAATTTCTTTTTCTTCCACTGTATTACCTTTCCTTAGCGTAATTGTAAACATTGTGTTTTAATATATAGACAATTTATACAACAAAAATAAAGCTGCAAAATATCAGCTGAATGTGTATTAAATTGTCGGGTAACTTTTCTGACATTTTATATATTACATGATAAATCTATTCATGCAATATATTTTTTAAGTTTTTTAAACAATATAATCCGGTATTAAAGGCTTCATCTTGAGTCTTATGCTGCCGGCTGCAGCTTTTCTCTTACACCGATACAAAAACAGACAGCAGAGTGTTATTTATAACGGATTTTTTTCGGATAATTTATCAAAAGTTAAAAATTTTCTTTTTATATATTTCTGGAATACCCCTGTATAAGTACAAATAACCATTGTTAAAACAAAATATAAATAAGTTGTTTGCACAGGATTGTATATCCAGTAAATATCGTGATTTGCCCGTTCTGAAACCGGAATGCCGTTAATTTTCAAAAATAATGCAGTGATAATATACATTACCAGCAAATGATTTGCCATGATATGATAAGTATTTTCGCCCATAAGTTTTACAAATTTAATATTTTTTACATATGGATAAAATATTTTTACCGTAAAAAGCGATGCCCAGATACCGGTAATTGCTGTAAACACAGGAACAATAAGCTGCTCGTCAAATCTTGCCCACACAAGTACATAACTCAACCCAATCCCGTGTTCCGGATCGTAATCCCTGTTGAACATCCACAGAATTGATTGGAGAACTATTATTGCACCAAGCCATTTTGTCGTAAATATATCAATTTTATCTTCAATATAGTGTCTGTAATAATACCCGAGGTAAACAAAAAACAATGAAAACATTGTACGTACAACAATGAGCATTAACGGGTCGAGTTTTACCATCTTTGAAACAGGTATGGCAAAGACTCCTAATAAAGTAAAAATACAAATATGAAAAAATTTACTGTCTTTTATGCTTCTAAGCGTTCTTAACAAGAATAAAAATACGATCATTGTCATAAAAAGCTGTGTTACAAACCACAAAGGACAGGATAAATCGAATTGATGTCCGTTTAAAAACGGGGTAATGAAAAAATTCTTAAGAGTAATCGGTTGTCCCCAGAACTTACCTGTCAATTTAAAAATAAACACAGTGACGCCAAGATAAAACAAATTGTACCAGAAATACGGAATAAGAAGACTTTTAAATCTTCTCTGTACAAAAGTTAAAACATCATCAAGGTATTTTTCTTTAAATAAATAACCTGAAATAAAGAAAAACAATGCAAGCTGGAAAGAATACGGAGCAAACATTCCTAAAAGAGAAAATTCGAGGTGTCCGGAAACGACAAGCAATATTGCAAGTGCTTTTAAAACAGTAACTTTTGCTGAAAATTCTTCGTTCATATTTGTTTATTCTCTCCTGCTGCGGTATGGAATAATTATATCATCAGGTTGAAAAAACAAAAGTATCTTGCAGGCGGTTACCATGTTATACTTTTATCAGGAATAAACACAATGTTTGAAAATTATAAAAAATATCTGGCATTTTTAGATTCAAAACTGGAAAAATTTTTCAAAAGCCAAAAACCGTTTGTTTTCTGCAAAAAAGGCTGTGCATTGTGTTGTAAACACTCACAGTTTCCTTATTCGCTTCTTGAGATGAAATACCTTTTATCAGGCTTGGAAACTCTTGATAAAAAAACAACTGATAAAATAGAAGAGAATTTACAAAATATACTTGCGAAAAAAGCAAAATTCCACGGAAAAAAATTCCTCTATGACTGTCCTTTTCTGATTGATAATGTTTGTTGTTTGTATGAATACAGGGGGGTAATATGCAGAGCCTTCGGATTAATGACACAATATAAAGGACAAAAAGTAAAAGCACCTTTTTGCAGCCACAAGGGGCTCAACTATTCCAATGTATTAAACCTTCAAAAAAGGACTATTTCCCCGAAAAAATTTAAAAAATTGAATGTTAAGGAAGAACCCCTCGGTTTTAATATAAGTTATGCTTATTTGACAAATATTGCATTTGAGCGGGAATTTAATATCCTGTTTGGCGAAACAAAGCCAATGATTGACTGGTTTTGTGATGAACAAGATTAATATGTCTGAGCTGGATTTCTTTTGTCCCCGAGGGGGCATCCTGTTACGTACGGTTCGGTTAATCATTGTAGTCGGAGTCAGTTGACTATATTAAAATGACGACAGCAAATCATAACAAGCTGCAGCAGCTATCGGAAAGAAATTTCAGAGCAGCAGCAGCCTACTGCAGTACAGGATTAATTTTTTCTACATTTATTACCTGTTCTGCTTCTCCGGGAGCCGTTCTCATCACAGGTTTTATATTCGGATCATTTTCCTGTGCAAGCATATCATACATTAAATTAGATATTGATATAAAGAATTTGTAATAATCTTTATTGCACAAACTGCTATCTTTATCCAAATATATCTGTGCATAGTCTTTTAAAACTTTTGCCTGAGTTTTGTATTTTGCAATCAAGTCCATGTGAGCAGCAGGTGAGAGCTTATAATTATATTCGGGATTCTCCTGCACAAGTTCAATCATATCCTGCAAAACTTTAGCCTGACCGCCGTAAACCAAAATAACTTCATACATATCATCCAGGGCAGCTTCTGTCATTCCGAGTTTCTTTTTGCAGTCTATACGATATTCGTAATACACACCCGGACCGTATTGCGGAAGTTTGTTATAAAAATATGTAAAATCTTCCAGCGCTTTGTCATACAGACCTTCAAAATAAAGAAGTCTGGCTCGCTGGCTTCTTGCTTCATCAAAATCAGGATTAACTTCCAGTGCTTTTGTATATAAATCTATTGCACCGAGACGATTATTTTTCCATTCATAATCTTTTCCGAGATTTAAATAATATTGCTCATCTTTTATCTGTTCTGCACTCACTGACGATACACACAACACCCCTATACAAACAAGACAAAAGATAAAAAATAATACTTTTTTCATGACAACTCCAACATTCTAATAAAGACAATTTTAAATATAACATATAAATATAAGAAAACAGATTTTACAAAAAATTTGTAACATTCGTTTTTGATTTATTGAAAATTCCATTTAAAAGCAGCTGGATTTCTGCGGCAGCAAATTTTTCACTGTTGACAAAATGGCACTGACCGACGGGTCTTATGCCGCATGTCGGGTATTTGCTCATGTAATAAGTACGAAATTGATGTCGGGTTAAAATAACAGGAATGGTGTTTTTAAACTTTTTTTCACCAAAATACATAGAAAAAATTCTTGATTCTATTCTTACATTCTGAACTGCCATTCGTCAGATTCATACGGACCCCACATAGGTCTGTCGGTTGATGAAGAGGATGAATCCGAAACAGAATCTTCATACCAGAAATATTTATCAACCTTTTTTGATGCATTTTCTAATCGTATCTTTTCCATAAGAAGCTTTTCAAGCTCTTCTGTCATTTCTTTTGTAGTTTCATTATTTTCAATCTGATTTTTGATTTCATCAATTTCAGAATTAACCGTCTCAGCGTGTTCCCTGGCTTCTTTTACAAACGGCATGAATTTTTTATAAGCAATTTTGTACTTTTCTTTGCCGGATTCTGTAAAGAAATCAATAAAAAAATTGCTGTATCTTACTTTGCAAGCTTTTTCTATATTTTTGTCAGATTCTTTATGAAAGATTTCTGCCAGTTCCGTCAATGAAGAATCCGGCTGGTTTAATATATTAAACTTTTGTTTGTCTACTTTGTACCCCTTAAATGATGGCAGATTTGCTCTTTCAAAAGAGTCCTGATTTTGTATATTGGTTATACTGGTATGTACCCCTGATGTATTAATAGTATTAACAGTTCTTTTATAATCGTTAAAAGAAATTTGTTTTATTTGCATTATTCTCTCCTTGTTTTTATGCCTTAAATTATAAACATAATATTTTTTGACAGTAATTTACAAGTATTTTTACATATCTTTATACAATAAGGTTTTAGTATAAAATTATATTAAGATGCTTTTCTTTAATATTTACATTTTACTATAAGCATAGTAATTTTGTTTTGTAAAGGTTGCTATAAGTAATATCATCTTTTGTAAGGTAACATAAATATTATGAAGGCTGTTTCGTTTAAAGCTTATATAAATATTGATCGTTCAAAATTGCAAAGTGCACTTAATCAGGACAAATATTTTTTTAATACCGCAAACAGAGAAAGAATTAACGGGATTATAAATCAGGTTGAATCGCTTGCAGCTATGAAAGAAAAGTCAACCGTAAATATTATGCCCAGATTGGATAACAACCAGCTCAATCTTATTTGTACGGTAAAAGACAAAACAGGTAAAATAACGGATGTTATCTCCCAGCGTTCGGCAAGAAAAATGTCATCGGATAAAGATTTTGCAAAAAGTTTTATATACGGAATTTCGACTGCAATAAAAAATGTAAATAAAGCACGAAAAATTATAAAACAAATAAAAAAAGCAATTAAACAATCAAAAACTCTTGAAGATGCGGGTTTTACAAGTAATATTCACAGATATTTGCTTACAGCATTAAAAAAAGACTATAATCCGCAGAAGCGAATAATCTCAATTTTAAAACAGATAGAAAAAGAAAATCCTGGTGAAACAAATGTTGTGTCTATAGAATTTGTAAAAAGCAAAATGGACGATAAAACAAAGCAGACACATATAAATCCGTATTTTTGCATCAACAACAGTAAAGGCAAAAAGATGATTCCTCTGCCAAAGTTAATTTACAGCTCGATAAGATTTTTGTAAACAAAATAGCTGCATATTATTAAAATCATCTATTTACATGATTTGCATTCTGTCTTTGAGGGTAGAATGTATAATATATACCGTCGTGCGTATATCTAAAGACTTGGCATTTATTAGGGGAAATTGTTGGTAGCCAACAGAGATGAGTGAAGATTTAGAGTACAATTCTTATAATAAAATAAAACGACTCTCGGATGAAGAGCTGGAAGCTCTCTGGTTGGAATATCTTGCTGATAAATCTAAAAAAGTTTTACGAGATAAGCTTATTATCCAGTATATTTATCTTACAAGATATGTAATAGGGCGTATTAAAACAAATCTTCCGCAATCTTTTTCTATAGAAGATATTACAAGCTACGGAGTAGAAGGCTTGATTGATGCAATAGAAAAGTATACACCTGATAAAGGTGCCAGATTCGAAACTTATGCACTCATGCGTATTCGAGGAACTATTATAGATAAAATACGTTCGCAGGATTGGATTCCCCGTTCAACAAGAAAAAAAATAAAAGAAATCAAATTCGTTGCTGAAAAGTTGAAACAATCACTCGGAAGAGCTGCTACTACAGCAGAAATTGCAGCGGCTATGAATGTCGAAAAAGAAAAAATAGAAGCCTTTCTTGCGGAAGAAACGCAAGTAGGGTCAATTTATGATAAAAAAGGCACATCGGAAGAAAGTGTTGAAATTATAGACACTATTCAGGATGAAAATTCTAAAAATCCTCTGGAACAATTAGTTGAAAAAGATGTAAAAAATGAACTGCAGACTGCACTAAAAAGACTTCCTGAGCGTGAAAGAATGATAATGGTTCTTTATTATCACGAAAATATGACACTTAAAGAAATCGGAGATACTATAAATGTTTCGGAATCAAGAGTATGTCAGCTACATGCACAGGCGATTATGAAACTGAAAAATATTTTGAGTTCAAGCAGATCAGACAGATTAAAAAGAAGCATAGTTTAAATTATCAAAATGCACCTTTGTTATTTGTATGACGGAAGTTAATTTTTGCAAGTCATATACCCGAGTATACTGAAGGCTATTATTTTATCTTCATTTATGTTCAGCCATTCATACTTCGGGCTTTCCGTGTTGCAGCTGCATTCATCAAAATGATGGCAGATGGTAGCATTTTTTAGGGTCAAAATATCTTTAAGGTTGTCTTTATGATCTTTTACCAGCGTACCGTAACATTTAAAACTCTGTGTAAATACAACAATATCTTTTACTCCTCCTGACATTTCCGAAGCTTTATATATCCGTTCCAAAATATTTATACCCATAAATGTCTCCTTGAATAATATTCATGGGTATTATTTACTAATACAAAGATTTTTTCATTGCCGGAAAGTGTGATATTTATCTGTGGTAATTTTCATTATTTATAATTTTGAAAGCCCTGTAAATTTGTTCATAAAGAAAAATTCTGACCAGCTGATGAGTAAAAGTCATCTTTGACATACTGAGTTTAAAATCAGCTCTTGCACTTACTCTGGGAGCCAATCCGTTTGCTCCGCCAATGATAAACACTATTTCATTGTACCCTTCATTTGAAAGTTGTTTTATTTTTTGTGAAAAATCTTCCGACGAAAGCATTGTCCCTTGAATTTCCAGAGTAATTACGTACGAATTAGGCTTAATTGCGGCAAGAATCTTTTCTCCTTCAATTTCCATATATTTTTTAGCAAGATTCTCGTCTTTTATTTCCTGTGCCGGAATTTCCGTCAGTGATAAACTGCAGTATGAACCGAGCCGCTTTGTAAATTCGTCAACGGCGGTTTTTGTGTATTTTTCTTTTAATTTGCCTACAGCAATAATTTTTATATTCATATAAAAAAAATAGCATATTTTTTACGTGCTGATAAGACAGAATATTTTATCGGCTGGTTTGTATTAATAAATTCTGACAAGTATTGAATAATCAAACAATTTTTGAAAAAAAGTTGCCTATTGTATATAAAGAAGTATAAAATTATATAAGCGGTGCAATAAATAGCACACTATGAAATAAAGTTCCGGAAAAATGAAATTTTTAAAAAAGCTTTTTAAAAAGACAGTGCCAAAAGTTATTGCAGGTATTTTTGTACTTGTATTTTTGCTGTCGGTTTTTGTGTTCTGGGGGTGGTATGTAAAACAGGTTAATAAAGTTTTTGGTCTTTATTATGTTTACAAAGGAGATAAAGCATACAGGGCTCATAAGCTTGAAAAGGCAATAAGCTTTTATAAACTGGGGCTTCAAAAATATCCCGAACATTCTCTTGCAAGATGTAATCTGGGGAATATTTATGTTAAATACGAAGATTATTTTTCCGCTGTAGATGAGTATGAAGAAGCTTTGAAATATGACCCTAAATTTATTGTTTGCCGGATGAATCTGGGTATAGTTTCCGCAGAAAAACTTTCTGATTTTGACAAAGCAATAAGAGAATACCAGACTATTATTGATACAAAAAGAGTGACGGTTCATATACCTCTTATTTTTGACAGCGTAAAAAGTACACGAGAAAATAAGACTATTGCCTGGTATAATATGGGGCTTGCATACAGAGGTAAGTCTATTATGACCGGCGAAAAAACACATGCAGCCGATGAGTATCTTCAAAAAGCAATCGATTCATATAAAAAAGCTTTAAAACGAAAAAAACACAGTTATAACATAAATTATAACTATGCACTTGCAAACCATATTATGGGTGATTATAAAGAAGCAGGACTTGCCTATTGCAGGGCAATAGAGGAAGAGCCGATGGCGTTTGATGCTCACTACAATCTTGCTATTCTGCTTCGAAAAATCGGACGGTTGAGAGAATCGCAAGAAGAACTCGAAAAATCAATGCTGATAGTAAATGCACAGCAGGATCCTTATATTGCAAAATATATTTTTGATGTTTATTCTCAAGTAGTTGAAAAATCAACGGCAAGTGAACAGTATAAAACAACAAAAAGAGCAACAGCACCCGAAACACAGGTAAAAGAAGGTATGGACACTCCTCATATTGTGTCCGAAGAAGTTGAAAATGAAGACGATCCGCTGGGTGTTAACCATATTACTTACGTAAACGGTAAAGTTGTTGCTGATTCCGAAGAAGCGGATAAATTTATGAAAAAAAGTTTCAAAAAATGTACTGCGAAAAAAATATTTGAAGAATATGAAGAGGATGAACTCTATAATGGCAGATACAGCAAAAAATTCTAAAAATTGTATTCTTGAATTAAATTTTCTGCTTGAGGTATCAACGGTTCTTGCTGATATCAGTGATTCAAAAATTCTTGTAGATAAGCTGCAGGAAATTTTTTCGGAATTTTTTACCATTAATTCTTTTAGGATATTTGTTAGAGATGACTCAACTTCTGTTTTTCGTGATTTTGTAAAAGATTGGATTACTATAGAAAAAAATCAGCAGGAAGAACTTGCGGAAAATATTTTTAACAAGCTTGAAAAATCCGGCTGCAGTTGCTTTCTGCTGAACAATAAACTTATAAAATATTCATCAAAAAATTTGACCGCTGTGTTTACTGATTATTTGACTCCGGCAAAAAATTTGCTCTATTTCCCTGTTTTGAATGAGAATAAAACTATTGGTGTTTTAGAAATAAACTTTGATAAAATTTTAACTGAAATAAAAATTGATTTTTTCCTGGCATTGCAAGTAGCAATGCTGCAGATAAGCACTTCTGTTTCCAATAAAATACTGAATCAAAATTTACAGGTGCATATCAATTTTCAAAATGCAATGAAAAGCATTGCAAAACTTATAGAAACACAGTTTGACCTGAATTATCTTCTTCCGATAATAGGAGAGCTTATAGACAGATTTGTTTCTGATCATCTGATTTATATATTTATTAAGGAGGATAAAGGAAAATTTAGACTTTTCTGGCCGTCAGATTGCCAGGACGAAAATATTTTGAAACTGATTGCAAAAATGAAAAAAGATAAGTCTTATATAATCTCAAATAACGGGAAAACCGGTTTGTTTGCAATCAGAAATGAAGACAAAACAACAGGCTTGATTGCTGCAAGCAGTAATATAGATAAGCTTTCACGGGAAGAAATTAATTATTTGCTGCAATTAAGCGCACAGGCATCTGTTACAACACAAAGAGCAAATTCTTATGCTCAGGTATTAAAATATGCAACCCTTGACGCTTTAACGGGTCTTAATAACCGAAGGCAGTTTGAAATACGTCTTAAACAGGAATTTGCCAGTGCAAAAAGACATAAAAAAGCATTGTGCTGCATAATGCTTGATATAGATTATTTTAAACATGTAAACGATACATGGGGGCACAGTGCAGGGGATTGTGTGCTTAGAAATGTTGCAAAAATAATATCCGGAGAACTTCGTGAATATGATATTGCTTCAAGGTACGGCGGAGAAGAATTTTGCATATTGCTTCCTGATACAAGAATAAAGGAGGCTGCTTTTGTTGCACAAAGACTGAGGAAAGCAGTAGAAAAGACCCCGATAAACATATCTGATGATCCGGTGCTCGGATCCGATTTTTTGAATGTTTCAATCAGTGTCGGAGTAAGTGAACTTGATGACAATTTTCAGGATGCTCAGCGTTTATATCAGTGTGCGGATATTGCTCTTTATGAGGCTAAACGCAGAGGCAGAAACAGAGTAGTTGTTTACGATGAAGCTCTTGAACAGATATAATTTGTTTAAAATTAACGTTATTTTGGGTCTTACATTAAGAAATATTAAAAAATTGGCATGGGATATTTCTCTGTTATTATAAAGCTGTTGTGGATATCGTTTAATATCTTTTATGACAAATTAATCTTGGGATTTTATAATGCAAAAAATTTATATCAATTCCTGGCTGAATAAAGAACATTCGGCAGCAGGGTTTATTCAAAGTACTGATAATGAAGTGGAGCTTGATTTTTCAAATGTGGATGATATCTGCATGTGTGATATTGAAAGGTTGTTGTATCTACAAAAATTAGCAGTGTTTAATGAAATAAAAATACGTGTTGAAAATATGAAACCCAATGTTTCAAGAATTTTTGAGCAAACCGGACTGTATAAACTTTTGACTTTTGGTAATCCCGTTATAGTTAAAACAAGAAAAAGGCAGGGACTTGCTTTTGACTAAAGCTGATGCACAGGTATATATAGTAGCAACACCGATAGGGAATAAATCGGATTTGTCCCGCCGTGCTGCTGAAACATTGAATAATGTTGATATAATTGCATGCGAGGATTCGAGAACCAGTGCAAATTTACTTGAATCATACGGCATAACAACAAAACTCGTAAGCTATCATAAATTTAATGAGAAACAAAGAACATCTGAATTTTTAAAGCTTTTGCAGGAAGGAAAAAAAATTGCACTTATTTCTGATGCAGGAACGCCTTGTATTTCAGATCCGGGTCGTATTCTGGTAAAAGAGCTTTTTCAACAAAATATTAAAATTACACCCGTCCCGGGAGCAAGTGCAATAACTGCTTTTTCGTCAATAATACCGAGAGATACCGAAGAGTTTGCTTTTTGCGGATTCTTGCCTCGTGTTCACAGCCAGCAGGGAAAAATTTTTCAAAAATTTTTAAATACGGATTTAATATTTTATGAGTCGCCGTTAAGATTGATTGAAACTCTTCAAAATATAGCTGCCGTAAGAGGTAATTCCGCACGCATTGCCGTAGGCAGAGAGCTTACAAAGATGTTTGAAGAAGTTAAGGTCGGTTCAATTTCTGATGTTGCTGAATATTTTAAAAACAATGTTCTTAAAGGGGAAATTGTTTGTATGTTGTATGCCGCTAAATCAGATTGTGATGAAGTATCAGGTTTGGCAGAAAAAATTCGAAAGCTGAAAAAATTAAATTATTCGGATAAAGATATTTCTCAAATTATAAGTGCTTTGTATGGTATTAACAAAAATAAAGTTTATAAACAATCTTTATCTGTTGAATAAAGTAAACCGGTTTTAAAATTTTGTCCGGGAGAGGAATTTATTATATAAAATTATGTAAAATTTAAAACATTTTATAACAAAAATTTTTATTCACATACATTTTTTCGGATATGAAAATTAACACTCAATACAATTTATATAATAAAAGCGTGTATAGTAATTCTTTTGGTGCTGCAAAAGATATTAATCTGAAATACATTTATGCAAAAAGATTGCATCTTTTGCCGGACAGAATGAAAAGGATTGTTTCTGATATAGCTTCCGGTAATACGGAATTCAAAACTACACTGCGTGATTTGCACCTTGCTGTTTATTCACCTTTGTTAAATTGTAAGAATTTGAATGAAGCTGCAGCTATTTTCCCTGAATTTTCGCAAATTTTGGAATTAAATACAGTAATACAAAGAGATAGTTCAAATTTAAGAAAAATAAAAGAAAAAATGCCCTTATCCGAGTTTTCTATTTATATTCTTAAAGAAAGATGGGGTAAGCTAAAAACAATTAATGAAATAGCGGATAATCTGGGCTTGAAAAACAGATCCTCGCTCAGCTGGTTTATGGAAATAACAAAAATTCCCGATCTCGGAAAAAACTATCAGGCACTTTTGAAAGCAAGTGATGAAGAGTTAAACAGGCAAATTGCCGCAAAAACCAGGACCTACAATCAAAGACATTATGATGATGTGTTAAGGCGGAATCGTATTTTGAGCGAGAAAAACAGAAGCTTAAACAGCTTTCTTTCCCGTGAAACCTGGAGCAGAATGGCACGGGCAAGAGAACTTCTATCTGAAATATCATCAGAAACTACCGGTGCTGAAAGGTTTGGAGTATTCTGGCAAAAATATCCTCAATATGCAAAACAGTATGGTGAAACAAGACATATTATAGCAGAGGAAATGAAAAACAAAAAATAATAATGTAACATTATTATAAAATTAGTACCAGGTGATATAGAAAATATAACTTTTTGATGTATAATAAATGTGTTGAAGTTGCTGACAAAGACTATTAATCATAAAAGGAGAAAATATGGCAAGAATATTGGTATCAATGCCCGATGAATTTTTAAACAAAATCGATCAGGTAGCTGATAATGAACAAAGAACAAGAAGCGAACTGGTACGTGAAGCTTTAAGAAGCTATATAAAACGTACAAAACTGCCGAGTCCTCAAAAAGCATTGAATAATGCAAAAATACTTGAAGAAATTCTTGATTAATAAATTTGTGTAAAAATTAAGGACATTAGGAATTTATATGGAAGTTTTAGCAATAATTCCCGTTAGAGGCGGTTCAAAAGGTGTACCCGGAAAAAATATTAAACTGCTTGCGGGCAGACCTCTTGTTGCATATACGATTGATGCTGCGCACAATTCTAAATATGTTACAAGAACCGTAGTGTCAACAGAAAGTCCAAAAATTAAAGAAGTCGTACTTTCACTTGGTGCAGAAGTTGTCGACAGACCGGCAGAACTCGCACAGGATGAAACGAAAACCGCACCGGTGCTGTTGCAGGTAGTAGATGAGTTAGCAAAACAAAATTATCATCCTGATGTAGTGATACTTTTGCAGGCAACATGTCCTTTAAGAGACTCAAAAGAGCTGGACGAAGCTTTTGAACTGTTTTTGGAAAATGAAGAAAAGGGCTGTGATTCTGTTTTTGCTGCGAGAAGAATAGGAATAACCCATGCTATGTGGAGTCAGAATCCTGATACCTGTGAATATCAAGGATTATATGACTACAGACACCGCCCACGCAGACAGGATACTGACAGACATTACCCTCTTCTTATTGAAACCGGTGCCACTTATATTATAAAAACCGATGTAATGAAAGAGGTAAAAGATTTTATTGGTAAAAAGCCGCTTTTATATCTTAACGGTTCTGTGGGCGATATAGACACTGCAGAAGATTTTGAAAATATCGGGAAAATAATAGAGCAAAGACAGTCAGTGCAATAATTTTTATTATGAAAAAAGACAGAGAATTTTTTTATACAGATTTTAATACACTAGGCTCTGTTATGAACGATATTGTTCAAAATTCAGGTCTTAGATACGGTGTAAAAAAAGCAACTTTGTTCAGGTTCTGGAATAAAGTTGCAGGTAAAAAATTTGAAAAATATTCGAGAATAGAATCGTTAAGCAGGGATGGTGTATTAACAGTTGCATGTGCTAATGCTTCTGTTAGCTCAGAGTTGTTGATGTTTAAGCAGGAAATTATAAAAAAAATTAATACCTATGCTAATCCTTTGAATCTTCAAATTAATGATATAAAGTTTTCTCATAAAATTTGGAACAGTTCATCTTGTCGGGATTTAAACGGAAATATCGAGGAAGAAAAAAATCCGTATAAGTATGATTTATCAGGATACAATCCTGATAATATCATACTTGATAAAACAGATGTAGAAACTGTAAGAGCAAGTGTGGAAACAAATAAATTTGCGACACAACAGCAGCGTGAAAGAATGTTTAACGCAATTATTAATGATTTAAAGGTGAAAAAATATTTGAAAGACCAATTCAGAAATAATTCATGACAGAACTTTTGATATGGCGCAGGGATTGATGTAATTATTTTTTAAGAAATTACATATTGATGATTGAATGTCTGTATATTTTTAATTTTTTGTATACCTTTTTTATAGTAAAATTAAGTTAGGATAAAGTTTGTCCTAGAAAAATTCGTTACAAAACTCCGTCAAACAAAACAATCCGCTGAATTGTTTTGTGAGAGGGAAATGACGTGAACAAGAACGCTGTTTAGAGTTGACTAAATGTCAAGCCTAAATAGAGACTCTGCCGGATAAAATATGATATTTAGTCATATTTTATGAGAGGGGCTAAGTCAAAAGCAGGGCTTTTGCGTACCCAATAATAATTATTATATACTGAAAAGGTGAGCAGGTGCAGGCTGCGTTGAGCGGAATCAGACGGGACTGACCGAATAAAATGAGGGAATGCCTCTGAGGTGGAGCCGGACGTTACTCCGGCATAACGTCTGATTTCAAGAGAGCCGGCGGTAACTGCGACACCATATTAGATTAACAGAAGGATTAAGAAGTATGTCAGAAACAGTTGATAATACAAAACAAAAACCGCTCACAGGCGCACAAATAAGAAAAGCATTTTTAAAATTCTTTGCTGAAAAACACCAGTCCACAATAGTAAAAAGCTCGTCACTCGTGCCGGACAACCCGACAGTGCTTTTGACAACAGCAGGCATGCTGCAGTTTGTGCCGTATTTTTTGGGCTATGAAGAATGCCCCTATGACCCGAAACGAATCACAACCTGCCAAAAATGCGCACGTGCAGGCGGAAAAGACTCTGACATCGAAAATGTGGGCAGAACACCAAGACACCACACCTTTTTTGAAATGCTCGGAAATTTCTCCTTCGGCGATTATTACAAAGAAGAAGTTATCCCCTGGGCGTGGGATTTTGTCACAAATTATCTTCACCTAGACCCCAACAGGCTCTATATCACAATCTATAAAGATGACGACGAGGCCTTTGATATCTGGCATAACAAGGTCGGCATCCCTGCAGAAAAAATCTTTAGAAAAGGCAAAAAAGACAACTTCTGGGGCCCTGTATCAGATGTGGGCTCCTGCGGGCCGTGTTCTGAAATTCACTACGACCTCGGCGAAGAGCTGAAATGCTCTGACAACTGCTCTGTTGCCACCTGCGAGTGCGACAGATGGGTCGAAATCTGGAACCTTGTATTTACGGAACTTTTTAAAGACAAAGAAGGCAACTACACCCCGCTTGAAAAGAAAAACGTGGATACAGGCATGGGGCTTGAGAGAATTGCAATGGTTGTTCAGGGTAAAACCTCTACCTTTGAAACAGACCTTTTGACGCCTATTTTGAACAAAGTCTGTGAAATGACAGGCAAAGAGTACAAAAAAGACAACAAAACAGATATCTCTTTAAGAATCATCACAGACCACGCAAGATGCGTTACATTTATGATTTCTGACGGAATTGTTCCGGGTAACGAAGGCAGAAATTACGTTCTTCGTATGATTATGCGCCGTGCACTAAGACACGGCAAAATGCTCGGGCTTGAGCTTCCGTTTTTGTACAACATTGTTGATACGGTTGTGGACAATTACAAAGAGGCTTATCCGGAACTTGAAGAAAACCGCCAAAAAATCAAAGACGTCATCAAAAAAGAAGAAGAAAAGTTTAAACAGACACTGGACAGAGGTCAAAAACTCCTCGATGACCTGCTCAACGCTGCAACAGGCGTTGACGGGCAGCCCGCTTTTAAAGAAATCAGCGGTGAAAATGCTTTTAAACTTTACGACACTTACGGTTTCCCTCTGGAATTGACGGTTGAAATCGCACAGGAAAAAGGTATTTCCGTTGACGAGGACGGCTTTAAAACCTGCATGCAGGCGCAAAAAGAACGTGCTAAAGCTGCAGCGCAAAAAATTATCTTAACAGACGACCTTATCTATATTGATATAGAAAAAGAATTTGGCGAAACAAACTTTGTCGGGTATGAAAAGCCTTGCACAGAGGCAAAAGTAGTTGCTCTGGTAAAAGACGCTAAAAAAATTGACACTGCAGAAGAAGGCGAAATTGTCGATATAGTGCTTGATACAACACCGTTTTATGCTGAATGCGGCGGTCAGGTCGGAGATTCGGGCGTTATAGAAGGCAAAAACTTTAAAGCAAGAGTCTTAAACACCTTTAAAGTGGATAACCTCTACGGCCACAGAACAGAAATCACAGAAGGCAGCATAAAACCGGGTGATGATGTTTGTGCGGCGATTGACGAGGACAGAAGAAAACAAATCACCGCTCACCACACCTGCACACACCTTTTGCAGTCAGCCTTGAGAAAAGTTCTCGGTGACGGCGTAAAACAGGCAGGTTCTCAGGTTGAGCCTGACAAGGCGCGTTTTGACTTTTCGTTTGACAGGGCAATGACTGCTTCTGAAATCGAACAGGTGGAAACTGTTTTAAATGGCTGGATTTCGCAAGGCTTGCCTCAGCACACCGACATTATGGACGCAGAAGAAGCTAAAAAATGCGGTGCAATGGCACTGTTTGGCGAAAAATACGGCGACAAAGTGCGTGTTGTCGGAATAAAAGACAAAGACGGCAATTTTGTTTCGAGAGAACTCTGCGGCGGTACGCATGTTCACAACACATCAGAAATCAGACTGGCTAAAGTTGTGCAGGAATCCGCAATATCAGCGGGGTCTAGACGTATTGAGATCGTTGTTGCCGATGCTGCATTCAATTTCTTAAACGAAAGAGCAAAAGAAGCTGAAAAACTCGCCCACCTGTTCAAATCTCAGGTAAACGAAATCGGCGAGAGAGTGGACAAACTGATAGAAACAAACAAAACTCTGACCAAACGCACTGTTGAACTGCAAAAAGAGATTGCAAACGCTAAATTCTCTACTTTTTTAAGCAAAACACAGGATATAGAAGGCGGTAAGCTCTTTATTTCTAAAATCGAAGATTTTGAACCTGCAATGGTCAAAGAGTTTGTTGAAAAATTATCAAGCAGACTGGGAAACAGTATTATTGTTGTCGGTGCACTTAAAAAAGACGGCGGTGTATTTATAATGGTCAAAGTTTCTGACAACTTTGTACAAAAAGGCGTCAACGCCGGCAAAATCGTGGGCGAAATCGCTGCTGCAACCGAAGGCAAAGGCGGCGGCAGACCGAATTTTGCACAGGGTGCCGGTGCTAATGCGGCAAACCTTGATAAAATTCTTTCAATTATTGAAAAAGAAATTAAGGCTTTTTGATTTCTTTTTGAATGTGAAAGCGTAAATTTTGAAAAGCTCTTATATACATAAGAGCTTTTTGCATTAATTTATTAATAGCTGAATATTTAAAGATTTTTTCTTTTTTCGAGTAACGTGCCGGTATTATCAATGTCCGTGATAATCCGTATAATTGAATGAACAATAATGAGCAGCTGCGGGGATATTTTTGCCGATTTTGAAAATTCTACTTTTATTTCTTTTTGCCGTTCTTCATTTTCAACTGATTTTCTTACTGAGTAAGTTGGATTTTCAGTAAGGTGTAAAGAGTTTTCTGCTTTTATTGCTTCATTAAATCTGTCTTTAGGAAATGAATCAGAACAATTCACATCCATACAGAATCCTCTGTCTTCTTTGAACAAAAGAATTTTGACCATACCATAATTCTTAGTGGTTATAACAATGGTAATTGTATCTTCACCTGCATTTTTTTGTCCGTTTTGCGTATCTTCCGCACCAAATTGAAAACCTGCACTTTCATTCAACGGAAGCCACGGTAAATACATAACCATAAGACTTTTAAGTATCTGTGCCTGTGATGCATCATTAGCTGGAATGCACGCATTTATGAGTACAGACATTTCTTTAAGCTGCTGTGTATTGTATATTCCTGACTGGTTCATAGTTGCAATCATTTTTGCGAGCTTTTCCTGTGCAGCTTTTCCGTTAGTTTGCAGAAGAATAAGCAGTTTTGAAATATCCAGTTCTTTTGTCATTAATGCTGACAACTCATTTGCTGTTACAGTTTTGCCCTGTGTAACAATTTGTTCCAACAGTTGAGTAAGATTTTCAGGGAAGTCAAACATGTGCTTCATTAACCAGGATTGTTCGGTATTTGTCAATTGTTTCAGCATCATTTGCGTCTGCAGAATATCCTGCTGCCGTGCCATATTATTGGCAATATTTTGTGCAGTCTGTTGAACCATTTTCATTGCTTCATTTTGTGCACGTTGAAAATTTTCATTAGCAACTTTTCCCGGCTGTTTTGCCGGCATTTTGCCTGTGCTGTAGTCAAATACATTTTTTATAAACTGACCTAAATTAATTTCACTCATAGATGCCGTTTACCGTAAATATTAAATAATATTTATAAGTATAATATTATTTTATTAAAAATAAAGCTTTTATTTTGTGGTTAAAATTTATTTGACTGACTTTTTTCAAAAATTTCTCTGCTTTTTGCAAGAGCCTGATTTTTAAATGCACACATACCGTTAATTTTGTCATATACTCCGACACTGGTCAGTCTGCTTGCGACAAGTTCATTTAAATCATCCGGCGCAATAAACAAAGCACATTCCGGTATACATTCGTCAAAATTAAACGGACATTTTTTCGTCATTATCATTTCTCCTGTAATCTCATATCGTCAACTGACTGCGGCTACTTCCCGGATTTGCTTATCGCTGCCTTTCACAATTGAATTTTCTTTAGATGCCACCGGCATATTTCCTTGGCAGAGTGTGTACACTATCAGCTTGAGATGTAGGCGAGTTTACGAGCCGTACATATCAGGCTACTCTCGAGTACAAGCGAGTCCGCCTCAGACATTTTTATTTTCTCATTACATTAACAAGTTTGCATACATATTTCGGGTGATTTTTAGAAAAAAATACTTAACAAATTTTAATATTGTATTATAATAAACATGACGAATTCTATTTTTTCCTTAAAAATAAAATGTCACTAAAGTAGGATTCGGTTTGTTCCCCGTCCAGGAAAGGATTTTTATGATTCGTAATCTTATAGGATTAATTTCACAAACACTTACTCCATCTAAATCAACAGCTATAAGCGCAGTCCAGCCCGCTGCAGTAAATCCTTTTGCATCAGTTTCAACAAATCCTTTTATGCCTGCAGCAACTGTAAATTCCGGTATCTATGGCAAAAATCAACCTGTCAGAGGCGGATATTTTGCAGGATATTATAACGGAAAACCCAATATAGTAGGCAGAAAATTATTTTTGGAGGTTTAATTTAACAAACTTCCGCTGTTTTTGCAGTTTATAAAAAGATTTTAAAGTTTATAAGTTTTGCTTAAATACTTTTCCTGTATGTTCCATTATTTTAGGTAAATCAGGAACATTTACTTCAAAGATGTGAGCCTGTGCCGGTCCCAGATCAATTTCTATAGCATTATTTTGGGCTTTCCATTGGCTTCCTGTTCCGTACTTCGGGGAAAGATCTTCCAGTTTTTGAGATGCACTTAAGCCGGGAATTTCAACTTTAACTTTTTGTCTTGAATTTACATCATGGTTTACGATAGTAACCAGTGTTTTTCCGCCTTTGCATCTTGCATAAGCAATTACTTCATCATTGTTATTATTATCAACTTTTAACTCTATATAATCTCCTTTTGTAATAAGTTCACCGTATTTCGGTCGTATGCAGTTCATTAAATATCCGAAATGTTGACCTATTTCAGGATGATTTCCTCCCGGTCGTCTGGATTCGTTAAAGATATCAACATGTTGAGGGTTTGTATAATACTTAATATTATCTTTGGTAAGTTTGTAATGTTCAAAGTATTCTATTATGTTTTTGTATTCGGGACTTTCTGCAAGTTGTGATACTGTCATTTTTCTGGCATCAGGAGAGGACATCAGCTTTTTCAAAGATAAAGATTTATCCGCAATACTTTTTATTGATTTAAATACGTCTTTAAATTCAGAATTGTTATATAGTTGATTGAATGTAGCTTCCGGGTTGTCATTTACGTAATTTTCAATTTTATCAAATGAAGACACTAAAAGATCTGCCATTTTTCCGTATTTACTGTCTTGACGAAGCTGTGTAACAGGTATGTCTGCCAATTTTGAATGTTTTAGCTCAGGAAGAAGCTCTTCAAAATTGATGGCAGCCATTAACCAGTCAACGGTTCTCTGGTATGATGCATTTTCTAACAGCTGATTAAATGTTTTATGAACATATTTTTTATTAGCAGAATCTTTATCATATTCATAAATATATCTGTCGCCTGATTCATAACCCGTAACAATATATGGATTTGTCATTGGCAAAGTCGTTTGTACAACGTTTGTCATCATGCAATAATCCGGACCACCGTTTGACATAGGGCTCATATCGTCATGTGTGGCAAATGAACCGATTAAAGATTTTCCTTTTTCATGGCGTTTTGTCATTTCCAGATTATCTTCAATAAATTTATGAAAATCTTTTGCCTTCCACATGTGGAAAATATGATACTGACCGTAATATGAATCAAAACCGGCTTCTAATGCTTCTTCGGGACGATCTGCCGGCATGTTTTTCATGGGAGAGGCGTCTTCATAAGTGTAACATTCTGCCAGAAATGCAAATTCAGGATCCTTGCTTCTTGCATAGGAAATCAAATGGTCCCAGAATTCCGGCGGTTTTGCTCTGCCAACGTCGGCTCTTATTCCGTCTATACCAAGATCTATGCACATATCAATAAATTTTTTATGATAATCAAATAAAGCGGGATTCAATATATTATTGTCTTTATCTTCCCACGGATTAAACATTCTTATATCTTCCCATCCTTCGGGAGTTTTAGGGTTGCCTTCCGCATCTGTTGCTCTCAGATCAGGTCTTTTTTCATAAAGATCAACAGACATGCAGCTTGGCAGGTCAACCATAACTTTTATTCCTCTTTTATGGCATTCATTAATTGCATCTTTTGCTTCTTCGTATACTGATTTAGGGTTCCTCGGGTCATCAAGTTTAGGATCTATTGACAGATAATCCATAGGTGCATAAACCGAACCGGCACTGCCCTTGGAGGCAAGTTGTCCGGGCGGGTTTATTGGAAGCCAGTGCAGCGTATTGATACCGTACGTTTTTAATTCGTCCAGTCTTTCAACCATGTTTGTAAAATAACCGGGTTCTTCATTTTCGTCGATTAAGTCGTCTCCGTTTGTATCTTTTGCATTAAAAGTTCTGGGTATCATTGCATAGATAACAGCCTGATTATTCTGGAACATTGAGCGCAAATTGTTTTTATATCCCCTTACAGCAGGTGCTGTTTCTGCAGGGACACTTACCGGTGCACTAACAGGAGCTGTGTTTTTGTTTGCGTTAGTTTTATTAAGTAATAACGTCATCAGGCTTCCTGCTGCATAAGTACGGTTGTAAGCAGCAGCAGAGGGCGTGTTTACAGGAATATACGCATTGTTTGAAGGACTCATTGACGTATTAGAAGCAGTTGCATTTTTTGCTTCATAATTTTGCATCATCTGTGCAATCAGAGAGGCTTTAAAATTAGGTTTGTTCAGTTGTTGTGCGTAGTGTAAACTTCCGTTGATTTTCATTATTTCAATGCTCCTTGAGATGGTTGTTTTGTTTCGTATATATCTTTATTGAATTTGTTTTTGTGTCCCATATTTGCAATTGTATAAGCTGATACGGCAAGCGAGCCTATTAATAATCCGTATACAAGTTTGAGCCATTTGTTTCTGGAGCGCTGGTTCTGTGCGGCAGAGACAATAAAATCCGTAATATTCTTACCGGACATTTCTGAAATAGCTTTGTTTGCAGTTTTGAATTCAAAGCAGCTTGATTCTTTTAAGCATTGAATAGATGACTCTATATTATAGCCAGGGATGAGTTTATATTGACCTGAACGAAAATCTTCAAGAATTTTTTTATAATTTTTTAGTCTTTCCAAAGTCAATGTATTTCCTCCGGGAACAATCCGTTCTCCGACATCCGCAATTCTGTCTTCTAAAATTTCGGATAAAATATTATAGGCAGCATTAGCTTTTTCAGGATATCTTAAATCCTGGATAAATCCGTTCAAAGCTTCTTTTTGCGTCATATAATTTTCGGCGCCGTTTAGTTCAGAAAGCTTGTAATCTATTCTCAAAAATCTTGATTTCATAATCCAGTTGTTAACATCAAGTTTCCTTATGAAAGCTTTGTTTTGAGGTACTTTTTTCGGATTATTTCCTGTTATTATACGGACAGTGTCTTCATGCAAAGGACTGAATATCTGTTCTGCAAGACTGCATAAAACAGGGAATGAAGATTTCAAACCTCTTTTTCCTGCCGGCAGTTCCACTTCCATTTTTGTTGTCCAGTCATTTATGTCATTTTTTTGCAGAATTATATTTTTTATATATTTTTTTACAGATGCTTTAGCCGTGCTGAAGGACATGTCTGTGAACATGTGATAATCAGGGTTGCCTTTTCTTTCATTAAACATAAACTCGTTGCCTATCATTCGTTCAACAAGTTCATCAAGATGTTTGAACACATCAAGAGCTTTAATTGGTCTAATAAAAGAATCCATTGTATTTCTGAATTTTCTTTGAACATTATGAATGCTAATATTGTAAAAATCAGAAACGGATTTAGCCATGCCCCATCCGAAATTAGCCTGTGCACAAGAAGTCATAAGCTCTCTTAGCTTGAATAAAGCGCCCGGATTGTCAATAGTACCGACAAGCTGGATAACTGCTTTTTCTTCTTTAGAAACAGCCTTCTGCGCATATTTTGACATAGTTTGAAGAACTTTTTGGTAAAGGCTTTCATTTGCTGCAATTTTTTCCAATCTTTCTGCAATGAGTTTGCTTGCTCTGTCAGAATCAACTGTTGCGAGGATAGCAAGTTCTTTATTGCTAAATCCCAATGCTTTCAGATATTTTTGAGGTACAGTTTCCCAGGAAATAGCAGTTGCGGATTCGGAGATATTTTTTATAGTGGCTTTTTCAAAAAGTTTTATACTATCTCTAAGCTGGAGGTTCATCTCCGTAAACTTAAAGATTTTTTCTATATGCTGTTTTGATATAATGTAATGTCTTTTTGAATCATATAAAGCAAGTGTTTTTTCACTAATCGATGCTTTTATTCTGTTTAAAGCTTCTCTTAACAGTCTGTTTCCCTGCATATCCTTTTCAAACGGTGCAGCAACTCCTAAAGACAGATATTTCCTTAGTACATCTTGATTTACTTTATTTAGGTCGTTTACTCCGTCTAAAGAAAGTTCTTTTAGCAAATTATTAAGAGTTTCTGCATTCATTCCCTGATAATTTATAAATGATTCGGGAAGTTTGGCTTTTTTGTCAGCGGGAAGTTTTGCAATAACCTCGTCAAAAGATTCTTTTACAAGGTTTCTCAATTGTGTTTTAAATTCATCATTAAGTGAAACATAAGGCTCGGTCATTTTTGCATCAATTTTCATTGCTGCATCTAATGAAGTGTGAATACCTGTACCATAAAATCTTTTTTCAAGGAAATTTTTGAGTCTGTCAAACTGTTCCTGTGAAAAAATACCGTCTTCTGGAATAAGTGACAGAAATTCATTTTCAACATCTTTCGGGATATTTATTTTAAATTCTTCAAATAGTTTGTTGATATCGGTAGTCCTCGGGACATTTTGATTACCGAGCATTTTTTCCACATGCTGCTGCAATTGATTTAAATTGTTTGAATGTATATATGTTCTGAAAAATCCGAGAGTATCTTTAAATGGCTTTTGAAGTGCATCTGCAGCAAGAGATGACAAGACAGGAGTCATAACACCGGCGGTTAACATCCACAGAGTTTTGCCCTGAACTGCAATCTGTCCCATTTTGTTCATGGTTGCTTCATTTCTGTTTTTAATATCTTTGGGAATCCCCAGTTTATCGCCTATTTTTTCAAGATAAATGTAATCTCTGTTATATTTTTTGTGATATTCCTCTTCAGACATAGGGGTTCCGTCTACATCAACATATCGGAATATATCAATAGGACGATACTGGTTGTCTTCGTAAACCATTTTTACTCTGTTATCGGAATCTTTATATTTTTGATTAATGTCGACTCCATACAGAGCTTTTATAGGTACGCCGAGTATTTTAGGCCAAACAGCCATGGAAGCAAACCATGTTGCAAGTCCGACAAACTCCATACCTCTTGCAAAAGGGAAAAATTTTGTACCGGCAAGTACTGCAGCAATACCAAGAGAACCTGCACGTATAGAAAGGTCATTTATCTTGCCTACGGAATAATCTTTGCCCTCTCCTTTGAAGGCAGCATTATAAAAGAATTTAGCATAATCTCCGTAAGATTTTACTGTGCTTGCTGCAGATTGAAAAATGTTTTCTTTTATCAGCTCACCGGAAGGTTTTCTTGCTTTTATACCGGCAGGTCTGGTTTTGGCTGGACTGATAGGTTCTGCCTGTATATATGTGTATATTTTATCCTGCGGAAATCTGTTTTGAATCTCAGTTAATAAATGATTTTCTCTTATATTATTCAATGCACCTGTATCAACAGATGAAGTTGATTTGCGCTGAGTTTGTGCTTGAGGAGTATAAACAGGTATTTTTTCTATCAAATTGCCCATTATTTAACCTCCTCGTTCTGTTTTATATTAGTACCGGAAGATTCTAGTTTATGTCCTCTTGCGGAGGTCTTTGTACTTATTAATGAAATTGCCAGCAGAGTCGCTGCTGCTGTAGAAAGAATTACGGATTTTCCTATGATAGAAGACGCCTTGCTGTGTCCTTGCCAGAATTGCTTGCAGCTCTTAACGAAAGGCTGCAGTGCATATTCATTTGCAATGGATTTTAAATTTTGCAGCCGGACTTTTTTCGGCAGAGATTTATTTTTTACTTTTTGTTCCCATAGAGTTTTAAAACCTATTCTTGAATCAACATCCCATGCCTGTTGATTTGCAATTCCAATTCCGAGAGTAACAAAAAATGCTGTCAGTGCATACTGCCATGCTCTCGCCATTATTATTGATTTCTTAATCAATGGTTTAACGGTTTGGTCTGCATCATTCACATCACCTTTTACTCCGTATTTTTTTATTATTTTTTCAGGGTCAATATTTTTTTCTGTGCCTTTGTGATCAAAAATTAAATCAGTTCTTGTAAACTCGCAGCTTTCATATAATGTACGGAATTCCACTTCTTTTTTAAAATCACCGGTCTGGCTTGTAGATGTAGAGATTGCTTTTGCATAAGGATGTTTTAAATCTATTCCTCTTGTAATTTTAAGCGTGTTGTTGACAATGGATTTTGCAAGAGCTGCTCCAACATAATAAAAACCGACACCCAGCGCCATGTGTTTTGCAACTTTATTTGCGGCTTTTGCAGATTTAAAGTTATCTTTTTTTACACCCGCATAAAATAATGCTGCCAGAATAGGTCCGCCGATATAATAAGGAAACTTTGCAGTCTGCAAAAATTCATAAAACGTATAATCGGGAGTACCCATAAACCCTCTGGGAAAATGAATCATAGGGATATCCATTGTCTTTATAAAATTAACCCACATCCGGTTCGGTAAAGAATTTTTTAAGACAGTATCTTGTTTGTACTTACGGCTGTCTATAGGTTCATGCTTTTGCGGCTTTGCCGAAAAAGATTTTTCCATGCTGTGATTTTTATTAATCGTTGATACTAAATTGCCTTTTTGGGCAGGTCTATCCGTTGGATTGGTGATAAAATTTGATACAGTAACCATATTTTCCCTTGAATCGCATGTAAGTCCTAATTATAAAAGACCCATCAATATTTTTTTTGCTAGTATGAATAGACTTAATATAATCTAAATCTCTATAACCTAGTCTATCACAGGATTTTCAGAATAAAAATCTTTTTTACATTTTGTAATATTCCAAAATTCATATTAAAAAATTTTGACTTTAAAATATTTATTATTAAAACATAATCATACAAACGTATGTAGTAATCATCAGGGCAATACTTAATAATTAGGTAGTATATAGCAAATAGTGGATCCCCATGCCTTTTCGTTACAGACTTCAAAAAATTCTGGATTTTAGAATCAGAAAAAAAGAAGAACAACTCCAAAACGTACGTAATGCACAGGCTCTGGTTCTCAAAATAGAAGGACTGATAGAAAGGAACAACAAGGAAATTTCTCAGACAAGAATAAATATGCGTAAAGCTGATTTTTCCATGTATGAATCCTATGACACTTACCTGAAACATTTGTACGATAAAGGTGAGGCTCTTGAAGAAGACAGAAAAAAAGCGCAGGAAGCGCTTGATATAGAAAAAGACAAGCTTCGGGAACTCGAAAAAGCGGTGAAAGTACTTGAAAAACACAAAGAACATTCACGTGAAGCATACATAGAAGAAGAAAAAAAAGCAGAGCTAAAACAATTGTCAGAAGTCGCAATACAAAAATATTTTGCAAAAACCCGTGCAAAACAGGAAGAAGAACTTGAAGAATTAATGAAAAATCCTGTATACAATGAAGATTTGTCAGAAAACAATGATTCTACCCTTTGATTTGAAAGGACACAAGCTAAAATGAATATTACAACAGGCAGTGCATCATCTGCCGAAACTACAGCTCAAGCCCAGCAAACTGCAAATGAAGTGCAGGCTTCTTCTAATGCAGATAAAGTGTCTGACACCAGAAAACCTGAAGATACAAAGGACGATAAAACACAGGAAAACCGCAACGATTTTAAAAAAGTACTGGAAGAACAAAAAGAAACTGACAAACTGAGTATAGAACAGTCCCAGCAACTTAATAACCTTAATCAGCAGGTTAATCAAGAATACATAAATAAATTCGGATTTGATACTGTTTCGGGATTAAAAAATATCAAGTCAATATATAATTACGATACAGTTAAAATCTCAAAAGAGGATGCAAAGTTTTTTGCAGATCTGGTGGATAACAAACAGTTTGCAATGCAGCAAAACGGTGATAAAGCACATTTGATAAAATTTGCGGATGAAATAGGACCTACTTACAAAACACAGCAGACATCAAAAGTTTTATCAGACCTTATAACAAAAGCATATAATGAGCAAAAACCCGTAAGGATAAGCTTTGATAATAATGTTTCCGTTATTTTAAAAGTCGATACAAAAGGAAAAATTTCGGCAGAATTTATTCCCGGGGACAAAGCTGTAGAGGCATATTTGAGAAACAATATAAATTCTTTAAAACTGCGTTTTGATGATCAAAATATCCCCTACAACGATATTATGTACAGACAATCAAATAACGGCGGTAAAAATCGTGAAAGACAAAATCAACAAAACAATAAAGGAGAGTAAAAATGAATGATTCATTTGTAAATGCTCTGAATACACAACAAAATACTTCCGACTGGATGGATGCAATCTCTGAAAACCTGACTAACGTATATACACCGGGTTACAGAGAAACAAAAGCAACCTTTAAAACATTTTTAAATACCGGTATTGTCGATGGTTTTAACAAAAATGTCGGTCAGGGTAAATCAACACCCGGAACTTCTAACGAAAACGTATTTTTAGAAGGAGAAGGCTACTTTACACTGCGCCGTAACGACGGACAAATAGTTTATTCACGACTGGGTGAATTTACATTTGATAAAGAAGGTGTCTACAAAAACACAAGCGGTTATACCGTGCAGGGCTATATTCTTAATGATAAAGGCGAAATAATGCAGGGTACAAAACCTATTGATGCGGATATTTATGCAGAGACAGGAATAAAAGGCGGTGCCGTAAATATTCCTACAACAAATATAAAACTCTGGATTGATCCTAATAACGGTAAATATCTCGGTAAATATGACGAATTCGAATTTAAAGGCGACGGCATACTGTACGGAAAATCAGACAGCGGTAAAAATGTCGTGCCTTTGTATAAACTTGCGATTATGAACTTTCACAATCCTGAAGGATTGTATGAAATAAAACAGGGTGAGTTTATAGAGACAGAAGAATCCGGTCGTCCTGTCATAGGCAGAGGCGAAGTAAGAGGCGGTCTGCTCGAGATGTCCAATTGTGATTTTTCTGCAAATATTTCATATTATCAGCAGGCAAAAATGCAAATGGATGTTGCCAATAAGCTTATTCAGACAAACAAATCACTTTTGCAGGAAGTATTGCAGCTGATAAGCTCATAACGGCATTTTTTTGCACAGAGAAAATGTAAAACACCGCTAAATCAGTTTAGTTATGCACTAAAATCCAAATTCTTTGCCAGATATTCATGGTTTGCAAGGCTGGGATGTGTCAAAGAATTTGGCGTCTGCACAGGATTAGCGGACCTGTTTTGATATTGATTCGGGTTGCTTTGTGCAATATTGTTAGTATTGTTTTGCCGTGATATTTTTTCCGGATGCTGCAGATATGCTCCGTCTATTTGCATAGCTTCACGCTTAAATGCATTCAAAACAGAAATTATTCCCATACCTTGAGATAAAAATTCCGAAGCACTTATAAGACCGTCACCGTTAGCATCTGCGTCACTAAAATCCTTTTCGTCGATGCCCAGCTTTTTCATATCGTTTCCGTCAATAACAATGCTCTGGATTTTTGACGTATTAAAGCCGTTTACATAGTCAGACGGAGATATTTTGCCGGAAGAACCGGCGCTGCTGTAGGGAGAATAATTGGAAGTTATCCCTAAAACCATAAAAATATTCCTTTCCTATAAATATATAAAGTTTTTTTTAATACCCGTAATTGATAGCTTGCCGGTTTTATATTAAAATTTATTTACAAATAAAAGGAATGTTTTTATGAATAATAAACCCGTTGTTGCTGTGGTAGGAAGACCAAATGTAGGTAAATCCACTTTTGTAAATAGAATAGTCGGTGCCCGTCAATCCATAGTTGATGACAGACCGGGAGTGACACGTGACAGGATATATTTTGATGTTGAATGGCAGAATAAAAAGTTTACTTTAATCGATACAGGCGGTATTATTCCCGGAGATGAAGACGAAATAATGCTAAATATTTTTACACAGGCAAAAGTAGCCTGTGATGAGGCAGATAAAATTATATTTCTTGTTGACGGAAAAGACGGCATAAATCCTATAGACTATGATATTGCTAATGTTTTAAGAAGAAGTGATAAACCCGTGTATCTGGCTGTCAATAAAATAGATGCACCGGAACATTTCAACAATATTGCTGATTTTTATTCACTTGCTATGGGAGATCCCCATCCTATTTCTGCATTGCATGGTTCCGGCGGTGTCGGTGATCTTTTGGAAACAATAACTGCAGATTTTACAAATGAATGCGGGGATGCGGATGCGGATATAATTAAACTCGCAATTGTAGGAAAACCCAATGCAGGCAAATCTTCTATAGTAAATGCGCTGCTGGGTGAGGAAAGAGTTATTGTAAGTGATATTTCCGGAACAACAAGAGACAGTATAAACTCAAAAGTAAAGTATGAAGGCGAAGAGTTTATTCTTGTAGATACTGCAGGTATAAGAAAAAAATCAAAAGTTGACTGGGGCGTCGAAAAATTTGCAGTAGACAGGGCAATAAGAGCAATTCGTGATTGCGATATTGCGGTGCTTGTTATAGATTCAGTTGAGGGATTGACGGATCAGGACAAAAAAATTGCCCAGACAGTAGTAGAATCCGGCAAAGGTCTTATTGTTGCTTTAAATAAATGGGATCTTGCGGAAGATAAAGACAAGTCAGGTGATCCGACAGCAAAATATACAAAAAAGCTTATGCATGACGCACCTTTTTTGGATTTTGCGCCAAAGATTTTTATCAGCGCAAAAACAAAACAAAGGCTTGTTAATATTTATAAACAGGCAAAAGAAGTTTACACCCAGTGTACAAAACGTGTATCTACAAGCATTTTAAATAAAGTTGTTCTGGAAGCAATGGCAATGAATCCGCCTACAACGAAAAAGGGCAAAAAACTTCGTGTTTATTATGCGGCACAGGTTCGCACAGCCCCTCCGTCATTTATCTTGTTTGTAAATGATGAAGATCTTGTGCAAGACAGCTATAAGAGATATCTCGAAAACAAATTGCGTGAATCCTTCGGATTTTTCGGTACACCTGTCAGAATGTCGTTTAGAGAGCGAAAAGAGAAAAAAGCATAATTTGTCTGAGTGGGACCTCGCTTGTAGGAGTGGTACACGGAGTGCGAGTGGCGCCGAGTCTAGCATTTTACGACTCTGCCGAAGAAACAATTAAGTATTGTTTCTGAGAGGTAGACCCCATGCGCTTGTTGACTGTGCCGGACTTATTGTTAAATATTGAACTTGCTTATTGCACAGGTTCAACAAGTAGTCGGAGTCAGTTGACAATATGAAAATCATATCGTCAACTGCCCCCGACTACGCCTTGGATTATTGGCGTTCGTAAGGTTTGGTATTCCGTTTCGAAATTTTTTTCTAAAAATTTTCCATT
>CALVCQ010000008.1 GCA_944326115.1 Candidatus Gastranaerophilales bacterium | reverse complement strand
GCTGACCGAATGAAATGAGGGAACGCCCCTTGTGAGGGAAAACCACGTTTTTCCCGAACGTCTGATTTCAAGAGGCGAAATCAGACGGGGCTGACCGAATGAAGAGAGGGAACGCCCCTTGTGAGGGAAAACCACGTTTTTCCCGAACGTCTGATTTCAAGAGGCGAAATTCCGGACGGGTGGTCCCCCGGTGAGCGAGGCGCAAAGCTGACGGCAGCGGAGCATAGTCACATGCAGCAGCTAGAGGGAGACAATATATGAAAGATTATTCATTTAAAAGACCTTTAACAACCTTATATGCTGTTTCCGGCTTTTTCAGAATCAAGATTATGAACAAACTTGCATATCTCTTTTATCAAATCTTTTTCCAGCTTAAAATTTACTGCGCAAAAAATAAAAAGATTATGCAGACAGACGGCTTGAAAACAAAAACATTAACTTTTGTTAAGAAAGTATATACAAAATTAGCAATTTTCTCAATGGTATATACTTTATATATATAAGAGAAAGAAAAAGAGAGTAAAAGTATATGAGCGGACAAAACAACAGCTTAATGGATTACAGAAATGAAATATCAGCCGCAACGAACAAAGGCTGGCCGTTAATACCACAGAATCAGGACTTTACGGGTCATCCGAATAAACAGTATACAATTAATGTCGGAACTGTTTTAAACGGTCAAAATACCCCCCAAATAAATTGGAACAGTCCATTAGTTCCTGATAGTATTTTGTCCTCTAACGGACTCATCGGCACAACAACATCTTCGTCATCAACGGATTCCGGTATGAACGGATGGACGATTGCCGGTCTGGCAATCAGTGCTCTCGGCGTTGCAGGCAGTATTGCCGCACCGATTATATCTCTAATCAAATCTAAAAAAGATGGTAATACACAGGGGTCTGAATTTTCAAAAGCAGAAAGAAAAGAAATAGCACAGAATACACCCGAGCATGAAGATTATGTATCTAATCTTAACTCTTGTATACAAACAGCTGAGGGTATTGATGAAAATACCGGTGTGGATACTGCCGGAGAGACTCTTAATAACTTAACTGATGCAATAAATGCAGCAACAGAAATAAAAAATGAAGCAACTCGAAAAATATCTACTGCTCAAGCGACTATCAAAAATAAAAGAAAAGATTTAACAAAAGAACAAAATACACGAAACGATCTGAGTATATCTATAACTAATAAAGAAAATGAATTAAGCTCTCTAAAAGAGCAGTTAAAGGCTGATAATCTGACTGAAAAAGAAAAAAATAATCTTAACACCCAAATAGAAAATTTGGAAAAAGATATTGAAAAAATGAAAAAAGATAGAAATAAATGCGATGAAAACATTGATAAATTGAACGCAGAAATTGAAGTTCAGCAGCAAATTATAGACAATAATACTCAGATTGAAACCACTATTGATGCAAGAATAAAAGCCGGAAATAACGCAGTAGCAAGAATTAAGTCTTTATATTCTGAATTGGCAGAATAGCAAAAAAACTTTTATAACAAATTGAAACATTCAATTACAAATAATTGTATTTGTTACATATTTCATATATCCTTTTAAATAATAGACCTTCGGGTGCGTTTTTATTTTAACGGGTTTAAAGGATATGGAATTAAATACCAGATACATTATTGATTTGACACATGCACAGACACCGGCTGATGTTGTTTTTGAACTCAGCAATGTAATAGAAAAGCAGGAGGCTGCAAATAAACGAATCTGGCTGAAACTCGGTGATATTAATCTAAACCAGTCTCAGCTTTTAAGTATTAATTCGCTTATAAACAGTATTAATTCAACACTTTCTCTGATTGAGTCAGACTCGCAGCAGACAGAGCTTGCTGCAGCTACTCTAGGTATAAGCACAAAAGACGTTGAAGAAGAGCTGCAGGAGGAGTTGTCTGCAATGGCGCCTGACGGTCATACAGATGAACCTTCGCAGCAGTATATTCCAATGACAGAGCATATATCGAAAACTGCCGGGTCTATTGAAAGTACTGACATTGAAAATTCTGCAGAACAAACATCTTTTGAGACAGAAGAAAAAGAAAACCTTGATGCAATAAATATTTTACAAAGTGAAGAAATTAAAGACTTTTCACAAGCTGATAATAAAACAGATTCCGTACAGCTGACAAAACAAACTGATGATTTTTCAAAGGATAGTGATTCCTGCGAAAAAGAAAAGTTATCATTAAATTCGTCAGATGAATCTGAAACTTGTACCGAATCTGAAATAAATACCGGTATGGAGAAAGAATCTGTTCATTCAGACGGAAGTTCAGAACTTCGCAATGATTTTGACAAAACATCATCAGAGCATATATCGGAAGATACAATGCTGTCGGATGAAGAAAAAGAAAAGAAAGAAGAAGAAATACAAGAGCAGCTTGATAGTATTTTTGATTCGGAAGCAAAGCTGGAAAATATCTTGAGCGACGAAAAAGAGTTGTCTGATATGAAAAACTGGCCTTTGACAAAAGAGGCGGAAGACGATTTTGAAATTCCTGAAGAGGAAATGACAGACGAAGACTATGAAATTCTTCAAATGAATACACAGTATCACAAACAGACAGTTCGTTCAGGGCAGGTAATAAAATCTAACGGAAATGTTGTGATTATAGGAGACTGTCACCCAGGCTGCGAAATTCACGCAGCAGGCGACATTACTGTGTGGGGTATATTAGGCGGTATTGCACATGCCGGCTGCAAAGGCAATACAAAAGCAAGAATAAGAGCTTTGACGCTCAATGCAATTCAGCTAAGAATTGCGGATTCTTATGCAAGAAGACCGGATAACATAAAGAATATTTATGTTGAAAAATCAAATAGCTTTACACCGGAAGAAGCACGAAATGTTAACGGCAGTATTGTGATTTTGAAAATTAACGATAAGTAGGGATAACATAAAAATATAAAGGAGCATAATAGAGATGACAGGTCGAGTAATAGTAATTACTTCCGGCAAAGGCGGTGTAGGCAAAACAACAACCTCTGCCAATATAGGTACAGCACTTGCAAAAAGCGGCTCCAGTGTTGTGCTGGTTGATACAGATATAGGACTCAGAAATCTGGATTTGCTTCTGGGACTGGAAAATCGTATAGTTTATACGCTTGTGGATGTAGTGGAAGAAAGATGTAAACTCAAACAGGCTCTTGTAAAAGACAAAAAGAATCCTAATTTATGTCTTCTTGCGGCAGCTCAGACAAGAGATAAATCGGCTGTGAGTGCGGAACAATTAAAATCCATTTGCGAACAATTGCAGGAGGATTATGATTTTGTTCTTGTTGATTGTCCCGCAGGTATTGAAGAAGGATTTAAAACCGCTATTTCAGGTGCAACCGAAGCAATAGTCGTAACTACACCGGAGATGTCTGCAGTGAGAGATGCCGACAGGATAATAGGGCTTCTTGAGGCAAAAGAAGAAATTAAGTCTTATAAACTTCTTGTTAACCGGGTCCGTCCGAATATGGTTCAAACAAACGATATGATGAGTGTAGAAGATGTTTGTGATATTTTATCCTGTGACTTGATAGGTGTGATTCCGGAGGATACAGGCATTATTACTTCAACAAACAGAGGAGAGCCGATTGTAAATGTGGAAGATTCTCCTGCCGGTCAGGCTTATATCAATGTAGCAAGACGTATAAAAGGCGAAGAAGTTCCTTTTATGGATATAAACCAGCCCACGGGTTTTGCGGCATTCATTGATAAAATAAAAAAGATTTTTGGTGTAAAATCAAAAGCCAATCCGGATAAAGAATAGGAAGGAGGCAGGACAATGAGTGAAAATCTTTTCAGTAACTTATACAACAGAGTCTTAAGCTTCTTTCAAAGAGACAGAATGCAAGACGGTGAGTCCTCTAAAGATACTGCAACTAACAGGCTTAAACTTGTTTTAATGCAGGACAGATCAAATCTTGACGGCGCAACAATGCAAAAAATGAGAGAACAGCTTATTTCGGTTATTTCAAAATATATTGAAATTGACCAGGATGCGCTTGACTTAAATCTTGAAGCAGACGGTGACGAAATTGCACTTATGCTTAATATCCCTGTTATCAGAGCAAGAACAAAAGAAGAAATAGAAGAGCTGGAGGCAAAAGAACAGGAAGCATTGAAGGCATCAAAAGACGATGCTGCTGATAATACTGAAAACTCAGAAGAATCTGAAGAATCAAAAGATACAGAAAATGAAGAAAATTCCGAAAATCCGGAAAATGAAGACACGGAAGATGCCTCAGAAACTTCTGACGGAGAAAACAACATCCACGATAATAACGCAGACGATGAAGAACTTTCTTGCGAACAGGAGATGAATGAATCTGAAACATCAGATGAAAATACAGATTCAACTAATGGTTCAGAAGAAACAAAAAAATCCAAAAAGAACAAAAATGACTAAAAATTTGTTATAATTTAGTTATTACATTATACAGGATTTCATTTGTGTCATACGATGATAAAGAATCAAGAATAAGAAGCGCCGTATCCCGTCATACAGGTTACGGCGCTTCTTATGATATTGAGTTCGGTTATGATACGGAAAAATTAAAAAAAGAAAACAGGTATCGTGTAAAAGGCCAGGCTTTTCCCAAAAATATAAATTGTTTTAACTGGGGTGCTTTTTTTCTTACACCGTTGTGGGGATTGTTCAATAATACACCTGCGGCTTGTTTATCATTTGTGTTGCCGTTTATTCCTTATGCAGGCTGGTTTCTCACAATTATATTTTCCTTGTTTTGCGGTGTAAAAGGTAATGTCTGGGCGTGGGAAAATAAAGAATGGGAAAGTATAGAACAGTTCCACTCCGTACAAAGAAAGTGGGCGGCATGGGGCGTTTGTATTGAACTTTTTATTATTGCTGCAGCTGTAAGTGCAGGCATGCATTTTGTTCAACACCTTCCGCAGTATATGAATAATCTTTGATAGATATTATCTGTATGATAATATCTATGTATGAATTTTATAAAAAATTTACAAAGACAAATAACTGTATTTAAGGGTGATTTATTTGGCGGAATTAATTCCGCAATTATTACGCTTCCGCAGGCACTTGCCTTTGGTGTTGCTACAGGGTTCGGTGCCGGAGCAGGAATCTGGGGGGCAATAATTTTATGTTTTGCTGCCGGCATGTTAGGTCCTAAAATTCCTTTAATATCGGGGACAACAGGACCGGTTGCAATAGTTGTTGCTTCTGTAATGATTGCATTAAATAACAATATAAATGCCGCAGTGACAGTGATGATTATGGCTGCAATATTTCAAATCGCCGCATCATTAACAAATATTCCGCAGCTGGTTAAGTATATTCCATATCCTGTTATTTCAGGATTTATGAACGGTGTTGGTATCATAATTATTATATTGCAGCTGAATCCTCTTATGGGACACAAAGCTCTTCCTTCTACAATTGATACCGTTTTATCTTTGCATCAAAGCATTCTGTCCTTGAATCACAGTGCTATTTTTATAGGAATTATTACATTAATTATTGTCTTTTTTACTCCGAAAATAATTAATAAGTACCTTCCGTCTCAAATTGTTGCTCTGATTTTTTGCACATGGCTTTCTGTTAAACTGGGCTTAAATTTAGACAGAATATCCGAAGTATCTGTTTCCTTTCCGTCTTTAGTAAAACCATATCTTGATGTTAATCATTTGATAAACTATCTGCCTTATGCTCTTACAATAGCTGTTGTATTTTCTGCAGAAAGTATGCTGACAGGTCTGGTTGCTGATTCTTTGACAAAGACACGGCACAACCCGAAGCATCTGCTTGCTGCTCAGGGTATAGGCAATGTCTGCTGTGCACTGACAGGTTCACTCGGAGGTTCTGCTGCGACAATGCGTTCTGTTGCTGCGTTAAATGCCGGTGCAACAACAAAAATCTCTGCGGTAATTAACCCTTTGCTTCTTATAATACTTCTTTTTAAATTTTCTGATTTTGTAGCACAAATTCCGCTTGCAGTACTCGCTGCAATATTAATAAAAATCGGTTATGACATAATAGATGTGAAACTTTTAAAGGTTATAAAATATGCACCAAAAGATGATCTGTATGTATTATTTACTGTATTTTTCCTTACGGTTTTTTACAATCTGATATTTGCAGTAGGTGCCGGTATTACCCTTGCAGCATTATTGTATGCAAAAAGAGTTGCAGATAAAGCAAAACTTGTACACAAGCCCGTTTATGACAGCGATATAATGGAGTATGAAAAAATACTGGAGAGTGATTATCATCACAAAATAAGAGTTGTACATATTTCCGGACAATTTTTCTTTGGCTCTGCAACACAGCTTATATCAAAATTTGAGGACATGCTCGGTACAAAATATTTGATTTTAAATTACGAATCGGACGATCTTCTCGATATTTCAGCCATTTTTGCTCTCGAGGATATCATTCTTCGTTTAAAGTCGCAGGAGGTAGACATGCTTCTTGTAATAAAAAATGAAGATGTATTAAAACAGCTGAAAGAACACAATATTATCAGCCAGATAGGTGAAGATTTTGCATTTTTAGACGAAATATCCGCAGTTGAGTACGCCAAAAAACTTTTAATAAATGAATCTTAGAAAATATTAATTTATTTTGCAGATACAATAATTTAAAACAGAAGCAAATCCCGACCATAATAAATAGGGAATAAGCAAAATTGCAGAAATATAAGAAATTTTGTAAAAGACAAGAGTCATCGAAAGAACACATAAAAACAGAAGTATGCTGATAATTACTGCTGCGCATATTTTTTGCGCTTTAAAAAATACAGGCATCCATGAAAGATTCAACAAAATTTGCACCGTAAATAAAATATATGCCCAATTTTTGAACTTATTATCAGGTGCCTTGATTATTAATAACAAAGACAGTAATAATAAAATATATATAACTGTCCATACCGGTGCAAACAACCATTTTGGCGGTTGAAAAAACGGTTTTTTCAGATTTTTATAAAATTGAGAATTACCTGCATTTGTCATAATTGAAAAATAGCATTTTTATAATCTTTTTTAATCCCACACAAAGGCAGTGTTTTTATGTTCAGGTTTTGTGATAAATTGTTATATATGAATAAAAAATTTGTTTATCTGATATCTATTTTCTTATTTATATGTTTTGTTTTAGCCGGCTGTATCAGAGCGGATAAGCCTGATACTGATATAGAAGCGGTTAAGAAAGAAACAAATGAACGACAAATTTTCGTCCCTTATCCTGTTTCCACTAAAACTATTGACGGTGTAGATTACATAGTATCAAGGAGCCCTGCCGGAAAATACGGAGGAACTCTTGTTAACAGCACAATAGGAGAAGGACCTAAAACCTTTAACAGCTGGAATTCGATGGATGCAACATCATCACAAGCTGCTGATATTATGTTTGACGCTCTCGTTACAACAGATCCTTATACAGGAGAAGTTATCCCGAAACTGGCTAAGAGTATAGAAGTGCTCCCCGATAACAGAACTTATATAGTAAAATTGCGCTGCGGATTGAAATGGTCTGACGGAAAACCGATTACGGCAGATGACGTTTATTTTACCTGGAATACGATTATATTTGGCGGATACGGCAATACAAGTACAAGAGACGCAATGTATATAGGAAATGAACTTCCAAAAGTTGAGAAAATAGACGATTATACGGTAAAATTTGTTACCCCTAAACCGTTTTCACCTTTTCTAAGGCAGTTGAGCGTTCCTATAGCACCAAAACATATTCTTGAGCCCGTTACTAAACAGGGCAAAAGAGCCTTTGCTTCTTTCTGGGGATCCAATACAAAACCTTCCGAATTTGTAGTCAGCGGCGCATTTAAACTTAAGGAATATGTCCCCGCCCAAAGACTTGTATATGAAAAAAATCCTAATTACTACATGATAGATGAAAAAGGACAGAAACTCCCTTATCTGGATAAATATATTATCTTAATTGTCGGAGATTTGAATAATGAACTTTTAAAATTTAAGGCAGGAGAGCTTGATACAGTCGGGCTCCGTGGAACAAATGTTGCCTTGTTCAAAGAAAAAGAAAAAAATTCAGATTATAAAATTTATAATCTCGGACCTAATACAGGGACAATGTATTTTGCTTTTAATTTAAATACAAGAAAAAATGACAAAGGTAAATATTATGTTAATCCGGTGAAGCAGAAATGGTTTAATGACAAAAATTTTCGTGCGGCTGTTGATTATGCCCTGGATAGAGAAAATATGGTTTTTAACATAGCTAGCGGTGTAGCTGCACCTTTGTTTACTCCGGAACCGCTGTCTTCTATTTATTTGAACAAACAGGTTGCAAAAGGACATCCACGGGACACGCAAAAAGCAAGAGAACTTTTGAAAAAATCGAATTTTTACTGGAAAAAAGGCAAATTGTATGACAACAACGGTAATAAAGTGGAATTCGACCTTTATACAAATGCAGGCAACACAGAACGTGAATCAATAGGTGTTATGGTAAAACAGGATCTTGAAGAACTGGGAATGACAGTTAACTTCAAACCTGTTGAATTTAATACACTTGTAAATAAACTTGTTAACACAAATGACTTTGATACTGTTATTATGGGCTTTACAGGAAGTCCTCTCGAGCCCTACGGCGGGAAAAATGTATGGTATTCAAACGGAACACTGCATGTTTTTAATATGAGAAAAGCCACTGAAGACAACAAAAAAATGTTTGTCTGGGAAAAGAAACTTAATGAACTTTTTGATAAAGCGGCATTGGAATTAAATTTTGACAAACGTAAAGCATTATATGAACAATACCAACAATTAATCTATGATGAAAAACCAATAATTTATCTTTATTCTCCGATTATAATAACCGCTGTAAGAAAAAAATTCGGCAATATTTATCCTACTCCTCTGGGCGGAGTAATTCATAATCTTGAAGAAATTTATATAAAATAAATAAAATTATATTGAAAATTTTGTTAAGCGGATTTTAAGAGTTTAAATCGTCTGTATACAACTGAATTTTTGTCTGAAATAAAATCATTACAATCAATATATATATTTACATATTTATCAGCTTGAGAAATAAATAAGAACAAATATACATCCGTATTTGCATTAAAAATCGATATTTTATGTTTTAAAGAGGCTTCTTTAAGAAAATGAATAAAGTCATAATCTAAAAAGGATACATTTTGCAAATTAAGCCCGATTCTCTTTCGAGCGGATTTATTCTTAAAAATCCGTTTAATTTTTTCAAGTTCAGATTGAGATACGACATTCTTTTCAATATCTGCAATACAAACTCCGTCAACATCCCTGATTCTCATATTCATCCCTGACTGTTTGTATGTGTTTTCCCTAACACTTATATGTTATCAGGTTCTGCACTTTATTTAATTATACAAAAGCACCCACTATTTATAACTTTAGTTGCAGATATTTTTTCCTTGCTCATTATACATTTTTTCTCTGCAATCTTTGATTAATTTTATTTGTAATGCATAATCATCCGACAAAAGCAAATCAGTGTTTTTTAATAAATTTTTCAGCTTATTTTGTATATTTTTCTTATTCAAACAAATCATATCTTCCGCCATTTCCGTATTGGAAAGAGCAAGACGTGTCATATCTCTGAATCCGCTTGACGCAAGCTTTTTCGCAAGCTCGTTATCCATAACTGATTTCATCAGTGCCTGAGAAATCACCATGGGCATATGGCTTATTAAAGCAACAGCCTCATCGTGTTCTTTTGCTTCGCAAATTACAGGAACGGCGCCCGTTAAATATATAATATTTTTTAGCTTGATTATGTCATCTTCTTTTGTCTCAGCTGATGGTGTTAGAACCCATTTTGCACCTTCAAAAAGTTCTTTAAAGGAAGAATCAAATCCGCTTTTTTCTGTTCCCGCCATAGGGTGTGAGCCTATAAATGCATAAGGTCTTTTTTTCTTCATAACAAAATCTTTTAAGCTGCACACATCAGCTACAATGGTCTTTGAATGTACTATGTTTTCAAGTGAGTCAAGTACATCTATTGTTTTGTTCATGGGGGAGCACACAAAAATTAAGTCACAATTTTTCAGGCTGTTTAAATCATCTGAAACAAATGGTGTATATTTTTTTGCTGCCTCTATTGTGTCAGAATTTCTTGTAACAGCACTTACATCACAACCTTTATCAGAAAGTGCTTTAAAAATTGAGCCGCCTATTAATCCCAGTGATACAATACCAATTTTCATAAAAAAATTATACCATATTTTTTATCATAGCTTTGCACCTGTTGCTTTATATAAAGTAATATAATCAACCAATCTTTGTGCTTTTGATTCATCTTTTTCCGTTTGCAGACTCAAAAGAGTTTCTTGAAACTGTATCATTTCAAGGTAAGAAATAATACCTGCTTTGAATCTTTCTACAATTATATTGAAATTATCAGTTTCAAGCCTTACTTTTTTTAAATTATTCTTATCTTTAGCTGTGTCAAATTTAATCATGCACAAGGCGTCATTTATCTCTTGAATAGCTGTCAAATCAGCCTGTTTATAAGTTTCAAACATTTGTTCATAAATATATTTTTTCTTTTTTAAATTTGCACTAAGATATCCGCCGGTAAAAACTTTTTGCATTGCACTCACTCCGATAAGAGCAAATATATTTTCCCAATTAAATAAATCTTTTAATAAAAGAGAATTATATCCAACGGTTCCTATAATAGGAACTGTTGGCAAAAACTCTTTTCTTGCTATGCGTATATCAATCTTTGCTTTTTCTAAATCAGCTTCGGCTTTCATTATATCAGGCCGAAATACTACAGCCTCTGAAGAAATACAATCCGGAATTTTTGCAGTATATTCGATTTTGTCAAACTCTCCTCTCGGCAGCTTATCCGCACAGGAAGGACTTTTGTCTATATACACAGCAAGTTGATGCAAATACAGTTTTTGCTGTCTTTTTAAATCATTGAGTTCTATTTGCGATTCTGTATGTAAACGATCTGTGTATGTTACATCGTATACCGAAGCAAGTCCTGCTTTATATCTCTCTTTTGTCAGCTCAAAGATTTCTTTTCTTATGTTATTAATTTTTTCCTGTGTCTTTATAACTTTATCCAGTTTTGTTATGTTTATGTATAAAGCCGCTACATCGGCAGATATAGTTATATCTGCGGCTTTTTCTTCATAGGCAGCAGCATCGAATTCTTTTTTTGCGGATTTTGTTTTGTCATGGTTTTTTAAAAATATATCCGCTTCATATTTTGCGAAAAGAGGAATTGCATATAAATTAGTGCGCAATGTTGCTGTTTCTATATCAAAAAACTGATTTTGAGCAGTTTTTATCCTTGCAAATGCCGGTGAAAACATAACTGACGGATATTCATAAGATCTGCTTATTTTTATCATCTGTCTGTATTCTTCTGTTTTTAAAGCAGCTCTTTTTATTTCGTGGTTATTTGAAATTGCCGTATAAATATACTTCTTTAAATATGGATCGGAAAAATTATCCCACCATTCTATATTTATATTTGAAACACGCATTTGCAGTTCTGTTGCAAAAACTCTTTCGAACTCGACCGGAACCCCAAAAAGCAATAGAATTGGCAATGCAATTTTTATCAAATACTTATAAATCATTTTATCGTTGTCTTTTTAAAATTGTTATGTTAGTATGACAATTGTTATTATGCTAACAGTTAGGTGTTTTTTTGAAGAAAATTAATAACATAAATGTTGATTTGGGTTTAGAAATGGCTTTGACTGCGTCAGTATATCGTGCAGCCAGTCAAAAAACTTTAAAAGTTCATGGCTGCGATAATATCACCAGAGAACAGCTCGGTATATTACTCTTGTTGTCGCTGACCGACGGATTGTATCAAACCCAGATAGCTAATATCTTAGGAAAAGACAGACCTAATATAACAAGAATGATTGATATTCTTGAAAAAAAAGAGTTTATCAGACGGGAAAAAGACGAAAGCAACAGACGAATATTAAAGGTTTTTTTAACACAAGAAGGCAGAAAAAGAGCTGATATTGCTAAGCCTTTAAAAGACAGAATGAATACAGCACAGTATAAAAATATGACTGATGAAGAAATTCTAACACTTATAAATTTGCTGCAGAAAGTAAGAAAAAACATAGAAGATGAATACGAACTAAATAATAACGAGGTATAAAATGGAAGAGAACAATAATCAAATTGAGGCATCAGCTGAAACTTCTAAAAAAACAAGAAAAAGAAAAACTAAAAAAGTGGTGAAAAAAAGGTTTTTGATACCGTCACTTGTTGTACTTGTTCTGGTGCTTCTTGGATGGCTTTATTTTTCAACATTTGAAACAACAGATGACGCATTTGTAGAAGGTCATATTATACGTGTAAGTCCGAAAGTAACAGGTATTATTGAAAAGCTCTATGTAGATGATAATGAACACGTAAAAAAAGGACAGCTTTTACTGACAATAGATGACAGAGATTATAAAGTACGCTATGAACAGGCAAAAGCTGCTTATGAAATGGCTCTTTATAAGCAGAAATCGGCAGTTGTTGATAAAAATGCAGCTGAAACTGATATGAAAGTTGCACAGCAGGATTATGACAGATACAAAAATCTTTATGACAAAGGAGCTGTTTCTCAACAGGAATACGACAGAGCAAAATCAAAATATGATTTGGCAAAAGCAAATTACGCCACAGCACAACAGGCTGTATTTTCAAAGGAAAAAAATAAGGTTGCCGATGCTGAATTAAAGAAACTTGAAGCGGTAATGAATCAGACAAAATTAGAGTTGTCTTATACAAAAATCTATGCATCCGAAGACGGTAAAATAACTAACCGTTCTGCAGAAGAAGGCGCTTATATAAACGCAGGTGCACCTCTGTTTTCAATTGTTCCTGATAAAAGATGGGTTGTTGCAAACTTTAAAGAAACACAACTTGATAAAATCAGAGTCGGTCAGAAAGTGAAAATAAAAGTTGATGCATATCCGCATTTAAAACTTATGGGTGTTGTTGACTCAATACAATCAAGCACCGGTGCAAAAGCAAGTATGTTCCCGCCGGAAAATGCCGTAGGAAGTTATGTTAAAGTTGTACAGCGTGTGCCTGTAAAAATTGTATTTACTTCAAAAATTGATCCACAGTACAGCATAGAACCGGGAATGAGTGTTGTACCAAAAGTATATGTAAAATAACAAAATGAGCAACGAAGCCGTAATAACAGATAATTCAGATAATCAAAAAAGAAACCCGTGGCTCAGTGCCGGCGCAGTAATGCTTACAATCTTTATGGTTGTACTTGATTCGTCAATTGCGAATGTAGCACTTCCCCATATAGCGGGTTCTTTTTCTGCTACTAGAGATGAGTCTACCTGGGTCTTAACAAGCTATCTCGTTGCAAACGGTGTAATTATCCCGTCAACAGCGTGGTTTTCTACTCTCATGGGAAGGAAAAACTTCCTTCTTCTGTCTACACTGATGTTTACTGTTGCGTCTGCACTTTGCGGAATGGCAACAAGCATGACAATGCTTATTTTTGCACGTGTTATTCAAGGTATTGGCGGCGGTGCCATTATGCCTATTTCACAGGCAGTCATGATGGAGGAATTTCCTCCGGAAGAACGTGGCGTTGCAATGTCTGTATTCGGATTCGGGGTTATTTTTGCTCCGATTATAGGACCGACCTTAGGAGGCTGGATAACAGACACATACTCATGGCACTGGATTTTCTTAATAAATGTACCTATAGGGTTCATTTCTTTATGGTTAATTCAAAAATTCATTGTTGATCCCCCATACGCAAAAAAAGGTAAAGTTCAATCAGTTGATTACTGGGGATTTATTCTGCTTACAATATGGCTGTTTGTTTTGCAAATAATTCTTGATAACGGACAAAAATGCGACTGGTTTGGCGCAAGATGGGTCAGATGGTCGGCAGCTATTGTTGCAATAACTTTCCTTGCGTTTGTTATAAGAGAATTAATAATAAAAGAGCCTATTGTTGATTTAAAGGTATTTAAAGACAAAAACTTTGCAATAGGCACTTTCCTGCATTTTATTATTGGGGCTGTGCTTTACTCCACACTTGCAATACTGCCGTTATTTTTACAGCAGCTTATGGGATATACCGCAACTTTGAGCGGACTGGCAATCAGCCCGAGGGGATTCGGTTCACTTGCAGGTTTAATTATCTGTGCAATACTTGCAAACAGGGTTGACCAAAGATGGGTTATGGCAGCAGGACTTATAATACTTGCTTTTTCCAACATACTTTTCGGAACACTAAATCTCCAAATATCTATGGGTAATATTATTCTGCCCAATATTATTTGCGGTGCAGCATTTTCGGTTGTTATGATACCTTTGATGACAATTGCTTTTGTTACTTTAAAGAATAACCAAATGACAAATGCAACAGGTGTGTTTAACCTGGCAAAAAGTGTAGGCGGAGCAATAGGAACTTCTGCTGTTACGACAATGGTTTCCAGAATGAGTCAGGTGCATCAAACTCATCTGATAAGAAATTTGACATATTCTCATCCCGGTTTTGTAGAAAAGCTTAATGCATTGCAGGGCGGTATTGCCTCAATGTCAGGTTATGCGCTTTCTGCGGTAAAAGCAAATGTTGTTGTATATAAACAACTGGTGCAGCAGTCTACGCTGCTTGCATATATGGATTGTTTTAAAATATATGCAGCGTTGCTGGTTATTCTGACCCCGATGATTTTCCTTTTTCAAAAGGTAAAATATAAAAAAGAAAAGAAACCTAAAAAAGCAAGTGCTTTAAATAATTAGCGGAGCATGTTGTATGACACAAATATCCACTGTATTTCAAAAAGATTATGAAATAAAATACTACGAACAAAATCTCAAAGGTATATTAAAAGAATCTGCTTTGTTGAATTTTATGCAGGATATTGCGACACTGAGTGCAGAATCTCTTGGATTCGGTCCGAGTTTTGTGTTTTCCAACAACTATGCCTGGGTTGTTTTAAAATATCACATTGAACTGTATAACGAAATAAAAAATACAACAAAACTGACAATCAAGACTGAACCAAGAGGGACTTCGAGATTGTATGCATACAGAGATTTTGAGTTTTTTGTAAATAACGGACAATTAGCAGGTAAAGCTGTTTCAACATGGGCGTTGATAGATATAAACACAAGAAAATTGCTGCCTGCACAACAAATACTTGCTGATTATATGCCGCATTACGAAAAAAGAGACGAAGATCTTGATTACAATAAAATATTGCTGCCGGAGAAAGTTGATTATCAAAAAGAATTTGAAGTGAGATTTGATGATATTGATGTTAACAGGCATGCAAATAACTGCAATTACATTATATGGGCTTTAGAAGCACTTGATAATGATTTCAGAATAAAATATAAACCTTCTGTTATTGATATTAAATACAGAAAAGAAACTACCTGCGGTTCAAGAGTTGTATCAATAGCACAAAAACTGAACGAAAACGGCATTGTTTCCACAAAACATATAATAAAAGATGAAAGCAGCGATGAAGATCTGGCATATTTATTTATAATGTGGGGTTAATGCCATGTTTGTAACATAACTGTGAAAGATTGATTTTTTTAGAAAAACATAAGATAATAAAACCATGAAAAAAGAATTGACTATAGCATTATCATTAGCATTGGCATTATCGCCTGTTTGTTCAAATTTGTCGGTGCTGGCAAAAATGACGCCTGAAGCATACAAACTTTTTCAGGAAACAAATATTCTCGAAAAAGATTGTAATTATGCTCTTGCAATAGAAAAGATAAAAAAAGCAATAGAATTATCGCCTGATGAAGCCATATTGTATATAAAACTGGGCGGGATATACGCAGAAATGGGCGACTGGCAAAATGCACTCGTTGCATATAAAAAAGCTGTAAAAATCAAGCCAAATGATGCTGTCGTATATATCAGTATTGGTAATATTCTTCAACAGCAGCACGATTACGACAATGCGTTTGCGGCATATAATCAGGCACTTACTATATTCCCTGAATATAAATACAATTATTTAAACCTTGCTAATGTTAAATTTTTACAGGGTGACAATCAGGAAGCCATAAAATATTTTAAAACATTTCTCGGATATTATCCTGATAATGTAGAAGCAAGAGAAAATCTTGCATCTATTTATTTAAAACTTGATAAATATCAGGATGCGGCTGATGAGTATGCAACTTTATACACAAAAAATCCTGCAGGTTTCAATGAGTATGCAAATTACGGTCTTGCGCTTCTTCGTTCCGGTGATTATACAAATGCTGTAGAAATGTTTAAAAAAGCTGTAAGACTTGACCCGAATGATTATGCTTCTCACGGCAATATGGCACTTGCTTATGTAAGACTATCAAAAGATGAGCTTGCTCTTATAGAATTTCGAAATGCATTTACAATAAAACCGGATCTGGATGATTTAAAATTTGATTATGCAAACCTTCTTGCAGATATGGGAAAAACTCAAGAAGCCATTAACATGTACAAAGAGTATATTCAGTACAAACCAAAAGATGCAATGGCGTATTATAACCTTGGCTTAATTTATCAAAAAAATTCTCAATATAACGAAGCTATTGCCGCATACAAAAAAACTATTGAACTTGCACCTGCAAATATTGATGCAAAAAAAGAACTTGCAAGGACATATCATCTTTGCAAAAACTATACGGAAGCAATTAAAATCTATGATGAAATTCTGGCTGTAGATAAAACTGATTATAATGTCCAGTTTAACAAGGCTTTAGCCTTACATGCAACCGGCAGTTATGAAAGTGCTATCAATATATATAAAGATCTTTATTCACAGAGAACAGAGCCAAAAGTTAGGGAATATCTGGTAAAAGCATATATTTCTCAGGGTGATTCGTTTATGAAAAACGGTCAGCAGAAAAAGGCTTTGAATTACTATGAACAGGCTTCACTGCTTGATGCAAACAATAACGAAGCGATTAAAGCAATGGCAGAGGCATACGATTCAATAGGTGCAAAAAATAAGGCTCTTGAAAAATATGAAAAAGCAATGGAAATTACTCCGGAAGATTCACAAATTCTTGTTGATTACGGAAAAATATTGTTAAAATATGACAGAGATAATGACGCTTTAGAAGTCTTTAATAAAGCTTTGTCTATTGATGCAAAAAATCAGCCGGCTCATGTTGCTCTGGCAGATGCATATATAAAAGCAAAAGACTATGATAAAGCGATTCTTGAATATCAAAAGGCTATAGAACTGAATCCGGAAGATGAAGCTGCGTTAATCAAGCTGGGAAATGCTTACAAAGCAAAGTCCGATACAAAGAATGCTCTTTTACAATATGAAAAAGTTGTTACTATGAATATAAAAAACACGGATGCACTTTACAATTCCGGATTATGTTATGCGGAGCTGGAAGATATAGTCAAAGCAAAAAAAGCGTTTAGCGGTGTTATAGCGATGGATCCAGAATACGCTTATGCATATTATGCGCTTGCAATGGCTAATGAACGTGAAAATAACTATACTGATGCAATCATAAATTATGAAAAATTTATGAATCTCACAACTGATAATGAAATGAAAAATCAGGTTAAAAATCAGATTGAATATTTAAAATCCAAAAACAATGAAAAACAGTAAATCGTATTTTAAATATACTGTTACGTGTATAATATTAATATGTATTGTATTTGTCTGCGGATTCGGCTTTCGCTGCAGAAGACATAAAGCATTATTGCTTTTTAACAGCCAGCCTATTACAAATCAAACGATTAACAATGCCGGCAGAAATTTTAATGCAGGAGAAAAAGTCTATTATATCCTTTTAAATAAAGAAGGTTTTAAAGATAATTTTATAAGAGTACAAATAGTTAAAAAAGAAGAAAAAACAAATCACTGGGGATATAAAGTCTACTGGTCAAAAGATTATGAAATAGATACATCTGTAGATTATTTTAAATCCTACTTTGTAATAGATGAACCCGGATATTATTTTATGCAGATATTTTCTTTCAATGATTTTGACTGGCCTATTATAAGAAATGATTTTTGGATTAGATAAAAGTGTTTAGAACTATATTTCAGTATTTAAAATTTTATTTTCAAAAATTTTTTACTTCTAAATATAAAATTGAAGGTCAATGTAATCAGTGCGGTGAATGCTGCAAAAATATAATTTTTATGATTGATGAAAACTATGTGTGTGAAGAAAAACAATTCGAATCATTAAAAAAGTTTGATAAAAAATATAATCATTTTGATATAGCAGGAAAAAATGAGAAGGGAATACTGCTTTTCAGATGTAAATCTCTGGACGAAAATAATAAATGCAAAGATTATGTGTTTCGCTCGGTTTACTGCAGGGCATATCCGTTTGTTACAGACAAAATCAGACTCGGCGGATGTGAAACCTTTGAATCCTGCGGTTTTAAAATAAAAATCAATAAAAAATTTGAAAATTATTTAAAATAATTGTAAAGAATACAACATTACAAATCTTTTACATATTTAACGATTTTAAGCAATTTTGAAGTGCGTTTTGTTTTATTAAATCTGTGAAGTTAAGTTATACTGTACTGTTTTTATAAAGACAGTACAATTGCAGTCTGTGAAAGGCAAAAAATTGATTATCCAGAACAATTTTTTAAAAAAAGCACTCAATAAAGCAGGCAAATGTCTGCATGCACCGGAGCAAAGAATAATCCTCGGTGCAACAGCACTTGCCACACAGCCTTTCATTGATTTAAATAACAAATCGGTTGATAAAGAGACGAGAAAAACTTCTGCCGCAAGAACCGTTGCAAAAATAATAGCAGGTACTCTTGTAGGTGTGGGGGTAAGATATGCAGGTATTAAATTTATAAAAAATAATTGCAAATACATAATCGAAAACGGGAAAATATTACCGGTAAAAGGCAAAAGCTTTTTCTTACCATCTATAAAGAAAATGGTTCACGGATTGAAAAAAACTGCAAACAGCGGTCTTAATATTGCCGAATTTGAAAAGCGTATGGACAAGTACATAAAAGCAATGGGAACATTAGCCGCAACTATTGCGATGATAGGTACGAATTTCCTTCTGGATGCACCTTTAACAAAATGGTTGACCAAGGTTTTTGTAAATATGGTCAACAAACAATCAGAGCAGAATAAAAAGGAGGTTAAGTAGTTATGAATCCTCCGAAATTTATACAGAATTTTATTCAATATATGTATGACCATTACTCAAAAGACGGCGGAAAACTGCTTGTTCATATGGGTGCTCTTGCTACATTATTCGGCGCAATTGCACAGGTAATGGCTGTTGTAACAGATAAAAAACTAGATAAGGATCAAAAGAAATTCCTTTTGCCTCAGGAAGGTGCAGACGCATTTGTTAATGTTCTAATGACTTATTCCGTTTGCGATATAATAAAAAAACGAGGAGATAAATTAGTTGAAAATGGAAAATTTCTCACCGATGATTTAGCAAAAGCAATAATTAATATAAAACCGGAACTGGCTTCCTGTATTAAAGACTGGAAAAATATTATTACACCTGCAGATTTGAAAAACCATAAGCTTACAGAATTATTGAAAAATCCAAGGTTATTAAATATTTTTAAAAACTGCAGCGATGATGCAATAAATAAGATTATGCCTGCAGTAGATAAAGCACTTGATATTGCTGAAACTCATAAAAATAATGTTGGTATTGTTACAACGATTGCTGCTTCCGTTCTTGCTTCAAATGTAATTACACCTTATTTTCGAAATATAATTGCTTCAAAATTACAAAAACATTCAATAAAAAAAGAAGCGGTCGAAATCAGAAAGCGGCAGATAACGGAGAATATTACTACGAAAAAGCCGTTGCCTCCGTCTTTTAAGGCTTTTAGAAATTATAATCCCTATCACAATATAAGTCCCGTATAATATAGATTGAAGCAAGAATATGTTTCTTATAAACTAAAGAAAAATATTGATAGTGCAGTACGTATTCGGGCTGTAATGTAAACATTGAATAAGAAGACAGTAGAGGAAGTATACGTGTTATTATTTAGTATTATTTATAATTTTGTTTTAATTGTTTGCGCAATTATTTTGCTTCCGGTTATTTTAATTGCAATGATTGCCGTTCCAAAATTCCGTGCGGGTTTTTGGACAAAAATGGGATTTTATAACAATCTCACGTTAAATCCGGAAAAAAAGACAATATTTTTTCACGCTGTATCAGTAGGCGAAGTAAATGCAGTAGAAACTTTGATAAAAAAGACAAGAGAATCTTTTCCTGACAGCAATATCGTTTTATCAACAACTACCGGAACCGGTCAGGAAATTGCGCGTAAGAAATTAGGAAAAACAGTAAATGCAATAACCTATTTTCCGTTTGACTTCTTCTTTAGCATAAATGCTTTTCTTAACAGGATTAAACCGGATATAATACTTATTGCAGAAACCGAAATATGGCCGGATTTTGTTTATCTTGCAAAAAAAAGGAATATTCCTGTCTATATTATAAACGGCAGACTTTCTCCTCATTCTTATAATGGTTATAAAAAATTTTCATTTTTCTTTAAACCGGTGCTTGCGCAATATAAAGGAATATTTATGCAAACTGAAGATGATGCCAAAAGGATTATTCAAGTAGGCGCAAATCCTGCAGTTACAAAATTTATGGGTAATTTAAAATTTGACATAAAACCCACAATGAACGAATCAGAAATAACTGAACTGGCAAACAGTTTAAAACTGAACAATGCCAGATTAATCGTGGCGGCAAGCACTCATAGAGGCGAGGATGAAATCATTCTGGATGCTTTTAAAGAGCTAAAAAAAGAATTTTCTGACATTAAATTACTTATTGCGCCCAGACATCCGGAGCGTTATTCAAAAGTAGAGGAATTAATTAGTCATTCCGGTTTTATGTATGGGAAAAGAAGTAATAAAGATACCTTTGAAACAAATGACATAATCATGCTGGATACAATGGGCGAATTAATGAAAATGTTTTCTGTTTCTCATTTTGCTTATATTGGCGGCAGCTTCTCAAACACAGGAGGACATAACCCGCTGGAGGCCAACATCTGGGGCAAGCCTGTAGTCTCAGGAAATTGTGTATTTAATTTTAAAGATATATACACTTTTTTGACTGCAACAAATGCGGCAAAACTGGCTTCTACGCCTGCAGAACTTACAAATGATATGAAAAGACTGCTTATGGATAATGATTTTTATAAAAAAGCCTGCGAAGATACACACAAAATATTTGATGAAAATTCCGGTGCTGTAGAGTTCGTTATCAATGTTTTGAAGGAACATTAATATTTGGATATATGTTAGTATTATTTTATGCAAAATAACTTTGTTAAAAATAATATTGATATTCAATATCCGTTTCCTCTTGATTTAGATAAGGAATCTCTTAATGCGCTTTTAAATTTCTTTAGCGCTAAAGAAAATAACCTGTGTTTTTTACATGGTCCGTCAGGTTCGTTTAAAACAGACTTGTGCAATTATTCGCTAAAATACCTGAATGATAAAGTACTTGTCTTTAAAATTAAATGCTTTGAGGGCACAACACTGGATGATATATTTCTTGCATTTTTTGAAGATTTGAAAAGATATTCCCAGCAAAAAAAGATATCTTTTACAAAAATAGAAACGAACTCTATTTCAACAAGAATTAATACATACCTGAGTCATATTACACAGCCATGTCTTATAATATTCGATTCTTTACAAAATATATTTAATAAAACAAATACCGCAGAAAAAGATGAAATAATTGCTTATATAAATCATTTAAATTTAATGAATAAGTTTAAAATACTTTTGATATCCTCTGCTTTTGACAATCAATTGTTTTCTGAATCAAATAATTCAGTAAACATTTCTACAAAATTTTACAGCGAAGAGCAAATATACAGGTATTTGAACCATTTCAATATACAATACGATAAAAATGAAATTGCCAGACTGCTTGAAATCACAGGTACTGATATTATTTCTTTGCGTATTACAGTAAACTTGATTTTAACTTTAAAAATAAGTCTGTCGAAAATCCTGAATGAATTTGAAAATAAAAAAAGTTCATATCGGGATTTTGTTATACAAAAATTGATTACCTTTATTCCTTCGGGCGTAAAAAATATAATAAATGTGTTAACGCTCTGTGACATCGGGATTCCAGAGAGATACTTAACTGGACAAAATATAGTAACAGTTGAACAAATAAATTATTTTACAGAAAAAAATATATTATCAAACGAATATGGCTTTGTTTTTGTAAATCCTTTTTTACGAAACTATATAAAAAAGACTATAGAACCTTTTGAAAAAATCCGTATTCATAATTTCTGGAAAAACTTTTTTGAGTCTCAGCTGCCGCTAAAACCAAATGAACGAGCAATAATGATTTCACGAAATACTATGAGATCGCAAATAGCTTTTCATGATTCTTTCATAAACAGCCGGAAGCAAAAAGAACCGGAAAAAGAAAAACAGAAGACTCCACCAGATGTATCATTTATGAGCTATGTCAACAGTGATCTTTCTGCCTGGAATTTTACCGTAGCAAAAGATTCTCAAAATAAAGATGAAAACGAAAAAGAAAATTTAACAGAAAAAAAACGACCTATTCCGCCTAAAAGTCTACAAAACAGAAATGAAAGATTTGAAAAGTATGCTCTGACAAAAGAGGAACTTTCCTTGTTAAATATGCCCGTTGATTTGAGAAAGCAACAGGAATACGAGGCCGGTACAAAAGTTTATAAAATTATTGAACAAAAAAATGAGGAAATTTTACAAAAAAAATCTGAAAGAACATTGAAAGTTTTGTGTGAAAGAGCACAAAGCTATGAAGAATCACACGATTATGAAACCGCATTAAATCTGTATTCTGCCGCTTTAACATTAAATAACGATAAGGACTTTTACGAAAATGAACCTTTAATTGTAGAAAAATTGGCATTTTGTTCGAAAAAGCTGAACAAAACAACAGATGCAATCGATTTTTACAATAAACTGACAGATATTTATTCGAGCCGAAACAATATTGAAAAGCTTAATGCAGTTAAGTTAAAAATTGCAGAAATATATAAAGAAACTTATAAGATAAATTATGCCAGAATTATTTACGAAAACTTTATAAACGGGAAAACAATCGCAAATGATAATATTATTTTCATCTCCTATATTGAACTTGCAGAAATAGAAGAAGACATATCAGACAGTTATACTGCTGAAAATTATTACCAAAAAGCGTTTGCACTTCTTGATAAAACAACTGATATATCTGCAGATTATCTGTCAAAAGCATACTTTAAGTTTGCACTTTTATTAGACGATAATAATCGAACAGCCGAAGCACTTGAATATTATGAAAAAAGCATAAACTCATCTTCTGTTGAAGATACCAGCAAATCAGCTGCTTATACAAATATTGCGGAAATTGTTAAAGAAAAAGGAAATTTAAAACAAGCTGTTGATTATTATAAACTTGCACTAAAATGCGATCTGGCAAATTCAAACTATGAAGGCGTATACTACCTGTGTTTAAAACTGGCACAATTAGCAAAATCAATTCAGTCTGAAAATGAATTAAACTGGCTTTTAAAATCATTATCCTCAGCAAAGAGATGCAGCGACAGTTTGTATACAGCTAACGCATATATTGAGATTGGTGACTTTTACAAAAGAAGCAAGAATTATGAAAAAAGCTATAAAGCTTATCTGCTGGCAAAAAGAAATATGCTGAACATGAATGAATACCGCCAAAATGAGGACATAATAATCAAAAGAATAAATACTGTAAAAATAAAATTGGACAATGAACAAATAAGTAAAATAGAAAAAGAAGTAAAATAAAATGTTTGATAATGATAAATTTCATAAAATTGAAGAATTAACCGGTATACAGTTGACTAAAACTATGCAGGAACAGCTAAGGGATTTTGTGAACCTGTTTAAGATCTATAATTCTCATACTAATCTTATGAGCAAAAAAGATGAAGAAAATCTGTTTGAGAAACACATATATGATTCTTTGTCTTTAAGCTTATTTATCAATAAATACAATATTAAAGAAAGCATTAAACTCCTTGATGTCGGAACAGGCGGCGGTTTTCCCTCCATACCGTTGTGTATTTTATATCCCAAAATTCAAATTTATCCGCTCGATTCTATTGCAAAAAAGATAGGATTTATAGAACTCGTTCAGAAAGAATTAAGGTTGGAAAATTTGCATCCTGTTTGTAAAAGAGCGGAAGAATTGCCCTGTGATTACAAAAACGCCTTTGATATAGTTACCTCACGTGCGGTCTCTGCTTTAAATATTCTTTTGGAATATACAATACCTTTTGTTAAAAAAAATTCTTATATGATAGCTTTTAAATCAAAAAATACGGATGAAGAATTACAGGCTGCAAAAAATGCAATGAAAATACTAAAATGCTATACGGCAGACCGTATAAAGTACGATCTGCCGTGCAAAGAAGAATATGACAGAGAACTTATTGTTATCAAAAAAAGTGAAAACACCCCTGATATTTATCCCAGACAATCCGGATTAGCGAAAAAAAAGCCTTTATAAAATTATCCCATTGCTGCTATTTCTCCCGGTAAAATTTCTCTCTGATTTACTGCTTTAGTTTCAGTGATATATTCTTGCGTTCTGTTAAAGCCGACCGGTCTTCTTCTGTTTGCCCCTGATGCTTTAATATTTTGCGCTAAATATTTTTCTAATGCTTTATCAAAATCATCTTGTGTTAAAACAATATTCTTTATGTCTTCTTCCTGTATTGTTCCTGCCTCCATTTTTTCAAAAATATTTAACCTTTCATAAGCCATATCATAGGCATTGTCGTTTATCTGTTTTATGTCAGAACCATTAAGCCCTCTTTGTAAAAGCTTTTCAGCAAAAGCGGTTCTGTCAAATTTTTCATCAACATTAAAAGATTTTAATTGTTTATCAAGTATATCTTTTATCCCCTCCAGATCTGGATTTTTGATTTCAATTTGTTTTCCGACTCTGCCTCCTCTCAAAATAGCATCGTCCAGAATGTCAATCTTGTTAGTTGTTGCAATAACAAATACTTGATCATTATTTTTTTCTAAATCACTCAGAAGACTTAGTATCTGATTAAGTTCATCAGCAGCATAAGGCTGTAATGAGCTTCTCTGTTTAAACACAGCATCGCATTCATCTACCAGTAATATACTGGGCTGATTATCTATAGCCTCCTGAAAAACTTTTCTCCAATTTTCTTCTGTCTGACCGACAAGACTTCCCCTTAACGATCCGGCATCAACTTCAAAATAATTCGCTCCAGCATCATTTGCAAGTGCTTTGGCAACAAAAGTTTTGCCTGTTCCGGGTGGTCCGTACAAAATAATACCGTGGTTCAAATTTCTGCCTTCGTACAGATTAGGATATTTAATCGGAAAGAGTATATTCTTTTTGAGTTCCTTTATAACTGCATTCATTCCTCCTACATCAGAAAGCCCGAAAGTCTTTTTCTTGTTTTCTTCCACCAGGAGATTTTTTAATGTTTTCTTGTTTATATTTTCAATTGACTTTTTAACATCCTCAGTTTTATTAAAAGATATTGAAAATTTTTCTCTATATGCACTGAGATTTTCTGTTGATTTTTCTTTTACGGAAAATTGAAACGTCTTGTCTGTGTGATTTAATATGTCTTTACCCAAATTATCACCTATATGGACTTTTGCATCTTCATTCAGCCAGATACTTGCCTTTTTAGCAAGCATATAACTTTTACCTTCGAGATTTGTTACAAGAATCGGGTTTTCTCCAAGATTTATTATTCCGGGCGCAATATCTGTTCTTATAATTGCGATAGCCTCAGGAATATTCTCCTCCGGCATATAAAAAACTCTTTTAATTACATTATCAAAAACATCTGATGCTTTATTTAATAATGATTGTGCAGCTTTTTTACTTTTTGATATCAGTATAACATCGTTTTTGTCAATAATCTCATATAAAGAAGCCAGCCTTTGCTCAAAAGGAATTTTTTTTATAACCGATGGAACAAGAGAACTTATTTCCTTAATACCCTTAAATGCAACCGGCTTATAACTTTTAGCGGTTAAAATGCCATAGTTTTTGTCACAGAGCATTTTATCGGCTGATAAGTTCATATTGTCCGTCCTTTTAAAAACGGGTCTAATATTGTTGCCATTTCTGATATTTGCCGGTTTTACATACTTATAAGAGTAAACGTCTGAAGAAATTTTCATTTGTTAATTGATCCCCCCTGTAATGTAGCTGTTAGTTTATTTGTTTTAATAATGATAAAAATTTTCAAAAAAAAACCGCTTATCTTTTCAGACTTGCGGATGTATTTTTATAGATAAAGTGTGTTTTTAACAATTATTATATACTGTCACATACGCAAGTCGAAGCCTGTATAAGTGCATTTTACGCACAAAAAGGAATAGTATATGAAACAAGTTTTCCATACAGTTGATTTGCCAGTTTAAACAGTATTTTTCAGAATTATACAAAATATTTGCCTCATATTTACTACATTTGTAAATGTATTATATAAAATTACACTATGTTTTTCGTTTCGTCAATATTTTATTACAGATGTAATAATTGTCAAAAAATGATAAATTTATAATTTTATTTTCAAAATTTAAATATATTTTCAGTATTATTTTGTAAAATTGCGTGATTTATTATACAAAAACAAGAAATATTAAATCTTTTTATTATTTATTGTATTTAAAACACTTTATATTATTGTTACATTTCTTAATATTTTATTAAAAACTGCTAAGTTTTACAACTATCGGATATTTAATCATCTATAGGCATTGTGATTATGTATTTATGACCGTGTTTTTGTTTTGAAACCTTTTCGATATCTATATTTTCAGGCAAAATAAAGCTTTGCGAAAAAGCATATACTTTTTCAGAATGTTTTCCTGTTTTTTCTGTTTTGCCCTTTATGCTTACTTTATTTGATTGTATATCGATACTGAGATTATCAGGATTATTATTAAATGGTTTGAGGTTAATAATCATTTTGTAAGCATCTAAATTATCATCTTTGTATGTTTCTACAGGATTTTTTACTACCATCATAGCTTTGTCATGCATCGGAAATGCACTCATATCTCTTTCAAACATTCTGTCCTGTTCCTGCAAAATTCTGTCAATACTTTCAACAGGCATAGCAGGCATATAATAAGCGTGCCGCATTTGATCCAGAACATAATATACAGCAAGATAACACGCAAGAAAAAGGACAATTAAAACCAGGGCAAATTTTATCCAGCCGCCGGTATGTTTATGAGGGATAACATTATATTCATCAATTTTTTCTTCATTGTAATCTTTATTTTCGTCCATGAAAGTTCTTCCTTTCTTTTTATAAATATATATAACGATAGTTATTTTAGACGGAATTGTTTTGTTTTTAATCAGTCATGCCAGCAATTGAATCCGGTAATATTTTTTTCAATTCTATAATCATGTTTTTTAGGATTATTATTTTAAGTGCATTATCTGCTTTAAAAAGATTATTTATATTTTCTTCGAAATCAACGGGCAAAATTTTGCAATGAGATTTTGCATATTTTATCATTCTTTTTTCACCGGGGTGATATATCTCATTCATTGCAAATATAATATCAAAATAGCTTGCAAAAAAAGCAGCAATTCTGTGATTTAAACTTATCAAATCATTTCTTTTAACGGCAAATTCAATTTGCTCAAGGTATGATGCACTTTTTTTGTCGCTTAAAAGCATTAAATTTCTTTTAATTATGTTGCTTTTGAGTGCTTCGGGATAAGGTCCTCTGATTTTATTCTGCAAGTTTAAAAACCAGTTGTCTTTGTCATAAAGAATTTCTGATGTTTTTACGTTATGCAAAAAACAGGTTGTATACCCGTTTGAGGCAATATGTTTGTCATAAACATTTTCAATTGTACCTGTTATCCAATTTTTGCACCTGAACATAAAATCCAGTCCTGTTCCGCTGTCTCTTAATTCCCATTCATCCCCTGTTTCAAAATATCTGTTATCTATTTCATATTTATCCGAGTATTTTTTAGCAAGCTCCAGCCTGAAACCAACAGGTATTTCATTATCAGCATAAATATAGATATCGTAGTCAGACAGATAATCGCTTTGATTAGAAGTTCTAGAACCTGCCAGCACTACGGCGCATACCTGATCTAATTTTGAATATGCATTTACTATTTCTTTTAAAGTATTTTCTATCATGATTTTATTTCCTTGGTTAATTTATATAACAATGTATATTTTAAATTTTCTTCCGCAAGATTTATATGCTATAAAGTACATGTATGAAAAAATTATTATCTATAATAATTATATTAATAAGTTTTACGAATTGTGCAACAGCCGAAGATATCGGTCTAAAAAATGTGCAAGAGCAAAAAGTTAAATACACACCAAAAGTCGAAAAAGAAACAAAAGAACTAACAATAGACGAAGAAACAGCCTTAAAAGGGATTATAAATCTTCAACAGCAAAAAGATCTTGAAGATATTGATATGCTGTGGAAGTCAACTGTGGAAAACAATGACCTTATTAAATTTGCGATGAAAAAATTATCAATCCCGCCGGAACAACAGCGTTACCATTCTTCAATTCTTGCAAAATCAGTATCTGCTCTTGTCAATGGAGCTTCATTTGTTCCTGCCTTTTTCGGCGCAAACTATATGGTTCAATCCGCATCTTATGCTACCGGACGACTTGCTAACAATTATATATCCAAAATTAACAATCCTAAAGAAGTTCCTCTAACAGATACCGAATTGATTGAGTTAGCCGGTATGATAGAATCTTTGCAAGATCAAATTATAAATTCATATTACAACTACAAAATGGCGCTCGGACAGGTAAAAGATATCAGACAGAGACTTGTTTTATATAACAAAAATTATTCTCAAGCACTAAGAGGCAGTAATGAAATGGAAATCATTGTCTCAGGGAATATGTATGATGATTTGTTGTTTGAAGAATTTCAGCAGTTAAGAGAAGCCCGCAAATATCAGATGGATTTAGAGCGTCTTGCCGGCAAAAAAACAGTGCAAAATTTAAACCTGTACCAGTATGCATTTAAAAATGAATTATTTTCTCAAAAATTAATGAATAAAGATACACATACAACTCCGGAGGGTAAAGATGCTAAGAATTAAATTTTCTTTACTGTTCATTGTTTTGCTTGCATCAATATGTCCGGTTTTTTCTATAAATCTTGAAGATTTAACAGAGCCAATGCCGCCTGCACGCCGTCTGGGAATAGGAAGCAGTCCTGAAAATCCGTTTAAAGTATCTGAAACAAATAAAATTATAGAATCAAAAGAAGCAAATTTAGATAAAACCGGCGAAGCCGTAAAGAACATTACTTATGCTGATTTAAGCCTGAAAAAAATTGCAGAAGAAATAAGTTCTGATGCTGAGCTGGATACACAGGACGTACTTGCGGACTTTCAGCTTTTATGGATAGGCGCTGCACAAAACAGTGAAACAGTAAAGTTTATTGTTTATAAACTTTCTAATCCAGATGAAGACAAGCCTGATGAGAGTGTGGTAAAAAAAATCATTCAGCCAATATCTACTGTCGGCAGTCTTGCAGGAATAGGTATGGGCAATCCAATTGCCGCAATTTCTTCTATAATGGGCAGCAGCGTTCTTGGTTCAATGTCAGTTGATGATAAAGATTTAAATTATAAGTTCAGTAAAGTTAATGATGCGGACATGATTGTTTTGATAAGAAAAATAGAAGAACTGCAAAGAAAAATAGTTAATTATTATTTTGATTATATGACATCAAGAGCCCTTCTTATTCGCTCTGATAGTATAGTTGCAAAAAGAAGAAATGCATTCATGAATTCACAAAAAATGACGGATGAGCAGGTTATTATGCTTGATGCGTATTATAGAGAAGCCCTGAATAAACAAAGTAAACTCCGTTCAGATTTTCTGGCTAAGCGTTCAGCACTGGAACAAATAGTAGGTATGGAAACACTTGCACAGTTTGAGGACATTGTAACAACTCGAGAAGAAAAAGAGAATATAAACAAATAGTATGTAGATTATAAAATCAAAAAGCCCGAAGTTTAATTTCGGGCTTTTTGTAAAAAGTAATAAAAAAATTATTTTACAGATTTAGTTACTTCAGCAGTAATATCTGTACCGCCATACAAAACAACACCTTTTGCAAGAACTATATCATAGTTTGCAGCTTTTGCTTTTTGTGCAACAACTGCAGAGATGCTTTTGTCTATATTAGCAAGTTTTTTTGCATAATCTTTTTGAATAGCGTTGCGCTTTGCATTGAGTTCTTTATTATATTTATTTTCAAGTTCTTTTTTCTTTGCAGCATTCGGTTCTTTTGCAACGGCAGCTCTTGCGTTAGCAACAAATGTAGTCAAATCTTTAACTTTTGCGTCTCTGTCAGCTTTTAAAGCTTTTACCTGTGCAGAAGATGCTACAACTTTTTGAACATCAACTACAGCAATTTTAGACGGTACATTAGAAATAGCATAATTATTAACAGACATACCGATAATAAATGCACCTAAACCTAAAGCAAAATACTTAATACCTTGTTTCATCGTAGTAAATCTCCTTTATATAATATATTTTATTTTACAATAAATACAGGTATAAGCAACAGTTAAGTTTTACAAATTTACATCAATACATCTTTTAATTGCTTATTAACAATTAACCGGATTCTTTTGTCCTGCAGAATCTTGTCATGAAATGTTTTCAGACAAAACTATGCATTAGTATTTAGAGAATCAATTTTTTTATCTGCCATCTTTGTATAATTATGCAAATTCAATGCAGCTAAAAAGGAAAAAGCAGAAAGAACAAAACAAGGTATCTTCATCTTGTTTTTAGGCAAAAAACCTAATGCTGCAGAAGCTGCCCCTGCGGATGCAGTGATAAGCGCAGCTTTTTTTGACTGTTTTTTACGTTTTTTTAATATTTCAACGTCATTTGAATAAAAAGAATTTACATAATTAGAATAAGACTTAATTAAATTTGTCATCATTTCCTCACATTTCTTTGGTTTATCTGATATTATTTTTTGCCTTAAGAGCATTAAATTCCTGTCTTGCACTTTCCAACATATAGTTTAAAGTTTTACGCTGTGCCGGTGTCAGGTTAGCATCATGAGAAAGATCATTTAAATATACAAATTTTAATTCAGCCATTTTTACATCTAACTCATCATTTACTTGACGTGCAAATTTTACAGATTCAGGATTTGAATGATTTTCATAAAAAACTGGATAACATCCCGGGTACATAGTAAATGCAGACTGTCCAATCATATAATTCCTACCTTTCATTTTTGTTACCTACATTTACAATAAAAAAAGACATCTGAAAAAATTGCTATAATTGCATTTCAGCCTCATCTATCCTATCCTATTAGTCATTATGACAGGGTTTTCGGCACATTAAAACTCAATTTTACAATTGTTAACATATCTAAAATAACAATCTTACATACTCAATCATTTTTTAGAGAACATTCTTCTTATGACAAATTTTTTCGGATAAATTTCTTAACTTTTGTAAAAAAAAAACGAAGAATATAACAAAAAAAATTTTTACAAGTTTTATAAGATTGTATACCAAATTATTTAGGATAAAGGAGAGAAAATTATGTCAATTCAACCGGTTAACAGTGCAGCATCAAGAATACCTTTTAAAGGTCAAATAAAAGCAGTTGATTCTTCAGGAGAGCTTGTTTATGAATTAGACACTGACAAAATTCTGGACATAAGCACAAGAAAAGACAATAAAGATTGTACACTTATTAAATATGATATTCCTAAAGTTGTTAAACATAACGGATACCAGTGGAATGAACCTTCTGTTTTAATGGTGCAGCATGATATGGATACTATTTTGAAAGCTTACAGTGCAGCAAAAAATTCTAATGTATGCATTGATATAACTGAATGTAACCATTAATTTAGAATATCTTTAATTTTGTAAAAAACAGACAGAATTTATACTGTCTGTTTTTTGTTATTATAAACAGCTAATCCGGCGCCGCAGTTACCGCCGACCGCTTCCGACTCTGCCGGCAGCAAAAAAGGAGAGATGTGTTTATACGCACGAATTTTTATAATAAATTTTCCTGCGATGGTCGCAGGTTCGCTATCTCTGTGATAAAAAGCCGGTGACGGGGCTGAGCGGGCGAATGCCTGCTCTTTTAATTTTCCTGCGATGGTCGCAGGTTCGCTATCTCTGTGATAAAAAGCCGGTGACGGGGTTCGAACCTGCGACCTGATCATTACGAATGACCTGCTCTACCAGCTGAGCTACACCGGCTTATATTACAAATATATTTAATTATTAGCTGTCTTTAATTTGTAAAAGTCTAAAGACTTAATCTTAACATCACCGTCTGAAACAAATTTCACACCGGTTGCATTTTTATCGGGATAAATTCTGGAACTCATGACCGCCTGACCGTCATTAGCAAAAATTTCTACAGAAGACTTGTCAACAAATATATGAAGTTTCAAAATATTGTTTTCAATGGGAAGAGATACTTCTCTTTCACCTGTAAGTATATGATTCGGATTTGCACTCGATTTGTCACGGTTCAATTTTAAGATATTACTTTCTTTATCATAACTCAAAACTGTTTCTTGTGAAGAGTTTTCTCTTAATTTAACAGCAAAAGATTTTGCAACAGTCAAATCAGCTGTAATTATCAATTCGTAGACACTGCCGTTTATACGACTGAAATCTCTCGTACCATTCAGTTTTTGATCTTTGTAATTAGCTGACTCATACCTTAAGACTTTGAGTCCGTCGAATGGAACAGTAATAATCTTACCGTTATGTATTTTTAATTCACGTGGAATGCTCATCATGCCGGCCCAACCATAAGCGGTTTCGGGCATATTTGTGTCACACATATCAAGTAAACCAATTATGATATGTTTACCCTCATGTGTTTTAACTACTTGCGGTGCATAAAAATCAAAACCATAATCAAATAAACCGAACGGTCCTTTTTGTTTAAATTTGCCGGTATCATAATCGAGCTTTCCGATAAACCAGCCGGATTGATATTTGTTCAGAAACATTTTGCCGTGAGGTTTTATCCCCTGTGGAGAAATCATTAATACATCATCATTGCCAATATGCAGAAAAGCAGGACTTTCCCACATATACCCCATTTCTCCGTTTGAACCTATAGCAGTAATATTTATAAGCACCCAGTTTCTTAAATCTTTGCTTTTAAAAAGAAGTACTGCGCCGTCTTTTGTCTTTTCGTATTGAGAACCTACAAGAGCATAATATCTGTCCGATTGTTTCCATATATACGGATTTCTAAAATCTTTTAATGAAAAATTAAGTATTGAATAATGAGGTGCCATATTAATTATCGGATTATTTGCTGATTTTCCGAAATTTATACCGTCTTTACTCATTGCAAGATTCTGTGTCTGATGAATTTCTGTTTTGTCATCTTTTTTGTTAACAACATTGCCTGTATATAATAAATACAAAAGATTATCATCAGCAATAGCACTTCCTGAAAGTATACCGTCTTTATCATAATTTTCTGACGGAGCAAGCGCAATCGGCATTTCTGTCCAATGAATCAAATCCGGACTCACATAATGTCCCCAGTGCATATTTCCGGATTCTGAAGAAAACGGATTGTGCTGATAAAAAATATGATATTGCCCTTTAAAATAAGAAAGAGCTCCGGGATTAGTCATTCTATTTGCAGGGGCTGCGAGATGATATTCAGGATAAAAGTGTGTTTTATCAATTTTTACGGAATCTTTATCAACAGCTGTTTTAGCTTTTTGCAAAGCTTGTTTATGAGCGGCGGCATCTGCAAAAGTTGTATTTTGAAAAGATAGAAGCAGAACCAGTGTCAAAAACAAAGACCCAAATGGATTCATAAGATTTCTCCGTGTATGAGGAACTTTTTAATAATAACATAAAAATTTTAAATGTCTAAATTGCCTCTGTAATTTCATATTGTCAACTGATTCCGATTTCTTCTTGGATTATTGGCAGTTCAAAAGTTTTTGCACTCCTTTTAGATTTGCTTTGCAAATCTCTCTATGTCAAACTTTTTCACAGGACGGCGTTCCCTCTTTTCATTCGGTCAGCCTTGTCAAAATCCGCTCTTGGATTTTCTTCACGCTCGGACAGTTTCCAATTTTTATACTGCACGCCGTACGCAGCAGAATGCCCTCGGGTACAAGCAAGGTCACACACAGACATTTTACTGCACAATTTTTTACTTTAAATGACGGATAAAAAAATACACAGATATCTTTATAATAAAAATAAATAAGGGGAGATAATACATCTATGGGTCTTCAGGTAAATAACGGGGATTTATTACAAAACAGCATTATTTCGGGGCTGTATCAAAAAGCACAGACATATACATCAACTTTTTTAAATACTGATACAAGAAATTTTGCAGACTATTTAAAAAATAATTTTGATACAATAGACCAAAATGCAGACAATATTTTATCAAAAAACGAAATTGCCATACAGACTGCACGTGATGCAAAAAATGAAGAATTAAAAAAGATACTTGAAAATAATACAATTGAAAAATTATCAGAATATATAGACACCGATAAAGACGGAGCAATCACTTATCAAGAAACTAATCCTGACGGGAATGTGCCAGATATTTTAAAAGGTGCGCTGAGAGAAATTCAAACAACCCAAAATTTTGGCACTGCAGCACAAAATCTTGCACAGAATTTATGCAAAAATTATTATGCAAGTTCAGCAATGACAAAGCTTGCTGCAAATGCTGTCAGCTATTTGATGTAATAATCACAAACAGATAAACGTCTGAGGCTGCCCGCTTGTACCCGAGGGCAGCCTGATGCGTATGGCGTTGTTAATCTTTATACTGCAGTGAGATACTTCGTATCTCCGTGCAGTATAAAAATTGGAAACTGTCCGAGCATGAAGAAAATCCAAGAGCTGATTTTGGCAAGGCTGACCGAATGAAAAGAGGGAACGCCGTCCTGTGAAAAAGTTTGACGAAGTGAGATTTGCAAAGCAAATCTAAACGGAGTGCAAAACCTTACGAACGCCAATAATCCAAGACGTACTCGGAGTCGGTTGACGATATGAAATATTGCAATTTGTCCGTTTAACATTTATGATAAAAAATGGTTTATAACACGGACGAAACAGCAATGATTCATATTAATACAAACTCTTTCAAAAAAGATTTTTTGGCTTCGGTTATAGTTTTTCTTGTTGCAATGCCTCTTGCAATAGGCATATCTATAGCATGCGGACTGCCTGTCTATTGCGGGATTATTTCCGGGATAATAGGAGGTATTGTTGTTGGAGCATTGTCAGGCAATTCTCTGCAGGTATCAGGTCCTGCTGCCGGATTGATTCTTATTGTTGTTGATATTATTCATAATCTCGGTATAGAAAAATTATTTTTAATCATATTTGCTGTCGGTTTGATGCAAATACTGTTCGGTTTTTTGTCTCTGGGCAAATGGTTCAGGGCAATTTCTCCGGCTATTATCCAGGGTATGCTTGCAGGTATAGGAATTTCAATATTTTTATCGCAGTTCCATATTATGCTGGACAGCCAGCCACAAAATTCTTTTATTGAAAATATTCTTGATTTAGGGAATGTTATATATCATTCAGTATTGCCTCTAAACGGGTCTGCGCATCATCTTGCGTGCATAATAGGAATAATGACAATTTCGATAATTATATTCTGGAATGCACTACCTTATAAAAAACTAAAATCAATACCGGCAGCTCTGGTTGCCATAATTATTGCTTCTTTAACTGCAAATATTTTGCACTTTGATATCAATTATATTAATGTCGGAAACAATTTCTGGACATCAGCTCAATTTTTAAAACCTTCGCTTCTGACACAAATATTTAACCTGAAAGTAATTATAAGTGCACTTATAATTACTTTTATTGCCAGTGCGGAAACTCTTTTGACTTCAACGGCAATAGACAAGATGAGCACAAAATCAAAAACTGATTACGATAAAGAAATTATTGCTCAAGGCGTTGGTAATGCTATATCCGGCGTAGTTGGCGGACTGCCGATAACAGGAGTAATTGTCAGAAGTGCTGCAAACATTAATGCAGATGCGCAAACAAGATTGTCTACCATCTTGCACGGATTGTGGATACTTTTGTTTGTTAGTTTTTTACCGGCTGTTTTAAACTACATACCGGTATCTTCTCTTGCAGCAATACTTGTATATACAGGTTATAAACTTGTTGATGTAAATTCGGCAAAACATATTTTGAAATTGAGCAAAGGAGAGTTTGCAATATACGTAATAACTCTTATTGCAATACTGTTTACTAACCTGTTTGAAGGTATACTTGCTGGATTTTTCTGCGCACTTATAAAAAGTGCTTACAAGGTTTTGAAGGTTGATATTGATACACAAGAAAATAATGATACAAATACAATAACGGCAAAAATACACGGAAATATTACATTTATACAACTCCCGACATTGATAGAAGCATTAGAGAGTCTTCCTAAAAATAAGAATATAACACTTTGTGCAGAAAGGCTGCATTATATTGATCATGCGTGTATAGATTTTATTAAAGAATGGGAAAAAGAAAGAAGAACAGAAATAGAAAAAAATGCTCTGCCTTATGACGTACATGTTGATTGGGACCAGATGAAAGAGACTTATCCGTCATTCAAATGGGGGCATTTTCATAAATCTCATGATGAAAATAATAACAATTCAATACATTAGTATTGTTTGTCAAAAACTAAAAGCCGCCTGAATGTAAAATATCAGGCGGCTTTTAATTTATTTTTTATTCATTACTTGTTATCTAACGCATCTACACCCGGGAGTACTTTACCTTCAATAAATTCTAAGGAAGCACCGCCGCCTGTTGATACATGAGTAAAGTCTTCAGCATTGCAGAATTTCTTTGCCGCCGAAACAGAATCACCGCCGCCTATGACAGAAACAGCACCATTTTTGGTTGCTTCCACAATAGCTTTTAATACAGCTTTTGTACCTTCTGCAAATGCGGGATTTTCAAATGCACCTACAGGACCGTTCATCAGAATAGTTTTTGATGCTTTAATGACATCAGCAAATGCTTTCTGTGTTTCCGGACCTGCATCAACACCTTCAAATCCGTCAGGTATTTCATTAACTTTAACAACTTTGTTTGTTCCGTTGCCGGAGAAGTCATCAGTAACAAGTACATCTGTTGCCATTACGAGTTTTACACCTTTGTCAGCAGCTTTCTTTTCAATTGCTTTTGCAACATCCAACTGGTCATCTTCACAAATGGAGTTGCCTATTTTACCGCCGTTAGCTTTTACAAATGTATAAGCCATACCGCCGCCGATAATCATATTGTCAACTTTATCAAGCAAGTTTTCTAAAACACCTATTTTAGAAGAGACTTTAGCTCCGCCAACAACAGCAGTAAACGGTCTAACAGGATTATCAAGTGCCTGAGAAAGGCATCTGATTTCTTTTTCCATCAAAAGTCCCGACACTGCCGGTTTTAAAACTTTAGCAAGTTTTGCTGTTGATGTATGGTTTCTGTGTGCAGCCCCAAATGCATCATTTACATAAAAATCACCGAGTTTAGCAAGTTCGTTAGCAAAAGTCATATCGTCATCTTTTGCTTCTTCTGCTTTGTAAAATCTGATATTCTCAAGCAGAGCAACCTGACCGTCTTTTAATGCTTCCAGTTCTTTGTCTGCACCTTCGCCTACAGGCGATTTTACAAACAGAACATCTTCTCCTAGCACTTTTGATAAATATTTTGCAACAGGCTCCAGAGAAAATTCATCAACTTTCCATTCTCCTTTTGGTCTGCCAAGGTGAGCCATAAGAATTATTTTCGCACCTTTGTCTTTCAAAAATTGAACTGTAGGCAAAATAGCTCTGATTCTTGTATCATCTGCAACATTTTTGTTCTCATCCATAGGAACATTGACATCTACACGAACGAGCGCTCTTTTCCCCTTGATGTCACCTAAATCATGAACGGATTTTTTCATAATACACCTCGTTTTCTATCCTGATTTACAATTATATTTTCTTAGAAAAATAAATATTAGTAAAGCTAAAAAGATTTAATACTTTGAGTTATTGACAACAAAACATGTTGGAACATATAATTAAAATAGAGTTTAATCTTATTAAACGTGTGTTTTTATTACTGCATGTATCAGATGTATATTTACATCTGAAAAGTATTGTCCGAATTTTGCAACAATACACTAAACGCAATTCGGATGTACAGAATGGGTGTACATATTGCCGGCTTAATTAACTAACGACAACTGCGACACTAGATAAAAAACAGATATATAAATAAAAGAGCGTATAACTTTGTATGTTACTTATAGACTGAAAGAGGGGAAATCTATGTCCGCAATTAAAAAAATTTCATTTTCTGGTGATCCGTTCAAAAGTATATCAAATATCGGGTTAAATTTACAGCAAACTGCAAATAAACCATATTCCACCGGATCTGATATAAGCGGACAGGATAAAAAGACTAAAATCTATACTTATGCAAGTTCCGCCATTGCACTGGCTTCAATAGGTATTGCAGGTATAGCAATATACAAAAACGGAAAACTTTCCGCAAAATTCGGTCAACGTCTGTCTAAAATTACGCAAGAACTGAAAAATATAAACCAGAATACCGAAAATTTATCCGACAGAATAACACAAATAGCAACTGAAGCCGGAAATAAAATTTCACAGGCAAATGAAAATATTAACCGTGCTGAAAAATCCATTAACAACTTATCCGGCAAACTGGACAGTATCCCCCAACAGAATTTTGATGTACCGGGCATATATCAGACAAGAAAAGTTAACGTTTTCGGGGTTGAGATGAACCTCGGCACAATCGTAAGCGAAATAACAGGCAAAGTTGAAGAAGAAATGAGAAATCTCCTTCGCACAGAATCAACAAAAAGGATATTAGGACTTGTAAAACGAACGAATACGCCTCCGAGATTTTCTATTATAAGAATGCCTACCTCGGAACTTGTCCCCTTCAGCAAAGCAGGCGGTATGGCTGTAATACCTAAAGATCTTGCATCAAACTTTGCCGCTGTTTTAAACGGAAGACAGAATGGTGCAATGATTCTTGATACACCTTTATATACAGGTCAGGTTGCACAAAATCAGTTTTATTCCAAAGTTGCAAAAATTTCTGCAGAGACAGGAAAACATTCAGGTCAATATGATTATGTAAGAAAAATTGTTGATAATAACGGAGGAGCTAAAACAGAAACACTGGCAACACTGAACAAAGTTCAGGAATTGATAATTCCTATACACACAGAAAAAGGTCTTTTGAAAGAAAAAGTAGATGTTTATATAACAGACATGATGGAAGCACCGGTTGATTACAAATCATTGCTGCCAAGACTGACAGAAGAAATACGTACACAAATTGAACTGGCATTACAAAAAGGCGAAACATACGAAACCGATTTTGTAAGAATTGTACAGAATCCGGAAACAAAAGAAATAGAAGTATACGGTAAATACAGAACTGTTTTTTATGATTCAAGTAAATTTGATCTGTCAGCAAGAAAGTTAAATGAAGGAGAAAAATTTAATTTGTACAGAAATGATACGCTTTCTTCCGGTGAAACAGAGAGAATGACATATTTTTCAAAATTCTTTACCGAACAGCTGTATAATTCCGAAGAAAGTCAATTTGTTTTAAAAGCAATGGATAAATTAGACGATGCAGGACACGTAATAATAGATCCAAAAACCCAAAAACCGGAACAAGAATACTTTAAGCTCGGGGCGGATGCAATTATTGGAAATGATTGGCATACAGGACCGATTTCCGCAATATTACGCCAGTTGACCACAGTAAAAAAATATTACGGAATGGATCCTCAAAAAGCCGATAAACTCCAAAACATACCAATTTTCACAATACTTCATAATGTTGAATATAAAGGATGTGTAAATTTCAGTCAGGAAAGAATGTTTAACATAATGTTCGGTGAACATGCGGCAAAAATTGTTGAAAATGCATTCATGCCGGATGTAGCAGTAGTAAAAGATAAAGACGGGCTGCCGCAGCATTTGTGGAATGCACTGATGACAGGAAAAGACGTAAATCCTCAAATGATGGCAGCAAGTTATTCCGACATTCTAATACCGGTTTCCGAACAATACGGAAAAGAAATAGCTTCACACAGCGGTTACGGAAGCACGCTGCATGATGTATTTAAAATAAGAGCGAGAATGTTTGAATATTCAGATCCTGATTACATAAAAAGTATTGTTCTGAAAAACAAACTTGATACAAAACAGGTTACACCGGAAAAAACACTTATAGGAATCAATAATGGCTGTGATACATCCAATAATATACTGTCAGCCAGAGTTGCCAGAACAATGGAAAACGATTTGAATCTTCCCAAAAACTCTATTATACCTTATTCCGGTGATGTAAATATACTTGACTGGCACAATCATAATAAAGGGGTCTATCTGGTTGACAAACTGGTAAAAGAAGTTGAACTGGCAAAAAATTCTGCCGGCAAAGATAACCCTCTGAAATTATATATGCCGGAACTTACCGATCTGACCGGAGTAACGGTCGATACACCTGTTTTTGCACTGGCAGGAAGAATTGAAGATCAAAAAGGTGTGGACATATATGCAAGAGCTATTATTGAATTTTACAAAAATTATAAAGGAACCAATTATCCTGTCTTTTATATTCAGGGTATAGGGGCTGATGCCAGATATATGAACTTTTTCCTTAACGCAAAAAATGAAGTTGCAAAAATAAATCCCGAAGCAGCAAAAAGAATGGTTGCAACTTCCTTATTCTCTGAACCCGGCAGATATAACGGATGCAAAATGATGGCGGACTTTACGCCTATGCCGAGCTGGTTTGAGCCATTCGGACTCGTTCATAAAGAAAATGCAAAATTCAACGGTTCTATCCCTATAACCAATGAAGTAGGCGGACTTACAGCAAATCTTACTGACGGAATCAACGCTTTATTTGTTAAATTCCAGCACAGATTTGATTCTAATATTGATTCCGTAAAGATTAACGGAGAAAATCTTGCTAAAATCTTTGAAAAAGCAGTACAAATATATGAAGATAAACCTAAATTTGCACAAATGCTAAAAGCCTCACTGGAAGCAGATCACGGCTGGCTGGTGAAAGACGGTCCTATTGACCAATATCTTGATATACTTGCAAAATTCAAAGTTATTTCGCCTGAATTTGCAAAAAAATCAGCCTAACTTTTAAACTCAATCAAATTGCTAAATACTGCGGCATTGCTTAAATAAAAAGCAATGCCGTAATCATAATTAAAACCGCTGCTGAATGCAAAAATCAACAAGCATTTTAACACCGCTAAACGGTCTAATTCAATTCTTTAAGCTTATCTTCAAAGGTTGTTTTATGATAATTAATTTTAGAAGATATTATAGGCTGTCTGTATTCTGTTTTATTGATAGAACGTGCGTCTACTATCGGAGAAGGCGGCATTATTGTCCATTTATACAGAGATGTAGACATTCTGCGGAAAAATTTTTCAAGCCACTGAAGCTTTTGTTCTTTTGATACAGGCTTAGCGTTATCTTTTACATGTTTTTCATACAAAAATTCTTCCTTCATCATATCCCCGATTGTCTGCTGCAGATTTTCCACCCTCCATATAACTTCATCTAAAAATTCGTACGGCATCAGGGCTTCTTCCGCAAGCAGAGGTTTTCCCGTCTTTGGATTAATAGCAAGTTCCGCACCGGGGCGTTTATCTATAACGGTTTGCGGGATTGCATTTTTCTCTTTTCTGTTTTTATTAAGCCAATTTGCAAGCGCAAATAGCTTTGTCTTTGATACATCAGCAAGAGGAGCAAATCCTCCCGACATATCACCGTTTATGGTCGCATATCCCATATACAATTCAGATTTATCCGAAGTTGCTACAGGCAGACAGGAACCGAATTCATTTGCTATTCCCCACAGAATTAATGCTCTTGAGCGTGCTTGAATATTATCATTTGTAAAACTTTGTTTATAGCGGTCATCCCACTTTTGTTCGATTTTTGAAAAAATTTCATCAAATTTTGCACGGGTGGAATCATACATGTCTTTAATTGATACTTCGATAAAATTTATACCCAGATTTCCGGCAAGTTCTTTTGCATCATTTTTGCTTTCAAGGCTTGTTATTTTAGAAGGCATACTTATACCGAATACATTTTCTTTTCCCAGTGCATCAGCAAGCAAAACAGCGCTCACCGTAGAATCCAACCCTCCTGACAGACCAAGAACTGCTCTTTTGAATCCGGTTTTTTTAAAATAATCTTTTATTGACTGGATTATAGTCAGATATGTTCTTTCAAGATCCGGTTCATGATCAAGCGTAAATGCTTTTTGAGAATTAAGCGTTTTTTCAAGACCTTTTGGCAATAGATTTATTGCTCCGCCTTTTGAAGGTGACACAATAAAAAATTCCTCCTGATAAGACTTTGCCATTGCGATTAGCTTCCCGTCTGAATTATAAACTCTTGAAGCCCCCTCAAATGACATACATTCGCCGGAACCGGTTTGATTTACATAAACAATCGGCGTTTTATGTTTTTTTGCCGCAAAAGAAAGCATATTGTGTTTGAGCTGTTCTTTTTTTGCTCTTGTTATTGAAGCGGAGCAATTTATAATATAATCAGGGTTCTCTTCTTCCACTACAATTTGTACGGGGTCATAAGCATAAAGATTTTTATCAAAGAAATCTTTATCATTCCATCCGTCTTCACAAACTATAATACCGGCTTTTTTATTTCCTATTATTGTTATCCTGTTTTTACTGTCAGGTTTAGCCGGCTCAAAATGTCTGTAATCATTAAACTCCGCATAATTCGGCAGCAAAGATTTTCTTATTATTCTTTCGATTTTTCCGCCGCTTAATACTGCTATCGAATTGTAATATTTTTTTCCTGATTTACTTTTATTAAATTCAGCAAAACCTATAATTACTTTTGTTATGCCTGTTACTTTTTGAGCAAGAGCATTAAGCCATTCTATATTTTCTTCAACTATAAGAGGGAACCGGTCAATAAAATCACCGATTGGATAACCTATCATATACATTTCAGGAAAAATTACCGCCTTAGCATTGATTCGCTGTGCCCATTTTATCCAGTTCAGAGCCTTAATCGCATTGCCTCTTACATCTCCGGAAACAGGATTTGTCTGTGCGAGCACAATTGCATCGTCCGGAAGCAATTGTTTTAGTTCGGCGGCAATTTCACTTCTTTTATCTTCGGAAAGGTTGTCAACTTCTAAATCTCCGGTTATTATTCCGGCAAGTTCATATATTCTCTCATCCATAATAAAAAATCTTTTTATCTGTTTCAGGATAATTTTAGCAGAAAAATAAATGAGAGTTTTAATATTGCATCTAAAATCGCTAAATATTAAGTCTCTTATAATACATACAAATTTTTTATTACAATTATTGATTATTTTGTTTACCTTTTGTAACAAATGTTAAAATAATGTATAATAACAACAATAATAATATTTGATATAGGGTGGAATATATAAATGAAAGTTTTAATTACCGACAAAATTAATGAAAAAGCAAAAAACATTATAGATGAAGCTGCCGAAGGAGTAATCCTTCCCACTATGAACGAAGAAGAGCTCTGCTCTGTAATCGGTGAATATGATGCATTAATGGTTAGAAGCCAGACAAAAGTAACTCAAAAAGTTATAGAAGCTGGAAAAAATTTAAAAATAATCGGCAGAGCAGGTGTAGGAGTCGATAATATCGATCTGGATGCTGCGACCAAAAACGGCATAATAGTGGTGAACTCTCCGGACGGAAACACAAATGCAGCCGCAGAACATACAGTGGCTTTGATGCTTGCTATGTCAAGAAATATTGCAAAAGCTGCTGATTCAACAAAAAAAGGGAACTGGGAAAGATCAAAATTTACCGGTCACGAGGTATTCGGCAAAACTCTCGGAATAATAGGCTTCGGAAAGATAGGACACCACGTTGCCGAAACAGCAAAAGCGCTTGGAATGAAGATACTTGTGTCAGATCCTTATACAACAAAAGAAGTTGTTGAAAAATTCGGAGCAAAATATGTATCACAACCGGATGAATTATGGCCGGTATGCGATTACATAACTGTCCATGTGCCAAAGACAAAAGAAACAATGCACATGATAAATAAAGATACTATAGCTAAAATGAAAAAAGGTGTAAGACTTATCAACTGTGCACGGGGAGGTATAATCGATGAGACGGCTCTAGCTGAAGCGCTTGAAAACGGTCATGTTGCACAGGCTGCAATAGATGTTTTTGAAACAGAACCGGATATAAAGAATTGTCCGCTTGTAACAACAACCGGAGATATCTTGCTTACACCGCATCTTGGTGCAAGCACGGAAGAAGCCCAATTGAAAGTAGCGGAAGATGTTGCAGAACAAATTAGAGACGTACTTTCCGGCGGTTCAGCCCGTTCAGCTGTAAATATCCCCTCTTTGAAGCCGGAAAAACTGGAGCCGGTTAAGGACTATATGCAGCTGTCGGAAAATATCGGAAAACTTGCAATGCAAATATCTTCCGGTAATTTGAAAGGAATATACATTACAGTAAAAGGAAATCTGGCAGAGCTGGATGTATCACCACTGGAAACTGCAGTTGTAAAAGGAGTTATATCATCTTTTGTTAATGACGTAAATTATGTTAATGCGCCCGTAATTGCAAAAAATAAAGGGTTTGATGTTGCAACTACAAAATCCAATACAAGCACAGATTACACCGGTTCCGTAACGCTAAAGCTTGTTACGGATAAAGAAACAAATACTGTATCCGGTGCATTGATAGCAAAAGATATGCCCCGTATTGTAAAAATAAACGGATACAATGTAAGTATTGAGCCGGAAAAACACATGCTCCTTATTCCGCACGAAAATAAACCGGCAATGGTTGCAAAGGTTGCAACCGTTCTTGGTGATAAAAATATCAATATTACCAGAATGAATGTTGCGCAGAATCGTTCAAAAGAGGATAACATCTCTTTGATGATAATAAATACCGAAAACGAGGTAAACCCGGAAACAATAAACAATATTTCGGATATAGACGGAATTTGCAAAGCAAAATACATTAATCTGTCAAAGTAAAAGCAATAAGATTAATTGTTTTTTATACACTTTATTAAGAATTGTAAAAAAACTTTACTTTTTTAGTGTAATTTAATTATAATTAGCAAATAATATTATTTACAAACTTAAATAGAATACAGTTGACAGACACATAGATTGGAAAACCAATGAAAACCGAAAATCTAGCTTATAATAGTCATTATCATCATTATTTAATAAATAATAATAAGAATAGAAATGCGAACAAAACGACCGCAGGAGTTAATCCGAGCGGTCGTTTGAGTTTTAAAGCAAATCCTATTCCGATTGCAAAGACAATGGGTGAAAAGCTTGCAAGAAATAAAGGTTTCAACTGGTTTCTTGATATTCTTGCAGACAATTCTCTGATGGCTGATGCAATCATTGCACTGGGGCTTACTGCTATAGCCAGACCGGGAGTGATTGCGTTGTTTCCGTCTAAGGATCCCGTGGAAAAAAGAAAAAATGATTATCAGGTAGGTCATTCTATAGCCACAGGTCTTTTTGGACTGCTGACAACATTTATTGCGGCAGAACCGGTAAAACGTGGTGTTAAAAAATTGATGGAAAACCCGTCAAAATATATGAAAAATAATTCATCTTATATAAAAGAAAATTTCAGAGTCTTTAAAGAAACAGCAGGAAGAATACACCAGCCGATATTTTTACCGTTAAGAGCAGCTGCCACCATAGCTTTTGTTCCCCCTATTTTAAAAGCTCTCGGACTTTCGAAAAGCGGAAAAACTATTTCTCCTGCTGATAAAGCAAAAATAGATTATTCTTTTATGAGTTTCAAAGGGAATGATGACATAAAACCGTTTAAAGCGTTTACAAGATTAAAAGGAAGTAACGCTAATGGCAGTAAAGGCGGAAACAATCCCTCTTTTAAAGGTATAGGCAATGCTGTTACCGAAGGAATAGCAAAAGGGCTCGGAAAAGTTGCAGATACCGGCTATGCAAAAAGATTTATCAACTGGTTTGCAGAAAAGAAAGAATGGTTCCCGCACCTGGTAGCAGCTGACAGTTTATGGCTCTCCGGATGGTATATGCAAAGAACTGCCAGATCAAAAACAATTGAAAAAGACCAAAAACTCCCTATGATTCTAAATCAGGGAATTACAGCCATTCTTTGTACAATAGGAGCTTATAAACTGGACCATGTTGTAAAGAATAAACTTGAAAACTATAAAGAAACTTACAAACGCATGAATCCGGAACTTGTCAGAAAATCAGAATTGTACGAAGATTTATTAAAAAGCTTTGCAAATAATACTGAAATGCTGGAAAAAATAACAAAACATGCAAAATATGAAGATTTAAGAAAAGCAAATAAACTGCTAAACAACAGAATGACAGGGATAGGACTGTTAGGACCGCTTGTTATTTTTACAACAATATACAGATTTATCGGTCCTGTTGTTGTGACACCTTTTACAAACTGGATAAGCGAAAAAATTGAACCTCACAAAAAATCTGCTTAATTGTTAAAATATACAAAAAATAATATTTTTGTTTTATACTTAAATTTTGCCGGACAATAATAATTTGAAAGGAAAAACCATGCAGGTACAAAAGAATTCACCGTCATTCGGCAGATTGACAAGAGATGAAAAGACTATATCAAAAGAGCTTTATAACGCAATAAAAGAAACACCGACCGTAAAAAAATTTGGACGCAAATATAATGCAACCGTTTCTCTTGACTCATTTTACAGCAGCAGAATTCCTAACAAAACACAACTCGGTTTAAGATTTGAAAACATAACACCTGTTAATATTTTTTCAAAAGTAAAAAATTTTTTCAGAAAAAATTTCTTAGTAAAAACAGTTTTGTTAAAAACACATGCCGTTAATGAACAAGAACTGATAAACTCTTTGTCTAAAAAAAGCGCTAACGCAATAATAAATTTATATAAAAAAATATAGTTTTATTTAAACAAACAAATAAGCTGTATTAACCATAAAAAAGCAGCTTTTCTTTTTTTGTTTTTGGGGAGGAAATTAAAAATTGACATCCCCCCAAAAGTCATTATCATAAAACTATGAAGAAAATTTTTTATACATTATTTATATTTATTGCTTTCAGCTGTACAGGCGCATTTTGCAAAACAGACTATGCCGCATTATATGAAAAAACTCAGGTTGCGGATTTTGAACTTGTACACAGACTCGATCCTTATCAAAATGAAGATTACCAAAAATATGCCTACGCTCCGTACCCTCTTTTCCGGTTAAGCTCAACTGTTTATTTTAAGAATCAAACAATTCCCGCAGGGTACTATATATTAACGCCGAGGGTTATAAAAGACAGAGATTATGTATTTTTTAAAGAAGCAGGAAAAGTTTCTTATATCATACCTGTTATAAAAAAAGAACTTGTTCCCGTTGATTTTTATCACAATAACCTGCCAACCCCTAAACTTACAAAATGGCAGAGTTTTTGTAAAAATGTAAGAGAAAAATTCTATACAGTATTCAGAAATTCTTCAAAAAAAGCACCTCCGCCTCAGTCTTATGTCTTTACAGAAAATATAGAAGGCAATTTTTACCTCATTATTTTATACTACGGCGAGACAAAATATTATATGGTATTCAAATCAACCAGATACTAATCCATTTCTTAACAGGATTTCTGCTGCTGTACAACTGTTATAATAACTGCTATATTAATGTAGTGATTGAGTTTAAGAAAGAGTGAATTATGGGGCAAACTATAGCAGAAAAGATTATTTCCCTGCATGCAGGCCACAGCGTAAAAGCAGGAGAACTTTGTATTGCAAAAGTAGATGTTGCAGCAGTGCAGGACGGAACAGGTCCGTTAATGGTACAGGAATTTAAAAAACTCGGCAAAGCGAAACCTGCAAATCCGAAACGCTGTATATTGTTTATAGACCATGCTTCTCCAAGCCCGAGAAAGGAACTCTCTAACACACATACTGTTTTAAGAGAATTTGCAAAAGAAACAGGTGCTATTTTGTCAGAAACAGGCTGCGGAGTATGCCACCAGCGGCTTGTAGAATCTTTTGTAAATCCGGGAGAAATCCTTGTCGGAGCTGATTCTCATACCTGTACATCAGGCGCATTAGGAGCTTTTGCTACGGGAATGGGCTCAACTGATGTCGCAGTGGCAATGGCAATGGGCAAAACATGGCTCAAAGTTCCTCAGACATTTAAAATAGTAGTTAACGGTGATTTTCCCCGGGGTGTTTATGCCAAAGATTTAATTCTTTATTTGATAGGGCTTATAGGGGCAGACGGTGCGACTTACAAAGCACTGGAATTTCACGGAACAACTATAAAAAATATGACAATGGCGGATCGCTTCACTCTTGCAAATATGGCGGTAGAAGCGGGAGCAAAAGCCGGATTGTTTGTTACAGATGAAAAAACAAAAGAGTATTTAAAACAACACGGCAGAGAAGAAAAATTTACGGAAATTAAACCCGATGCAGATGCCGTATACGAAAGAGTAATAGAAATTGACGCATCAAAACTTGTTCCGACAGTTTCTTGTCCTCATACAGTAGACAATACAAAACCGGCTAAAGACCTTAAGGATGTTAAAATTAATCAGGTCTTTATAGGAACCTGCACAAACGGCAGAATTGAAGACTTAAGAATAGCCGCTGAGATTTTAAACGGGAAAAAGGTCAATCCTGAGGTAAGATTGCTTGTTGTACCGGCATCTAAAGAAGTCTACAAACAGGCAATTGAAGAAGGGTTAATAACTAAGCTTATAGATGCAGGTGCACAAATTCTCGGTCCGGGGTGCGGTCCTTGTGTAGGCGTGCATGCAGGAGTACTGGGAGACGGAGAAGTCTGTCTTGCAACTCAAAACAGGAATTTTCAGGGCAGAATGGGTAATACTAAAGGATATATATATCTGTGCTCGCCATCTGTAGCCGCTTACAGCGCTATTGCAGGGCATATTACCCCTGACGGAGAAGCTTAATGCCCTGCGCTACAGATATAGAAAATAAAATAGCAAAAAACTTTAACGTTGATATTATACAAAGCGGACTGCCGGTTTTTATTTTCGGTACAAAATCAATGGCTGGCGATGTTTTTGACTGTTTTGTAAAATCAAAAATAAACATTGCGGGATTTATTGACAATAACAGAACGTCAACAAATACGTTGTTTGGCAAAAAGATATTTTCGCTCAAGGAAATTGAACCTCAAAAAGACCGCTGTGTCATAATCATTGCAACGGTTACTTATGTTTATGAAATTAAAAAACAGCTTGAAAACTGCGGTTTTAAAAACATTATTCCCGCATACGTTCTTGAATTTTGCAGAGGACTTTCAGAATTTAAACAAAATCCGTCAATTGAAAATCTTGTTAAAGATTATTGCAACAATACAGCTGAGTATGAAAAAACAGCAACTTTATTGTGTGATGATTTATCCAAACAAACTTTTGATACAATAGTTGAATTTAGAACCGGTTTTGATATTGAGGTATATCAAAAAATAAAACAGCCTTTAAATAAACAGTATTTTGAAGATTTTATTCCCGATGCATTTAAGTTTGACTGTCCTTTTGCAGATTGCGGAGGATACACAGGCGATACCGCTCTCGGGTTTGCAAAGTTTACACAAAACCGGTATAAAAAAATTTATTTTATAGAAGCTGATCCTAAAACTTTTGAAACAGGAAAAAAAGAAACAATCAATTTAGATAACATATACTACTACAATACTGCTGTAACTGATTTTAAAAAACAGGTACACTTTAGTGCAGATTTCAATACAGGCAGCAAAGTAACGGATGAAGGATTGATTGTTGTAGACGGAACCGATATTGATTCTCTCGTCAAAGAAGACAGAGCTTTTATAAAGATGGATATAGAAGGTGCTGAAAAAGAGGCATTACTCGGTGCAAAACGATTAATTCAAAACGGCTCTGCGCTGGCTGTCAGTATTTATCACAGGGCGCAAGATTTAAGAGAACTGCCTCAAATCATAAAAAATATTAACCCAAATTACGACTTCTACCTGAGACATTATACAGATACGATTTTTGAGAGTGTTTTGTATGCAATACCTCAAACAAACTCGATTACAGCGACTAATGTCCGGCGCATAAGCTCATAAAATCACCTGCAGCTCAGATAAGAAAATATAAAATAAAACACCTTTTGAAAAGGTGTTTTCAGAAGGTGTTTTATTTTTGGCTGCGATAATATTAATATTTATTTATTATGAAAATACTTTGAATGTTCTTTCAATGTTCTTTTCAATGATTTTCTTAACGGAATCGATTTCCTGATCACAAGCTTTTTGCTGTGTTTCAATCTGGTTGAGTTCGTTTTGCAATCTCTTTTCTTTTACCTGTATGGATGCTGTTTTTGTCTGGTATTCTGCTTCTGCTGCAGCATCATCATCTGTATAATAACCTGTATAAAAATTATTGTTGCCGCTTAATGTGACATCTTCGCCCGCTGCGTTTACAATTTTTAATGTTCCGTTTTGTAAACCTTCAATTAATTCCAGCTTACTGTAATCCTCCTTAACCGGTTCATAATTTCCGGTTTCATTCTCAGGTAGCGTATCATATTCTTCTTGGGTTATTATCTCACCAGTCTTTTTATTCCTAAAGCCGCCTCCGGCAACCCAATCATACCACTTATCGTCGCCGCTTCTTTCCTGAATTTTGTAATTTCCGGCACCCATGGCTAATAATGTGGAAGCAGAAAGGCAAGTAGAAAGCTGTTCGCCGCTCGGATCCTGATAGAAAACAGCCTGATTGCTGATTTTTAAAGAATATTCTCTTGCAATCTGTTCTGTCTGCATAGCAAGAATCATTTCTGTGTTTGTTATCTGCTGTGCTCTATACTCAAGGTCGCTTTTTCTTGCTGTTAAGAGTAACAATCTTGCCTGTGATGCTGCTAAACCCATTTTTTTGCTCCTTAGAACTTACTTTAAAATTACTTACACATATATAAAAACAAAATAAAGTTTCAATATTCAATATATACAAAATCTGTTACATTTCTTTACATAAGTCTTGTACTTATATTTATTGTAAATAAAATAAGCAAAGAAACAGTTCACTACTCTATAATCTTTTTATCTTATATTGTAAAAAGTTTGATGATATGCCCCGTGTGCAGGCAAGGATATGCCTAGGTGTTATTATTAAGCTTATCTAATTTTTTCTTTAGTTTTTTCTCAAGTTTTTCCTGTTTTGCCTTGAGTTTTGCTTCCAAAATTTCCTGTTCCATGTTAGCTTTTGACTCTAAAATTTGCAGTTTATTTTTTTGTATAGCCTCTTGTCTTTCCAATTTAGCTTTTTGTTTTGTTTCTCGAATTTTTTGTTTTGCAGCTTTTTTTGCAGCCCTGATAGGGTTTGCATCTCTTTTAGCCTTCAATTTTGCAAAAAAGCCCTGTTTTGCTGCCTTTGGCGCTTTTGCAGGAGCGAACACACACATCAAAAGAGCTGCCAGAGAGACAATAGAGCCTATAGTAACAGCAGCTGCATCGCTTTTTATAAAGCTGTCGTTTTCCGGCTGCGGTGTTATTTTTGGACTCGGCTGCTGTTGTACGGGTGCTTGTTGAGCCGCAGGCGGCTGCTGAACAGTTGTGTGATATGTATTATGAGATACATTCATCTGCGGCGGTACTACTTGTGCCGCAGGAACCTGAGGAATAACACCACCGGAGGGCATTGTCCCGTAATGCACGTAATTTGCTCTGACATTTGCATTATAACCGTTACTCATAAAACACACTCCAATTTTTCTACATTACATATTTATATAAAAACATTCAGGTAAAAATAATTGCCTTAGATTTATATTTACTTTAGATTCAGACAGTCATACATAATCTTCATATTGTCAACTAACTCCGAATGCTTTCTGGATTCTTGCTTGAGTCAAGAACTTTGTCCAGAATTGACCAAATGTCAATTTTAGATAGAGGTATGCTAAGTCTGAAACAAAGTTTCTGTGTGCAGTATAAAGATTTACGAGCCTTACGAATCAGGATGCTCTTAAGTATTTTGGTTCAAGGACTCCGTTAAAATATGCCGGCGGCTCGTTTCAAACGGAGTCCTTACAGCCGCTCTTTCACTGTTACAAATCAATAATACAAAGAAAAACCTTTTATAATTTCGTGAAGCCATTTTGTACGTTTCGCCTCAGCTCAACGGCAAAAGAAGGCAAATCCGCTGCATAATAAATAGTATCAATATATTAAATCTGTCATGGAATTATAGACCACAAACAAGACATACACGGTACAAATTTTATGCTTCCGCAAGGTCAACCGGTCTATACAAAAAATAAACTTTTCGGCAATGAAAATAAATAAAAATAAGTATATAATCTGATTATGACAAACGATATAGAAATTTACACACTGCCGGATTGCCCTTTTTGCAAAAAAGCTAAAGAAAAATTAAAAGATAACTACCTTGACTACACGGAATACGATATTTCCGGAAATGAAGAAGAAATACGCAGGGAACTTGCACAGCTCTTCGAAATTCCGTCAGGTCGTGCAACCGTGCCGCAAATTACAATAAACGGAAAACACATAGGCGGATATTCCGAACTTAAAGAACTTATAAATTCGGGTAAACTAAATCAGTATTTGAATTGATTAAAATCTTTTGTTTACATCCACAACAAGTGTACACTGCGGAGGCTGACCGTCCGCTACTTTACACAGGTCATCAACAGTAGCTATACTTTCATATTTTTCTGTTTCATTGTTAAAATCGGAGGATGTATACAAAACGCTGCTTGTCGAATGACCTTTTGAAAACAAGTTGTTAGAAATAGAAAATAATTCATAAGACGGATATTGTCTATCATTATAAGCTGCAATTCGTCCTTCAATAAAAGTCATTGATTTTACGGAATATTTAAGAGTTGAACCTGACGGATACTGAATACGCACAGTCATATATCTCGGATCAACAATAGGCGCTCCTACAGGTATTACAACACCGGAAGTTGTAATAACAAACGGAACAAAATCTACCGCTCTTTTTCTTGACCAATTTTTGCTGTTCGGGGCTCTGTCTCCGTTTAAATCCACCCATACAACAAAATATTTGACCTGCTGGGAAGCATTGTTATTCATATTATCCGTTACATTTATTGAACCCAGCTCCGATATATACAATCTCATGGAATTTGTTGTTCTGAATGCCATTTTTTCTTTCATATCCGCAGTTGTAAACTGAGCGGTCAAAGAAAGAGGCTTAAAATTTTCCGCATCACACATATATTCGGTTGCATTGAGATATCCGTATTCAGAACCGCTGTTTGCATCGTCAGGGTCAGCTTCAGGGTCTATCGCCAGTTTTTTGCACAGTTCTCTTGCCGCTTCTTTTCTTTCTGATGCATTTGCAGGATCGGATTTTGCCCCGGGGAATACTTTATCTTCGGCTTTTATTGTGCCGTCCTTATCAGTATTGTTTTTGTCAATAGCGTCTTCTTTTATGTTAAAAACTGCTGTAGAAAGAGCATCATATATGCCGTAATATGCATAGGGAATATATCTTTCCCCCGGTCTAATTACAGTCAGCATAAATACACAAATTACACCGACAATTGTTAAAAAAATCATTAACTCCGGTATGGTAAATCCTCTTTTTGTATATTTCATAAATTTATCTCCGTTTTTAATATATCAATATAATCATCATAAGTTTGTAATTCTATTATATCATTTTGTTTGTTTATTGAGTATCTGTCTACATTAAGAATAGTAGAGTTCTCTTTTATGGCATATACAGGAACATTCTTCCCGAGTGAATCTAGTACAACGCTGGAACCCACCGAGTTAAACGGAACACAAACAGAATGAAGATTTTTATAAGTAATACAATATTCCGTTTTACTTTGTTTTAAACCTTTTATCAAAGGTGCGTTTCTTAAGCCGAATAATAAGCAGGGCAGAAATGTAGGGGTTATATATTCCGCACTCACTTTGGGGTTTACCTTTTTCCCTGTTATAGTTATATCTTCAAAGGCTGGAGCATGAACACAGGGACACATTAATTCTTGCGACAGGTAATGCGATATTATTGCTTCAACACCACCGACTATATCCACGCCGGTTCCGTTTTCATAATTATCCTCAGGCGGCTCTTCAAAATAACATACAACAGCAAGTACCTGTGCTCCTTTTTCCAGAAGTTTTTTCCCCGCTTTAACAAGAGTTTTTGGATTTCCAAGAGCACCTGCAGAAATACCGGTTTGTGTTGTAAAAAATTCTACTCCTGCATATTCTTCCGTAATTTCATAACCTGTTATATCCGTTCCGTAAACTGTTTTGACAGCATTAATCGTATTTAAATGGACATTTAAAACATTTTCAGGAACGGCTCTGTCGAAAATTATACCTATTTTGTTATTTACTGACGGAACAAGTCCTATATTGCCTTTTAAAAGCTGTTCTATAGCCCATCCTTCAACATAAAGCATGTTGTCTGTAATACCGGAAAACACAGCTGCATTAACAATATTCGGGTTAACAATTATAGGAATATGTTTTGCAATTTTTTGTGCATAAGTACTTGCATCACCTGCGTAACCGCCGATGCTTGCTCCTATTCCCGTAGGTACTATCATTAATGCAATTTTTTCGTATTGTTTATTCATTATACAGACAAACTTTCACCCGGTTTTAAATCAATGCACTCAATATTATTCTGCTGAAGCTCATTTTTAAATTTTTCAATATCTGCATTTATTGCGGGAAATGTATTGTAATGCATTGGTATAACTTTTTTTGTTCCAAGCCACTTTGCTGCTGTAACAGCATCTTCCGTATTCATTGTATAAAAGGAACCAACAGGAAGCATAGCAATGTCAGGCTTGTACAACTCGCCGCATACTTTCATCTCTGAATTGAGGCAGGTATCTCCGGCATGATAGATTTTTGTTCCGTTTATATCAAACAGTATAGAAGCCGGCATACCTGCATATCTTCCGTCGGGAACGGTACTGCTGTGAAATGCCGGTAAAAATCTTGCACTACCCCAGTTATATTGTATCTTGCCTCCAAAATTTACACCTTTTGAATAAGCACCTTTTTCCGTACAGTAATTTGCAAGTTCAAATATTGCCGTTATTTCAGCTTTTGTTGTTTTGGATAGAGGTATTGCATCACCCAGATGATCACCGTGCCCGTGAGTTAAAAATATATCCGTTACTTTATTTGAATTTATATCAAATTTTGCCGAAGGATTGCCGGTAATAAACGGATCAATGAGTATTCCTCCGTTTATAATTTTTAAATAAAAAGCACTATGACCAATGTATGTTATTTCCATAAACAACTCCCGTATTTAATTAATGCCGAATTTATTATATCAGTAATTTAAAATCATATAAACGTATTGTTTTCAAATATCAGAAAGTGACATATAATGGTTAATGTATTATATTAATTTAAATTCGGGATATTATGGAAAAAATTCCTGTTGAAGAATTAGTAAAATTTAAATTACTCCCCTTTGATATATACAATGAGCAGGGAGAAAAACTCGTTGATGCCGGTGAAATACTTACATCAGGCAAATTGTTGCAAATAAGCCAGTATGATGTTTTGTACAAATCTACTCCTAAAATAGTTGAGAGACCGGCGCCTAAACCGAAAGATTCTTTGGAAGATCTTTCCAAACCTTTGCAGGATGATTCTTTTGAGCCTGAACGCCCCAAAGAAATAATTTTTGATAAAACAGTCAACAGAAAATCAAAATTTAAAGCACAAGCACAGGTTGATATGAAATCTTATTATGCAACTACAATGTTTGCCATAAAAGAAAAAGCAAATAAAGATGCCGTACAAATGGTAGATGAAATAAAAGACAAGATTCTCAACGATGTACAGGCAATTATACCTGATGTAAAATTCTGTTCCCAGTTAAAATTGCTTGGCAATTATTACGATTGTCATTCTTTAAACACAGCTATTCTTGCAACTGCAATGGGTTATAAGCTCGAATATGATGAAGATTTAATAGAAAAGCTCGCACAGGCATCTTTGCTGCATGATATAGGAATGACAAGACTTCCTAAAGAAATTCTTGAAAAAACGAATCTTTCACAACAGGATAATAAAGTATTTCAAACACATACACAGATTGGTTATAAAATTTTAAAATATGAAATGGGACTGCCGGAAGATATTTGTCTTGTTGCTCTTGAACACCATGAGAACAATGACGGTTCAGGATATCCTTTTAAACTGTCAGGAGAGCAGATTTCTTCTCTTACAAGGGTCGTAGGTCTGTGCAGCTTTTTTGACGATTTGACCTCTAACAGAACAAATCACAAGGTTAAAAATACAAAAGAGGCATTAAGAGTAATGCTTGAAATAGGTTCAAAACGATTTTTCCCGGAAATTTTATACCAGTTTGTGAATATGTTTAACTATAATGATCTGGAATCCTACGACGAGATGGTGCAATAATGAAAGCAGCGGTAGTAGGTGCGGGTCTGGCAGGATGTGAAGCAGCATTACAACTGGCAAAGCACGGTATTGATGTAGATTTATACGAAATGCGCCCTAAAACAACTACCGGTGCTCACTCAACCCAACATCTTGCGGAATTTGTATGCAGTAACAGTCTGGGCTCTTTAGATTCTTCAAATGCAAGCGGGCTTTTAAAAAAAGAAATGTCCTTTTTGGACTCGTTTCTTATAAAAATAGCAAAAGATGTTCAGGTTCCTGCGGGTAATGCTCTTGCTATTGACAGAAATTTGTTTTCTCAAAAAGTTGAAGAATTGATATCACAATCCGGCAGAATTAATTTAATCAGAGAAGAAGTAAAAACTATTCCTGAAAATTGCCCTGTTATACTGGCATCCGGTCCTTTGACCTCTGATGCTCTTGCAGCAGATATTCAAAAATTTACCGGTGAAGAACATTTGCATTTCTTTGATGCTATTGCGCCGATTGTGGAAAAAGACTCTATAAATTTTGACAAAGCGTTTTACGCAAGCCGTTATGATAAAGGGGAAGCCTCTTATATCAACTGCCCGATGAATAAAGAAGAATATGAAAAATTTTATGAAATTTTGATAAATGCTCCCAGAATAGAGCTTAAAGAGTTTGAAAAAAATTCAAAAGACAGGGCTAAATTTTTTGAATCTTGCCTGCCAATAGAAGTTCTTGCTTCAAGGGGCAAAGATACATTACGTTTCGGTCCGATGAAGCCTGTAGGTCTTGTTGATAAACGTACAGGAGTAGAAAACTATGCGGTGGTACAGCTCCGGCAGGATAACAAAGACGCTACAATGTACAATCTTGTTGGATTTCAGACAAATTTAAAATGGGGAAGCCAGAAAGAACTTTTAAAAGCAATCCCCGGACTGGAAAATGCAAATATATTACGATACGGAGTAATGCACAGAAATACTTTTATAAATAGTCCTGCTGTGCTTTATCCGACTCTGCAATGCAAAAAACGTGAAGACCTGTTTTTTGCCGGACAGCTTACCGGTACAGAAGGATACACCGAGTCAATAGCAACGGGAATGCTTGCCGGTATTAACATGGCAAAACTTTTAAAAGATGAACCTTTGTTAGAACTTCCAAAAATTACAATGCTTGGTGCATTAACACATTATATTTCAGACAGTGAACAAAAACATTTTCAGCCGATAAACTCCAACTGGGGCATAGTAGAAGAGATTAATGTTGATAAAAAAATCAGAAAAAATAAAAAGCTGAAAAATGAAATGCTCTCTAACCGTTCAATAGAATATCTAAAATCAACCACTGACGCTTAAATATTTATATTGTAAACTCCTGCTATGTAGAGGATTTAGACGTATAGTTTTTGTTCGATAAATCGTCTTCTCAGTATATGTTACATAATTCAATGACGGTTTTGTATATTGATAATATTTGTTATGTAAAAAGTAGTTTAATAAATATCTAAACAGTTTCTTTTGAATACAGGAAAGTTTTATTTCAAATCAAGATATTACGCTTTTAAAACAACTAATCTCAACTTAAGACTCACAACTCGGGCTTTTTAAGTTTTAATTAATTTCCAAAGCTCTCAAACACACTTGATTTGACGTTGTTTCAATAAGTTGTTCTACAAAGCTCCATATAAGATTTTCAATAAAACTTTCCTGTATTCAAATTCTTTAGTAAAGCAACAAGTTATTTCATATCGTCAACTGACTCCGACTACGCCTTGGATTATTGGCAGTTCAAAAGTTTTTGCACTCCGTTTAGATTTGCTTTGCAAATCTCACTTCGTCAAACTTTTTCACGGGACGGCGTTCCCTCATTTCATTCAGTCAGCCTTGCCAAAATCCGCTCTTGGATTATTGGCAGTTCAAAAGTTTTTGCACTCCGTTTAGATTTGCTTTGCAAATCTCACTTCGTCAAACTTTTTCACGGGACGGCGTTCCCTCATTTCATTCAGTCAGCCTTGCCAAAATCCGCTCTTGGATTTTCTTCACGCTCGTTACTGCCGTTCGTTTTGTTCCGCTTGTGTTCACTTCATACCTCGCCCCCCGGACTTTGTTCGTACGAAAGAGACCTGTGGCACGTTTCGGAAGGACACAGACTAAGTCAAAAGCGAAGCTTTTGCGTGTCGTATAGATTAAGATTAATACAAGCCGTACACCTCAGGATACTCTCGGGGGCAAGCTAAGTCCCTCTTAGACAAAAGGATTCAAAAACAAAATACCGGACAAATAGTCCGGTATTTTACATTATATTGTTTTATTTGATTAATGTCCGAGAGCCCATCTCAAGCCGAGAGTAAACGCAATACCGTTTCTGCCGCCGTTTCTAATCATTGCCTGACCAAATCCTGTAAATCTGTCACCATAGCGTTTTTGCAGACCCACACCATATTCGATATAAGGTTTAACAGACAATTGAGACAAAGCAACTTCGTTTGCATAGAATTTTGTTTTGTCCATGATATTCCATGTCATATTAACGCCCAAATAAGGCTGCCAACCGTTTTTCAAATTACCGATGATTCTGATACCCGGAATAATTTCTATTGCGTGAAGCGGATCCTGTGTAATTCTCACACCGCCGCCGTTTGTAAAGTCAAATACATTTACAAAGGTATAGCTCATCATATAGCTGGGCTGAATAATCAATTTACGATTAAGCAATCCCCAATTATATCCTGATTTCCATGCTGCACCTGTCATCAAAATCGGGAAATCATCAGTACCAAAGGAGTGAGTAGCTCTGGCCGCACTTGCACCGATATTTGCAGTCACACCGGTAAAGAAGTTACCTTTATAAGCTGTAGCAACACCGCCTATAGTACCGCCATTTTGCCAGATACTTACACCGTTATAAGCCTGGTGTGAACCGTGATAAGCACCGAATAACGAGAAGTTGCCATCCCAGCCATGTCCGAGTTCTATGATGTCAGACTCGCCGCCGAACAAAGAACCGTACGAAACATTAGACACCTTTGGACCGCCTTTTAACGGAACATTTTCAAAGTTTGTAAACGGTCTCATATACCAGCCGTCACGTTCCTCCGGAATAATGTTCGGTGCATAAACACCTGTATGGTATCCAGCATTAGCATACTTATTTCTCATTTTCCATGCCATACGCTGTTCCGGAGTCATGAGAGTAACCATATCCATATTGGCAAATGATTGTCTGTACAGGTTATCCATTATAAGAAATGCACCCTGTGCGGCAACAGAACCTACAAGAGATGAATCGGAATTGCCCATTCTGTCAAATATAAAATATTCACCGGGAGCCGTACCGTCAGATCCCATTGTTCCTACAGGCTGTGTAACCTGTGTTACGGAATATTTATGAATAAGTCCTTCAACAACATTTGCGCCGGGTCCCAAATTTACGTTTCCAATAAGCGCATCAGCATCGGTAAACTGGATTTTTACACTTTCTTTAAGAGCGTCAGTTGTAGACTTCATACCCGTAATTGTCAACAGACTGTCATTATTGTTTGTAATGCTGTCAAAGTTATTTTTGAAAATCCCGTCCATTCTTTCCTGAGCGAGGTTAACATCAAGTTTGATATTTGAATTATCCAGCATGTTAAACTCTAGACCGTTTATCTGATCAAGACTGTACTCATAATTTAATAAATCCAGAGTACCTCCGTTCATATTAATAATATTTGATCTGTTTGAAGAAGACCCGATACCGCTGTCATGAGCAAAGGATAGAGTTCCGCCGTTAATATTTATTGTTGAGTCTTTAATCTGTGCGTTACCGTTTATCCTTACAGTACCATTGTATGAAGAAGCCTTTTCTCCTACATTTATTACGGATAGTTTTGAAGTATCAACACTGGAAGTCGAAGGATTTGCACCGTTTACTATATCGGAATTAATAATAAGATTTTTGCCTGCTGCAGCCTGAAGGTTTAAAGTCGCAGCAGCAGAAGTTCCGGCATCTCCGTTCAAAGCAATTGAATCTGCACCTAAAGCAGCATTGTCTTCAACACCAATCACCATATCTCTGTTTTGTGCACGCAGTGTTGTAACAGAGTTTGCGTCACCGTAAACAGCACCTCCGTTTACGCTCGGACTGCCTACTGTACCGGCGGTGTTTCCGGCAAAATCAGAGTCTATTACCGTAACATTACCGTCTTTATTATAAATAGCACCGCCCTTTGATGTTACCGCATTATTTGTAAAAATAGAATTACTTATTGTTATATCAGCCGATGAAAGTTCATTCCCGGTAAATGATGCTTTTTCATTGTGAATAGCACCACCTGTAGAGGTTGTATAATTTTGACCGTTTATTGTATTATTTCCGTTACCAGTAAAGACAGCATGATTAATCTGTGCATCGCCAAAGTTTTTTATTGCACCGCCTGTGGCTGCAACGTTTCCGCTGAAAGTTACAGCATTATCAGCGGTTCCGTTAATAACAAGAAGACCGTCAGTACCACCCGCAACTGGTCTTGCGTTATTTATTATGGCACCGCCACCGCCTGTAGAAGAAGTTCCGTTAGCCACATAGTTGTTTACAAAGTTTGTTCCTCCTTCTATTGTTACTGAGTTAACAAACCCGTTTGAATTTCCGGAGTTTGATATTGCACCTCCGGTACCGGCTGTATGGTTATTTTCAAATGTTGTATTAGAAATTGTAATTTCAGCAGCCTGAACCCCCGGATCACCAAGGTGGGCATTACGGATTGCTCCGCCGTGAGAACCTGCAGTGTTACCGGTAAAAACAGAATTTGAAATTTCCATTGTAGCACGGTTTGCAATAGCACCACCGTCAGCACCTGTTGCACTGGCACCTGTAATGCTGTTATTGATAAAATCAGTACCCGTTACTACTGCATGTCCGGTATAGTTAACTATCGCACCGCCAAACATGGATGCATCGTTATTTTGAAATATCGAGTCATTAATAGTCAGTGTATTATCTTTATTCGTATCTTCTCTGTTATATATAGCACCGCCCAATCCTGAAGAGGAAACACCTGCTAAAGTATTTGCGTGGTTGCCGTCAAAAAGGACTTTGTCTATATTTGCTGTGCCCTGATTAAACAAAGCACCTCCGTTACCGGCTGTATTGTTTGTAAATGAGGATTGAATATCTTCTGTGGTAGAATCAATAGTAAGAGTACCGCCGGTTAAATTTTGTATAGCACCGCCGTTGGTAGCATTCGGCGTTCCCTCATTTTCCACGGCAACATTACCGTTGCTGAAATTTGTATCATGTATAATCAAGGTATTTTGATTATTTTGTAAAATATAATTGTTTACAGAAGGAGTACTACCCGCACCCTGTATAGTGTTTCCGTTGCCGTTCACAGTCAGCCCCGGAACCGGAGGTGCACCGAGGACATACCCTGTTCCTGAAGTTTGCAGTGCCGGTGAACCGCTGTCTATATTAACAGTTCCGTTTGCCGCCTGCGTTTGAAAACTATTCCAATCCGTAGCTGCCAGAACAGCACCTGATGACAACATCAATCCGGCAAATGACAACAATATAATTTTTTTTATGTTTTTTACTTTTGTATTTCTCATAATTCCAAAATCCACTCTTTAATTGTATAAAATTTTAAATGCAGCTGTTTAACACATTGTGCATAAAATATCATCTCATAAAATCAAAAAAAAATTAAGTCTTTTACACTAAAAAGATTACAAATTGTTATAACAATTTGTAATCTTATACAAAAATTACTCATACAATCAAAAAAACTTACCATTTTCATAGATATATACCTGGACATAGTTAATAAAATTGTCTGAAGCGACCTCGCTTGTAGGAGTGGTACACGGAGTGCGAGTGGCGCCGAGTCTAGCATTTTACGACTCTGCCGAAGAAACAATTAAGTATTGTTTCTGAGAGGTAGACCCCATGCGCTTGTTGACTGTGCCGGACTTATTGTTAAATATTGAACTTGCTTATTGCACAGGTTCAACAAGTAGTCGGAGTCAGTTGACAATATGAAAATGTCTGAAGCGACCTCGCTTGTACCCGAGGGCATCTTGAGGCGTATGGCGTTGTTAATCTTTATACTTCAGTGAGATGCTTCGTATCTCCGTGTAGTATAAAGATTGGAAACTGTCCGGGCGTGAAGAAAATCCAAGAGCGGATTTTGGCAAGGCTGACTGAATGAAATGAGGGAACGCCGTCCCGTGAAAAAGTTTGACGAAGTGAGATTTGCAAAGCAAATCTAAACGGAGTGCAAAAACTTTTGAACTGCCAATAATCCAAGAGCGGATTTTGGCAAGGCTGACTGAATGAAATGAGGGAACGCCGTCCCGTGAAAAAGTTTGACGAAGTGAGATTTGCAAAGCAAATCTAAACGGAGTGCAAAAACTTTTGAACTGCCAATAATCCAAGACAGCGGATTTGCCTTCTTTTGCCGTTGAGCTGAGGCGAAACGTGCAAAATGGCTTCACGAAATTATCAAAGGTTTTTCTTTGTATTATTGATTTGTAAACAGTGAAAGAGCGGCTGTGAAGACGAACGAAGTGAGCGAACAGCCATGTGAGCAAGGTCGACGAAATGGAAAATTTTTAGAAAAAAATTTCGAAACGGAATACCAAACCTTACGAACGCCAATAATCCAAGGCGTAGTCGGAGTCAGTTGACGATATGAAATAGTAAAATTTAATGGTGTAGATTAAAATTAAGTGATACAATATTTTTGAACATTGCGGATGTAATTCAGTGGTAGAATGCAACCTTCCCAAGGTTGACGCCGCGGGTTCGAGTCCCGTCGTCCGCTTATTTTTAGCAACGTTTAATGCCTCTCACTCGTATATGTACGCAAACAAGTTTGCTACATCTACGGTTTA
>CALVCQ010000007.1 GCA_944326115.1 Candidatus Gastranaerophilales bacterium | reverse complement strand
TGCACTCGAAGTTAGATTACTACCTGCCTTGAGGAAGGCAGGACGCAAACAAAAATCTATGCGGAAGTAACTCAATGGTAGAGTACCTGCCTTCCAAGCAGGCTGCTGCGGGTTCGATCCCCGTCTTCCGCTCCATTGTAATAAATAAGATATATGCTATAAAAAATATAATACTAGTAATTATTACTGAAATGGCGGCATGGCCAAGTGGTAAGGCAGGAGCCTGCAAAGCTTTCATCCCCAGTTCGAATCTGGGTGCCGCCTAATTTGATAAAAAGACCTCTTTGCGGGGTCTTTTTAATTGTAAATTTATGTATTTTATAATATTAGATGTTTTGAACAACTGTACCTAATTCAAATGTGTCTGTTTCTTTGTTATATGCAACTTTTGTAAATGTCATTTCTTTAGGTGTATTGTTAAGAACAACTTCATATTGACCATTATTACTGGGTATATAACCGCCTTCAGTTCCTTTTTTAACAGTAGCATGCTGTATTATCGTTGTATTGCCTCCTGATAGAATATCTTTCCAGCCTGAAGCCATTCCTTCATCAAACGAATATGATTTAAAACGTGTGTCCATAACTCTTGAGTTCTGAATTCTATTTACAACTTCTTTCAAAAATGCATCATCACCAAATTTTGCAACTTGCATTGCATCAGCAAGTGTTAATGTTTCTTTTGTTGAAAGAAAATCATATAAGTTTGTATAAGATAAACAGTTATACCTGCCGGTATATCCGGTAACTTTTGTATTTAGAGCTTTCTGTTTGTTTGCTTCCAATAATTGACGAATCTGTTTTTCTAAACTTTTATCAATTTCTATAGTATCAAACATCCCGACTGTTTTGTCTCCACGGTATAAAAGAACATCAGTACTCAATTTGTGTTTTGATAAAAATTCACTTAATTCTTTTACTGCTGTTGCATTATTTACAAATTCATCGCTTGATTCAACATAGAAACCAAGATGTTTTGCATTTAATATGACATCATGCTTCATGACCTGTATTTGTTCGGGCGTAATTTTTTTCAACATCGCAGGTGAAGGTGTGGAGCCAAATGTATCGCCCCATACCCTGACTATACGGGGTTCATTTGCCATAAGGTATTCATAAGTGTTAGGATTATATCTTCTCATGATTAACATATTCATATAATGCTCAAATCGAGGCTTAAACTTAGCGTTTTTAGCCAAATCATCAACTTCTGAAAAAATTTTCAATATATCATCAACAGTCATTTCTTTTGCTGCTTGAATAGGTACATCCCCATATCCGGCTATCATTGCACTCAAATTAAATGCAGAACCTTTTTCTGATCCGAATATAACAAATTTTTCAGGAGCTTCTCTGCGGAATGTTTCAAGAGTTTTATATCTAAAATAATTTAATTCATCCTGTACCTGAATCTTTCCTGCTTTTACATTTTCAACAATATCAGGAAAATTTTTTTCAATATAATCAACAGAAAAATATTCTCTTAATTTTGAGAGTATATCATCTGCCGTTTGATTTATTTCTTTGAGCCTGTTTGATGTAAAAGAGACAGTATCACAAGGTAAATTGTGCGAATATTGAATACCTTCCAGTTGGGAAGGAGCAATAGGTCTTGTTTGTAAGACACTGCTTTTAGCTCCTTTTGCCAGAGAAGCTGCTTTTTGTACTAAATTAATCCCAATTTTTTCTAACCCCATAATAAATACCTAACTAATAATCTAACCTTATTTATATAAAGTATTTTTCTTAGAAAAAATTGCCTGAATGTAAGATTTTTCATATTGTCAACTGACTCCGACTACTTGTTGAACCTGTGCAATAAGCAAGTTCAATATTTAACAATAAGTCCGGCACAGTCAACAAGCGCATGGGGTCACTTCCGTAAAATGCTAGACTCGGCGCCACTCGCACTCCGTGTACCACTCCTACAAGCGAGGTCCCACTCAGACAATTTTTACCTCTTACAATAACACTCTTCAATAACGGGCAAAAAATTATTCAAATCTTCTTCGGATAAAAACAGCAGATTTTACATGAAGCGTAGCAAAAAAATAAACCCAATCTCAGGTAAGGTTTATATTCTGGTATTTGCTAATGATTGACAGACCTGTTCTTTTGAACAAATTAATTTGAATAACTTTAAATATTGTGAAATAATATCCTTATAAAAATACAGGGATATCGTTTCATATATTCAGTAAACTGATTATAGTTATGAATGACAAAATTATAATAAAAGGTGCTAACCAGCACAATTTGAGAAATATAGATTTAGAATTGCCCAAAAATGAGCTGATTGTATTTACGGGGGTATCAGGTTCAGGGAAAAGTTCTCTTGCTTTTGATACGATTTTTGCAGAAGGGCAAAGAAGATATGTAGAAAGCCTTTCAACTTATGCAAGACAATTCTTAGGACAAATGGACAAACCTGACGTTGAATATATAGAAGGGCTTTCGCCTGCTATATCAATAGACCAGAAATCCACATCAAACAATCCCCGTTCTACAGTCGGTACCGTTACAGAAATTTATGATTACCTGAGATTGCTATATGCACGCATAGGCACGCCCCATTGTCCGCAGTGCGGAGATGAAATAAAACCGCAATCAATTGATGAAATTGTTGACAAGATTTTAAAACTCCCCGAAGGAACTAAGATACAAATTATAGCACCGGTGGTAAGGGGCAAAAAAGGTGAGTATTCCTCACTGCTTAATGACCTTAAGCAGGAAGGTTTTATCAGAACAAGAGTTGACGGACAAGTTTATAATCTTGATGAAGACGATATTGAAAATATCAAACTTGAAAAAAATAAAAAGCACAATATAGATGTTGTAGTTGACAGAATAGTCGTAAAAGAAAGTGCAAAATCAAGAATAGCAGACAGCGCTCAGATTGCGCTAAAAAAAGCAAACGGACTTATGACTGTGGATGTTATAGGGGATAAAGAGCTTATCTTTTCTGAAAAACTTGCGTGTCCTAAGTGCGGCTTAAGCTTCGAAGAACTTTCTCCGAGAAGTTTTAGCTTCAACAGCCCTTACGGAGCCTGTCCTACCTGCTCCGGACTCGGGTATGATTTTGTAGTAGATCCGGATTTAGTAGTGCCGGACAGAAAAAAATCAATAAAACAAGGTGCAATATATCCCTGGAGCAAGACGACCACTTCGTATTACGATGATGTGTTAAATTCTGTTTCTTCACATTACAACATAGATTTAAACAAACCATTTGAAGAATTAACGGAAAAAGAACAGCATATTATACTCTATGGCGGAGATGATATAATCAATATCCGGGTAAAACACTTTGGTACAAACAGATACGAAAACCACAAAATGAAATTCTGGGGAGTCATTCCTTTTCTTGAAAAAAGATACAATGAATCCGGCGGAGAATACTGGAGAGAAGAAATCCAGAAATATATGAAACTAACCCCTTGCAAAGACTGCCATGGCGCAAGGTTAAAACCATATATTCTAGCTGTTACTATAAACGGAAAAAATATCCACGAAGTGTGTGAAATGCCGGTTACAGAAAGTTTTAAATTCTTTTCTGATTTGTTTTTGGAATTGTCTGATTACCAGATGAAGATTGCAAAACAAATTTTAGAAGAAGTCAGAGCCCGTTTGAAATTTTTGCTTGATGTAGGTTTAGGATATTTAAACCTCAGCAGAATGTCCTTAACTCTCTCCGGCGGCGAAGCCCAGAGAATCAGACTTGCAACGCAAATAGGAAGCGGTCTGACAGGAGTATTGTATGTTCTTGATGAACCGTCAATCGGTTTGCATCAAAGAGACAATGATATGTTGATAAAAACACTTCTTCGTTTAAGGAATCTCGGGAATACTCTTATTGTTGTAGAACACGATGAAGATACAATGAAAAATGCGGATTACATAGTAGATATAGGACCGAGAGCCGGTGTGCACGGGGGAAAAATAGTTGCCAGAGGCACACTTGAAGAAATCAAACAGGTAAAAGAATCTATAACGGGTCAGTACTTAAGCGGCACAAAAAGAATACCTGTTCCTATAAATAGACGGGAAGGTAACGGTGAATTTTTAAGAGTAAGAAATGCACATCTAAACAACCTTAAAAACATAAATGTTGATATTCCTTTAGGAAAAATAGTTGCGCTTACAGGAGTATCCGGCTCGGGGAAATCGACCTTAATGCAGGATTTGATACACGAATATGCAATCCATAAACTAAGAGGCAATAAACCAAAACCACAGGGTGTGGATGAAATCCTTGGATTTGAAAATATTGATAAAATTATCGATATTGATCAATCGCCTATAGGCAGGACTCCCCGCTCCAATCCGGCAACATATACTGATGTATTTACATATATTAGAGAATTGTATGCAATGACAAATGAGGCAAAGGTGAGAGGATACAAGCCTGGACGATTTAGTTTCAATGTTAAAGGCGGAAGGTGTGAAGCATGCAAAGGTGACGGATTAATAAAAATTGAGATGAATTTTCTTTCCGATGTGTATGTAAAATGTGATGTATGCAAAGGTCAGAGATACAATCGAGAAACCCTCGAAGTAAAATATAAAGGTGCGACAATATCAGATGTATTAAACATGACGGTTGCGGAAGCTTATGTCTTTTTTGAGAATATTCCCAAAATTAAAAGCAGACTAAAAACGCTTTACGATGTTGGATTAGGATACATAAAATTAGGGCAGAGTGCAACTACATTATCAGGAGGAGAAGCCCAGAGAATCAAGCTTGCCTCCGAACTTAATAAAAAAGCTACAGGTAAAACACTTTATCTTCTTGATGAGCCATCAGTAGGACTACACTGGTATGACCTTGATAAACTTATTAAAATAATTAATAGACTTGCAGACGCAGGCAATACAATACTTATTATTGAACACAATATGGATTTGATAAAAATTGCAGACCATATTATTGACCTGGGTCCGGAAGGAGGAAGTGATGGTGGAAATGTTATTTTTGAAGGCACACCGGAAGAAATAATTAAATGTAAAAATTCGTATACCGGTCAATATCTGAAACCTGTTCTCGAAAAATAATTTCATATAGACAACTGACTTCAACTACGTCTGGGATTATTGGCGTTCGTAAGGTTTGGTATTCCGTTTCGAAATTTTTTTCTAAAATTTCATCACTGCACGGAGATACTTTGTATCTCCGTGCAGTATAAAGATTAACAACGCCGTACGCTCAGGATGTCCTCGGGTACAAGCGAGGTTTCACTCCGACAAATTTTTTGCAAAAAAAGAGTTAATGAAAATTCATTAACTCTTTTTTCTTTTGAAATTGTTATTTAAACTTCAACATATTCTCTTAAACGTTTACTTCTGTTTGGATGTCTTAACTTTCTCAAGGCTTTTGCTTCGATTTGTCTGATACGTTCTCTTGTAACTCCGAACAATTGTCCAACTTCTTCAAGAGTTCTTTGTCTACCGTCATCCATGCCAAATCTGAGCCTTAAAACATCTCTTTCACGGGGTGAAAGACCGCTTAAAACTTCTGCGAGATCTTCTCTCAAAAGTTCATGAGCTACTGTTTTTACAGGAGCATCCGCATCTTTATCTTCAATAAAATCACCCAGTCTGGAATCTTCTTCTTTCCCGATAGGAGTTTCTAGTGAAAGCGGCTCTTGAGCTACTTTTATAATTTCTCTCAGTTTAGAAATAGAAATGTTCATTTCTTGAGCCAGTTCATCTTCTGTCGGCTTTCTTGAAAGTTCCTGAGCAAGTTTTCTTGTAACTTTCTTGAGTTTATTGATAGTTTCAACCATATGGACAGGAATACGTATTGTACGGGCTTGATCCGCAATAGCTCTTGTTATAGCCTGTCTTATCCACCATGTTGCGTAGGTAGAAAATTTGTAACCTCTTTCGTGGTCAAATTTTTCGGCTGCTCTTATTAAACCAAGATTTCCTTCTTGAATCAAATCTAAGAAAAGCATACCTCTTCCTACATATTTTTTTGCAATAGAAACAACGAGTCTTAAGTTTGCCTGTACAAGTTTTCTTTTTGCAATTGCACCAACATTGCCGCCCTGTATAATTTTTCTTGCTAAATCAATTTCTTCATCGGCAGTTAGTAATTTAATACGACCGATTTCTCTTAAATACATTCTTACGGGATCATCAAGAGAAACACCTCTTGGAACAGATATCTGTTGTTCGTCATCCTCTTCAGAATCCATATCATCTGATGATTGCATATAAATTTCATCTGTTGCAACTGAACTTGATTTGCCTATAATTACATCAATGCTGTCAGTTGTTATAGTTTCGGGTTCGCTAAATAAATCATCACCGGTTGTATCGTCATTTTGAAGTTCATCTTCATCAATTATACTTACCAGTGATTTGTCTGACATTCTTTTTCTGCTCATTAATTGTCTCCAGTTCTTAGCTTGCTTTTATTTTTTAAAAATTCTTTTAATTGAATTTGCTGTTCAATAGCCTTTATTTCGTCGTCATTTACTTCTTTATACTGCGAACGTATATGAGTTTTTATCTCTTTTTCTTTGAAAGCGTTAATAGTTTCAATATTTTCACTTATTGCTATTTTAAAATCTTTGTCTGATAAACTTTTAAAACTATCAGATAAGTATATTAAATCTGTTATAATATCTTTGACTTCATAGTCCTCGGCAAATTCTGTGTACAGGGTCTCGATTAATTCTTTAACATTATTTATCCGTTGGGACAATTTGTCAATTGTATTTTTTACAATTATTAACGTATCATTTGTAAAATCTACGTCTTTTAAAATATTACTTAGGGTTTGAACACTATAGGTACTTCCATTTACTAAATACATCGACAATAAATTTTTTTGCGCTTTTTCTGAAATATTTAAAGATTTCTTTACAATTGGTGCAATATCATTATTATCTTTACTTTTTGGGAAATAAGTGTATACATCACCATTTCTCATTGCATTTATTAACTCTGTTTGAAGAGTCTTTTGTTCAATGTCCAGGCGTGTTGCAACAATTTTTGTATACTCATCTCTGACAATATTATTATTTATTTCTGTCAGATAAGGTATTACATCTTTTACAATGGCGTTTTTTTCAACGGGCGACATCCCTTTTTTGTATGATTTTAAAACACTGTCTATTTGAAAATCAACAAGCAAGGGTGCCTGCAGAAGTATTTCTTTGTATGCATCCGCACCGTTTTCTCTTATAAATTCATCAGGGTCTTTTCCTTCCGGAGGAACAACGACACGTAATTCGCAAGAATATCTATCTGAAGATTCAGCAATCGCAGAAAAACTTTCATCAAACTGTTTGATATTGCCTAAGCCTGCAAATGCCTCTTTAATTACATCCGCACCTCTTTTAGTTGCCATTTGTCCGGCTTTATCAGTATCAAAAGCCAAATATATTCTGCGTGATTGGGTGTATCTGGATATCAACCTGACATGATTTTCCGTAAGTGCAGTTCCGCACGCACCTACTGCATTTTTTACACCGTTTACCTGTGCGGAAATAACGTCAAAATATCCTTCCATAATTACTATCGAGTCATTTTCTTTTATTGACTCTTTTGCCTGATACAAACCGTATAATATATTACTTTTATTGTAAACAATTGTGTCAGGTGAATTCAGATATTTTGGATTTTGCCCCGCTTCAATTGCTCGTGCTCCAAAAGCAACTATATGCCCTTTTTCATCAAAAATCGGAATTGTTATCCTGTTACGGAACCTGTCTATATAACCCGGTTTATTTTCACGTTTGATTATAAGTCCTGCTTTTTCTAAAATCTCATCACTATATTTACCGTTGAAATGCTGCTGAAGACTTTCATAGGAATTCTGAGCAAAACCGAGCATGTAGGTTTGTATATTTTCATCATTTATTTGTCTGCCTGATATATATCTATAGGCTTCAGAGTTTTTGTTATCCAAAAGGTTGTTCTGATAAAATTTTGCAGCATCTTGCATGCATTTATATATTTGCTCTTTTACATCTTTATTATCTTTTTTCTCAAAATTGTTTGGCAGCTCTATTCCGAGAATTTCAGCCTGTTCTTTTACAACTTCGTGGAAAGATTGATTATTAATTTTCATTAAAAAACTCAATACATCCCCGCCTTCACCGCAGCCAAAACATTTGTAAATCTGTTTTGACGGACTTACGCTAAAAGATGGAGTTTTTTCATTATGAAAAGGACAGCAGCCCCAGTAATTTCCACCAGACTTTTTAAGGATAACATATTTTGAGACTACATCTACAATATCCAGCCGGTCTTTAATCTGTGCAACTACGTCTTGATAAGTTAAACCATTCATATTATTAAAATTATAGCACGTAATAATTTAAATTATTTTGTGATAAGAATCTCTCATAAAAAGGAAAATCTCATCAAATAAAATATATTAATTAACCGAAAATATTAAAACCTGCTATGAAAGTGGAAACAAAAAATACTATAGCAACCCACATAGTAAGTTTATTCAGACCTGATTCAGCATTCTTTTGTGAGGCAAAAACATGTGATGCACCGCCAATGCCTGCAATTCCATCACCTTTAGGAGAATGTATCATAACAAGTAAAATTAAAAGCAGTGAAGAAATTATTTGTATTATCCAGAATATAGTTGTTATCATAAGCAATCCCTTTTATAATTTATATAACAATATTAGCACAAACATCTTTAATTTTATCAATAGTACAATCTGATATATAAAGAGTTTTTAACTTTGAAGTATCTCCTGATTTTATTATCACAGATGATTTTGGCACTTTCAGAAGTTTCGCCAGAAATCTTACCAGCTCATCATTCGCCTTGTTTTCAACAGCAGGGGCTTTTATTTTAATTTTCAGTGCATTACCTATTATTCCAAATACCTCATTTTTGGATGAATTGGGTACAGCTTTTATTCTTAATAACACACCGCTGTCTTGTATACTGTAAAAAGAATCCACCACAAACCTCTTGTTAAGTGCTATTTAAAAGTGTACAATAATAAACTATGACTGACAATAATGAAAATAGTAATGATAATATAGAACTGTCCCTGCAAACTGACATAAATATTGATTCAAATGAAACAGTGAATCAAACAGATTCAGTTAATGAAACTAACAATGATACAAAGCCGGACTTTAGCATATTTGCGCCTTTAAAAGAAATGCTCGAATCCCAGCACAGACCGTCTAAAGACATAAAAGAAATTGAAGATGCTTTTATTTTTGCTGCAAAATTACATGCCGGACAATACAGAATCAGCGAAGAGCCATATATTATCCATCCGGTGGAAGTTGCAAAAATTCTAACAGATCTTATGATGGATAAACATACAATAATTGCTGCATTGCTGCACGATATTATTGAAGATACCGGCACATCTCCCGAAACTATTAAAGAAAAATTCGGCGAAGATGTTCTTAATCTTGTTCAGGGTGTAACAAAACTGGGCAAATACCAGTTTAAATCAAAAGAAGAAAGGCAGGCAGAAAACTTTAGACGTATGTTTATAGCTATGGCAAATGATGTCAGAGTTATATTCTTAAAACTTGCTGACAGGCTTCATAATATGAGAACACTTAATTATATGGCAGCAGCAAAACAGCAAAAAATTGCGCAGGAAACTCTGGATATTTTTGCACCGCTTGCAAACAGACTCGGTATCGGTAAAATCAAAGCTGAGCTGGAAGATTTATCTTTAAGATATTTAAATCCTGAAAAATATTTTGAAATTGCACAGCTTGTAGCACTAAAAAAAGCTGAAAGAGATGCAACGATTCAGATCGTTATTGATAAAATAAGCCAGCTTTTAAAACAACATAAAATCAAAGCAGCTATTTCCGGTCGTTCAAAGCATTATTATTCAATTTATGCAAAAATGAAACGGCAAAATGTAGCATTTCATGAATTATATGATATTTCTGCAGTAAGAGTAATAGTAGACAATGTAAACGAATGCTATGAAGTTCTCGGGATAATACACTCACAGTTCAAACCCATTCCGGGAAGGTTTAAAGACTATATTGCAATGCCAAAAAGCAATATGTATCGTTCTTTGCATACATCTGTGCTCGGACCGAAATCAAAACCGATAGAAGTACAGATACGTACTCACGAAATGCATCAGGTTGCAGAATACGGTGTTGCTGCGCACTGGAAATATAAAGAAAAAGGTTCACAAAAAGCAAATGCAGATACTGATATCAAATTTTCCTGGATGCGAAAACTTGCAGAAATGGAGAAGGACGTTTCTTCAGCCAGCGAGTATGTAGAAAGTGTAAAATTGGATTTATTTTCTGATCAGGTTTTTGCATTTACACCAATGGGAGATGTTATAGACCTGCCAAAAGATGCTACTCCTGTAGATTTTGCATTCAGAATACATACTGATGTAGGATTCAGAATAACAGGCGCACTGGTGAACGGCAGAATTTGTCCTTTAAGCACAAAACTTCACAATGGTGATATCGTCGAAATTATGACATCAAAAACTCCAGCCCCGAGACTTGATTGGCTCAATTTTGTAGTTACAAAACTCGCACAGTCCAAAATAAAACAATGGTACAAAAAGAATAAGAGAGAAGAGCATATCAATATCGGTCATAACATGCTTGAGGCTGAAATCGGAAAAGCCAAGCTTGATGAACTTGTAAAGACACAGGAATTGAGACAAATAGCCGAATCAATGAATTATTCCTGCGTAGATGATTTGCTTGCTGCACTCGGATATGGTGAAACTACAGTAAATAAAATAACAAATCGAATAAAAAAATCTGACAATGATTCAGAACAATCAATTGTTTCACATACTAAGACAAGAAAATCCAAAAATGACATCGTCGGACTGGAAGGAATGCTTTATTATTTTGCAAAATGCTGTACTCCTGTTCCAGGGGAACCGATTGTAGGCGTTGTAACAAGAAGCAAAGGTGTATCTATACACAGGGTTGATTGTGCTTCTTTGGATAATGTACCTGAAGAACGAATGATTGACATAAAATGGGCAGACAAAGGTCTTAATAAAACTTATGTTGCCTCGATAAGAATTGATGTTCAGGACAAAATGGGCATACTAAAAGATATCATGATAGAGCTGACAAATTGCAACACAAATATTGCTTATGCAAATATTAAGTCTAATCCCGCAAAAAAAATCGGAATAATTGAAATGGGCATCGAAGTAGACAATATTAACAGATTAAAAGGTGTTATCTCAAAATTACAATCAATTCCCGAAGTAATTTCAGTAAAACGCATACAAGGCTCTGCAAACCTTCGAACTGATAAAGCAGTAAGTTCTCCTAAAAAGAAAAAATAATTATTATCATAAAATGTACATGCTTTTAAAGTGAATGTAAATTTTTATTAAAATTACGATTAAAATAGTAAACATTTTCACAATAATGAATTAATATACATGTACAAATCCCCAAATCTCCTCCCAAGATTATGAAGTATAAGCTGCTTAGCAGCTTTTTTTTTATAATATGGAAAATCTTAGAAATTTGTAGTATAATTAATAAACAAAATACGAATGAATGTTACAAATTTTTAACATTTGACTGAAATTTAGGCAATTATTTTTTTTATTATACTTATATAAATATGTAAGTAAGTAAAGTCTCGGAGTGTGTCAAATGATTCAATCTACTACATCTGTTAACTCAACACCAATCAGACCATCATTTAAAAAGGACCACAGAAATACAGAATTGATGTCTGATGCCGCACAGGTTATCAAATCTACAGATTTAAAAAATCTTGATGAAGATAAACTTCAAGAAATAAAAGGAATTGTTGAAAAAATTGAGGTCAATCCTGACAGCAAAATTCAAGGACCTTTAAAAACTTTTGCCCTTTCGCTTATTACCCTGGCTACTGGTACATTACTTTCCAGAGGAACAGCCAGCAAGGGGTTCTATTTAGTTAAAGATAAACCTTTAGTCCAAAAATTATTTTCAAAATTCGGCAATAAATTAGGACAGGCTTCTGAATTTTTGAAGAATAAAGCTGCTAATAGCGAGAATTTAAGTAAATTTAAAAAATATTCTTATAAAACTTTTGATTATCTTATGAACAAACTTAATGCATTTTCGGAAAAAGGCGTCAATGCGGCAAAAGATTCTGCTGAATTTGTTACTAAAAAAGCAGAAAACTTGACGAAAAGAACAGTCCAGGCAGTAGGTTCTGCTGTTGGTCTTACGACGACAGGCGCAGCTCTTTCTGTAGATAAAGACGGCAACGGCAAATCTGATATGCTTGAATTCAGAGAAAAGAAAAAAGAACAAAAAGCTGTTATAGAGTTAGCTTCTGCTGTTCTTGATGTTATTTAATTAATAATAATATATAATAAAAAAGCGGTGTAAATTACACCGCTTTTTTGTGTTAAATTATAGCAATGGAATATAAATTCAAAATAAAAATTGTAGATTGCAGAAAAAAAGATCTTGAAACTATTGGTTTCGATAAGTCTTATATAAATAAAGCCGCAGAAAAACATAAATTTAAAAGCATCAAAATATGTGATCTAAGCTGTGCGCAGGCTAATATCATAAAACAAACAGCACTTTCATCCGGCACTGATTGTGCAGTGCACAGAGATGTAATCACAGGAAAAGTTGAATTATCCGATTGCATTTTAAGCGGAAGTGTAAATCAGCTGCATAAAATTTCCGAAAAACTTAAATTTCAGCCATTGAAGCTCTCAATACTAAGTGAACAAATAAAAAACTTATTGTCACCGGATAAACTTGAACCGTTAATTGTCAGGGATATACAAATTAGCTGGAAAAACCGTCCTCTTATTATGGGGATATTAAATATAACTCCAGATTCTTTTTCTGACGGAGGAAGTTACTACACAAAAGAAAAAGCAATTGAACACTTTAAAACTATGGTGCAACAAGGTGCTGACATTATTGATATAGGCGGAGAATCAACAAGACCGTATTCAAATAAAATTTCGTCTGAAGAAGAAATTCAAAGAGTTCTTCCGGTAATTGAAGAAATAAGAAAATTTGATAAAAATACTATAATAAGTATAGATACAAGAAATTCATCAACCGCACTTGCTGCATTAAAAACCGGCATTGATATCATAAATGATGTTTCTGCTCTTGAATGGGATAATAATATGATTAATGTAATAAAAGATTTTCAATGTCCGATAATTTTAAACCACTCTAAAGGTACCCCTGATATTATGCAAAATAATACCGCATACAAAGATGTTGCGGATACCATATATGATTATTTTCAAAAAAAGATAGATTATTTGCTTGCTAATAATATTGATAAATCAAAAATTATTATAGATCCGGGTATTGGATTTGGAAAAACAACAGAACAAAATTTTGAAATAATAAATAGATTGAAAGAATTTACTACTCTGGAATGCCCTATACTTGTCGGGCATTCTAGAAAAAACTTTCTAAAAGAAACAATAAACAGTGATGATATTGAAAATCTTGATGCCGCAACTGTTAATGTATCTCAAAAACTAATAGAAAATGGCGTTAATATTTTAAGAATACACAATGTAAAAGTGCATAAAATATTGTTGAATGTTATACGCTCATTTTTGTAAACTCTTAAAAACTTCCTCAAAAGATTCAATTGGAGTAAATTTATAACCGCAGTTTTTCCCGAGTTCGCCACCCATCATAAATATTTCTTCAACAGGATATCTTCTGCATATTCCCGGTCGTTTCTTATGTATTTTACACTTGTTTGTTGCAATATCAAGATTTTGACATTCAAATATAAGTCCTATATCATCTTTTCCTATTACCTTTAAATATGTATAAAAAGGATGTAATAACTTTAGTTTTTCAAATTCTTCTTCTGTTTGAACAACATTTTTTACATGCCTGACATATATTTGTCTGCAGCACTCACCGCAGCCAATACAATGACCTGTACGATAGTATTTGCGTCTTAAAATATGTTTAAAAAAAATTTTTTTTAGTAATTTAAACACCAAATTGTTCTCTTGCAACAATAATACGACGACACTCAGCTTTGCATTTCATCGCATACATAACTTCTTTTGTATGTCCTTGACCGAGCAACATAATTCTATCACAAACTTCAACGCAGGCATGCAATTTTTTTCTGTTCATTAAGTCCGGTATCTGGTTATATAAAACATTTATAACAAAAGGTTCCGGATTGACAAAAAGTTTGTATTTATCAATTAACTGTTTTATATCCGGATTTTCTGACTCTGTAAGCAGCATATAATTTTCATATTCATCAATAGCCAGTTCATAATCATTGTCAGCTTCGGCATCCCGTGCTTTTTGTAAGTGTGAATCTACAATTTCCGCATCATTTAAAACAAAAGAAAGAGATGCAATTTTTGATTTTACTTTTGAATAGTAAGATGTTCCCTCGGGAAGTAAATCAATTGCTCTTTTGTAATATACATAAGCGTATGAGTTTTTTCCTAAAATTAAATACAAATTAGCAATTTCAAGAATAATTTTTGTCGAATAAGGATAATTTAAATAAACTACCAGATAAAATTCCAGTGCTTTTTCGTAATTTTTGTCAAAAAAGAAAATCTCAGCAATATTAGCATAAATTGCCGGCAGATTTGCATAAGTTGCAATCATTTTGAGATATAGCGCTGCAATACCTTTTAAATTACGCTGCAATTTAAACTCTTCAACTTTTCGTGCATAAAAATCAACTTTAGCTTTTAAATTTACTAAAACCTGCTTTACTTTAAAATATTCCGGTGTATTAATCTTTTTCTCATACTGAAGATATTTTTCAAAATATTTAGTTGCTTTTATTCTGCTGTTTTTTTGATTATAAGCATTTGCAAGGTTTAAATTAACAGTCGGATTTTCCGGCATTATTGTACAGGCCAGCTGCCAGTTATAAATTGCTTCACTAATTTTACCGTCTTTATATAGCTCATTTCCAATATTTATATATGCAGAATATTCTAACGGAGATATCTCAACTGCTTTTTTCCAATGAGAAATCGCTTTTTCTTTGTCATTCAAAGAGCGGTAACAATTCCCTATCAGTACCTGCCCGTATCCGCTTGAAGAAATTTGAGAATCTGCTTCCGTCATTGCCAGAACTTCTGTATAACGCCCCATTTCATACATTTCATAGGCACGTTTAATTCTATCTCCGGAAATATTGTCATCATTAAAAGACACACCTGATAATCCGGAAACATTTTCTAAATCAGCATTTTCCATACACTACCTTAAATCAATAAATAAGATTTAGCCAAACAAATCATTTAAAAAATTCCGGTTATTAAAAATACCCTCAATAATTTTATTTTCAAAATCATCATCTTGCAGAGCAAAAACATTTTCCGCTACAAGTGAATTGTGGCTTAAATTATCAGGATCGGACAATGCCAGTGAAGTAAATTTTTTTATATCAAGATCTTTTTGATACAAATTCATAGCTTCGCCGGATATGCTGGATTCATCGATTAAAAGTTTTTTATCAATCGCTGCATAGGGATTTTTTTTATCAAAGTTCACTCTTTCAATATTTGAACTCTGCATCAATCCTTTATTTGTTAAATCCTGTGCGGAAAGTTTGTTTAACATATATGCCTCACCTCATAATAATATTATTAATATAATCACTCAATTTTCTATAACCATAAGGTTAATTTACAATAAACCACATGGCTAATTTATTATTATCTTATCTGATGCCAGAGTTACCGCCGGTTCAGACTTGAAACCATTTCCCTCTAACTGCCGCTGACCTGCAGCGCAGCTCGAAACCTCACAAACAATATTCTTGAACATCAAAAAATATAAAAAAACTTGACTTAGAGCAGCTATTAGATGATAGATTATAATAAATGGTATTGAAAAAATCAATTGAGGAAAATATGAATAGAAGAGAGTTCATCAAAAGTTCTTTATTAGCGGCAGGCGGCGCAGTTTTGTTAAGCGTATGCACATTTAATACACCTGCTGAAAAATCGTCTTCATCACTTATTACTACAACAAAATTCAAGAATCTTAATATATCTATGCTGGGCTTTGGTGCAATGAGACTGCCTACAAAAGCAAGCGGAGCAATAGATGATTCTTTAAATAAGAAAATGGTGCAAAGAGCAATTGATGCAGGTATAAATTATTATGATACAGCTTATATGTATATGGGGGGCAAAAGCGAAAAAGCAATGGGGGATGCCCTAAAAAAATATGACAGAGAATCGTTCAACCTTACAACAAAAATGCCGGTGATGATGCTTGAACAAGAAGAAGATGTAGAAAAAATATTCAACGAGCAACTAAAAAGATGTCAGACAGATTATTTTGATTTTTATCTTGTACACTGTCTGAACAAACATAACTGGGAGAATACAAAAAAATACAATGTGATTCCGTTTCTTGAAAAAATGAAAAAAGAAGGAAAAATCAAATATCTCGGATTTTCACACCACGATACACCGGAATTGCTGCAGGAAATAATTGATTATTATGACAAGTGGGAGTTTGTTCAGCTTCAAATAAACAGGCTGGATTGGAAGGCATGCAGAGGCAAAGAACAATATGAAATTGCAAGAAAAGCAAAGCTTCCCATTATTATCATGGAACCATTAAGAGGAAGTGCTCTTGCAAATTTAAAACCTGAAGCTGAAAAAATATTGAAAGATTACAATCCAAATGCCAGTGCAGCGTCGTGGGCTTTCAGATGGTTAGCAGGATTAGACGGTATTTTAACTATGCTCAGCGGTATGACACTACCAGAACATCTGGAAGACAATATAAAAACTTTTACAAATCTCACTCCACTGTCTAAAGAGGAAAATGAAATCTATGACAGAGCAATAGCTGCACATTTAAAGACACAGGCAATAGGTTGCACAACATGCAGATATTGCGAATGTCCTGTGGGAGTCGATATTGCAAGCATTTTTTCTGTTTATAATCAATATAAACAGGACACGACAGGCATGGGTAAAACAGGATTTATCAGTCATTATGAAGCATTGAAAGAATCAGAAAGAGCTGACAAATGTATAAAATGCGGACTGTGTAAAACAAAATGCCCGCAGCAGCTTGATATTCCTGCTCTGCTTGAAATAGTAGATAAAGAATACAGGCAGCTCAAAGGCGTTTAATATGTTTAAAAATTTCAGAGGCAACCAAAAGCCCTATTTGATAAGATTGGGCACTACAGCTTTATTCTTTGTAATTATTCTGGCTGCTTTCATAAGCAGTTTTAAACCTGCTGCGTATATTATGCAGTTTAATTTTGCACCTGCTTTTGCAAAACTTATTGTTAATTTTTCAACAATCACACTTGCTGTAGTACTGGTAAATATTTTACTGGCATTTGCATTTGGTCGTTTCTACTGCTCTGTCTTTTGTCCTTTAGGAATTTTGCAGGATATAATTGGCTCTGTTTTCAGAAGGAAAAGCGGTAAAACACAAAATTTTTATTATATAAGATATATTGTACTTGCAATAGTAATTGCCAGTATTTTTTCCGGTATTAATGCGATATTCAGATATGTTGATCCGTATTCAAATTTCGGAAACATAATTACCGGCTTTGTTCATTACAAAGAAGCATCATTGTATACATTTATACCTCTTGTGATACTGATTGTACTTGTAGTTTGGAAAAACAGAATATTTTGTACAACAGTCTGTCCGGTCGGAACAATTCTTGGTTTATGTTCAAAATTCGGACTTTACAGGATGTATATATCTCCTGATATTTGCAAAAATTGCGGTCAATGTGAAAAAGAGTGTCCAACAGGTGCGATAGATTCACGTGAAATGTATCTCGATAATGAAAGATGCATACGCTGTATGAAGTGTATCGCAAAATGTCCCGGACAGGGAATTTTATTCGGTATACAAAAAACACGTGCAGCAAACACAATCAGATTCGAACCATCAAGAAGAAATTTTATAGCAACGGGTGTTGTTCTTGTAATTGCTGCAAGTATTCTTGCAAAAGGCAAAGATATTACAAAAACAGTAATTGAATCTTTCAAAAACAGACCGATTCTTCCTCCGGGTGCGGGCTCTCCCGAGGACTTTGCACAAAAATGTACAAATTGCGGACTGTGCATCCAACATTGTAAAGGCAATATTCTGAAAAAGCCGAATGCTGATTACGAAACAATACACATAGATTTTTCAAAAGGAAAATGCGACTACAACTGCAAAAATTGTTCTGATATTTGTCCTACGGGCGCCATAAAGAAAATGAATCTTGCTGAAAAACAGAACATCAGAATAGGACTTGTAAAATTTGATAGGAATATCTGTTCAAATTGTGGACAGTGCGCTAATATTTGTCCAAAAGGCGCAATTGAGTTTAAAAAAGGTCAAGAGCCTGTATACAACCCTGCAAAATGTATAGGCTGCGGTGCCTGTCAAAATATTTGTCCGGTTCACGCTATAGAAATTGTTTCCATAAATAAGCAAAGTCAGATATAATATAAAATAAATATAAAATAGGAGAAGGTTATGTCTATAGGTTTTACAGAAATATTTTTAATACTTGTTGTGATACTTTTACTTTTCGGGTCAAAGAGAATTCCGGAGCTTGCAAAAGCAATGGGCAGAGCTGCTTATGAGTTTAAGAATGCAAAAGAAACATTAAAGAAAGAAGCTCAGGAGCTTGCCGAAAACGCACAAAAAGCAGCAGAAGCCGAGTCTAATGCCGATACAAAGTCAGAATCAGAAGTCACTTTAAAATGACACAAAAAGATATAACAAATTCCTGTAAACAGGAAGAATCGTTTATACAGCATCTGGAAGCGTTAAGAACAATGCTGATAAAATCGATACTCGCTGTTGTTATTATTTCGCCTGCGGGTTTTTATGCTGCACCCAAATTCATTGACCTTTTGATAAAAAACTCTCTGCCTGAAAACATTACAAAACTGCATTATTTCTCACCTATGGAGGTCTTTATAATTCAACTCAAAGCAGGGCTTGTAATAGCTTTTATATTGGCATTCCCTTATATTGTTTTACAGGTGAGAAAATTTATTCTGCCTGCTTTATATGAGCAGGAACGAATATTTATGGATTGGATTGTTGTGCTTGCTTCATTTCTATTTACTGCAGGAGCATGTTTTTGTATGTTCCTTATAATGCCTCTGATAATGAATTTTTCAGCAGCATTTTCTACAACACAGATTGAAGCAACTCTCGGGCTGGAAAGTTTTATAAATTTATCCGCCGGAATGATGCTTGCCTTCGGACTCATGTTTCAGATACCGCTTATAGTGCTTGCGTGCGTAAAATTCGGTTTTATAAACGTAAAAATGCTTGAATACCTCAGACCCTATATAATAGTTGGGATACTTATACTTGCTGCAATTTTCACACCGCCTGATATTATAAGTCAGCTTATGCTGGGTATTCCCACATGGCTGTTATTTGAAGCAGGTGTATTCGCAGCAAAGTTCATTGAGAAAAGTAATAATGCGGAAAATTAGGATTTATGCTTTCTTAGCGGCTTTTGAAAAACCATGATATATTCGTGTTTAAATATATAAAAACCTCCGTAAAGTGCTCTGTATCTCCACAGATTTGCCTGTTTCCCTTTAGCTTTTTCATTGCCTTCTATATTTTTTACTATAACAGCCTTTGTAATAAAACCTGCACGATTCATTCTCTCCATACAGCCAAAACTTAAGGGATAATATTCGCCTTTAGCATATTTATCTCCGATAATAAGAGCTGCAAATCTGCCGTTTTCTAGCTGTTCATAACCGTTTCTTGCAACTTCTTCGAACAAATCATAGAATTCTTCTGTTGTTGCACAGTTAGATAAATCTTCTTTTTTATCCGAAAACTTAATAATATCGTCATAAGGCGGATGAAGCACTAAAAAATGTGCCTTATCAGCACCCATTACAGCAAGCCTGTCCTGTATTTTTACACCGATATCAGAAGAAGCACTGTCTCCGCAGATAATGTTCACATCAGTTACAAGGGTTTTAGGTTCAAATTTATTGCTGACATAATCGACAAGTTCCTGTTTCAGCTCAACTCCGATGCATCTTCTGCCCATATTAACAGCTTCTATACCTGACGTGCCTGAGCCGAAAAACATATCAAGAACTATATCACCTTTTTTGGTAAATCTTTCATAAAGCTGCTGCGCAATTTGAGGGATGTAATTGCCATGGTAATCATAAGTATGACCGTTGCTTTTGTCTCTGGATTGAAACTCCCAAAGTGTATCAGTCAATACGTGAGAATAATTTTTCCAGTTATTTAAATCTATATCGTTATACGGCTTTGTAAGAGGTTTTTCAGGAACCTCTGCAACACGCAAATCAGGCTTTTGCTGTATTTTTGTTTTCAAATTTGATTTTTTAACTGCCAAAATTATATCCCTCTCTTTGGTATCCACAACCAAAGTATAAGGAATTGCAAAGAAATATGAATCGTAATAATAGATGAAATTTGAAACTATACAGTCCTATGGAAGAATGAGGCAATTTCTTTTTCACTGAATGAATGTACTATAGGACGCCCGTGCGGGCAGGTATAAGGCATTTTCGTTGTTTTCCATTTTTTTATAAGCTCTTCCATCTGCCACAGGTTAAGTTCTGTACCTGCTTTAACAGCAGCCTTACAGGACATAGTAACAAGCATTTTTTCTTCCAGATTATTCAAATCGCCATGCAGATTTTCCAGAATATCAGACATAATATCCTTAACTTTTATATGAGATATAACCTGCGGAATTTTTTTAAATATTACTTCATTTTCGGAAACCTTTTGTATTTCATAGCCGAAACGTTTCAGTTTTCCTGCATTTTCTTCAAGCAATTTTATGTCAGCAGGCTCCAGATTCATAACATCAGATATCAACAACAGCTGCGATGAAATATTTTCTTGTTTTAAATGCTCTTGAAGCTGTTCAAAAATGTATCTTTCATCGGCAATATGCTGATCTACTATTTTTAGCTCCGTGTCTTCTTCAAATATAATATATGTGTTTCTATACTGCCCGATGATGTTTATTGTTTCTTCAACGTGTACTGTTTTTTGCAGGTCTAAATCTATCTGCTGTATGTTTAAATCAAATTGTCTGGCATTGGATTGCTTAATTTCCGCCATATTTTCATCTGTTACATAAACAGTATCGTCGTCATTTTTTTCTTCATCAATATTTTGAGTAATTAATGAGTTATAATTTCCAAAAGGAATAACCGCATTATCTGCAGTATCAGCTTTTTGTGTTTTGAAATTTGACAGAGCATCAATAATAGAGCCATATATAAAATTGAATATCTGGTTAGGATTTTTATATCTGACTTCCTTTTTAGTCGGATGAACATTAACATCAACATCATGCGGCGGGATTTCAAGATTTAGGCACACAAAGGGGTATTTCCCGGCAGGCAGCATATTTTTGTATGCTGTATCAATTGCTTTTAGTATAACAGGACATTTTACCACTCTGTTGTTTACAAAAACGTAAATGGATTTTTTTGTAGAACGTGTAAAATCAGGTGTAGAGCAGAATCCTGTTGCATGAAGTTTTGACAGTTCGTCCTTCTTATTTATTTTTTTTAACTCACCTGCTATTGAATTCGAGTAAATTTCTGTCAGTACACACAATAAATCGCCGCTTCCGGATGTTTTAACAGGTGTTTTGCCTTCATTTATAAGGGTAATTGAAACCTCAGGATGTGCTATTGCTATGCTTTGCAGAATTTCTGCAATATATGACAGTTCAACTTTTTCCGATTTTAAGAATTTTTGTCTGACAGGTGTATTATAAAAAAGGTCTTGAACCTCCATTGTAGTTCCGACTGCACATGCAGCAGGGGCGGATTTTACACTGGATTCTTCACATTCGACTTTTGTACCTGTTTCAAAATTTTTTGTTCTTGTAGTACAGATTACTTTTGCAATTGATATTATACTTGCAAGTGCTTCGCCTCTAAAACCCATTGTATGTATGTCAAAAAGGTCATCTGCATTTTCTATTTTGCTTGTTGCATGTTTTGAAAAAGCAAGCTCAATATCATCAGGATGAATGCCTGAACCGTTATCTGAAACTCTTATAGAAAGGCAGTCTTTGCTGATTTCGACTTCAATACGTGTAGCACCCGCATCTATTGAATTTTCTACAAGTTCTTTTACAACGGAAGCCGGTCTTTCTATTACCTCGCCCGCCGATATCTGATTTATCAGTTGTCTTGATAACTGTTTAATTCTTTTCATTTCTCCACCCTCAATATTTATTCTATAATAATTACTCTGTATGTGCTATATTGTAGCCATGAATACCTTACAAAACGAAATAATTAATACAAGAAAAATATATAAAGAACTGTTTCACAACGCTCAGCTTGCAATTGACAAGCAGCTTATGAATTTAAAAAAAGCCTCTCTTTGTAATCACTGTAAATCTGATTGTGATATAAATTTTAACAATATTACACTGTTCCAAAAATTTCCCGTCGGCTGCAGATACAAATTCTGGCAGGAAGCAGCTATAGATTGTCTTGAAAACAAAATTTCTAAAGATATTCTTGAAAAAATACAAAAAATCGAAGAAAGAAGAAAATGCTATAACTGCGGATGCTGCTCTTCTTGCTGTAAGCTGGCAAGCTCGGAATATTCTTACGAAGAATTAAAAAAAAGAGCAGATAACGGAGATAAATTTTCTAAAGAATTTGTAAGTATTTTTGTTCCGTATACTTCTTTTGATGAGCCTCAAAAGCTTTATCCTGATTATGTAAAGCTTTTAAGAGAACATTTTAATGACAAGGATTTGTATTTTTACTACTGCCCGAAATTAGGCAAAGACGGATTGTGTACGGATTACGAAAACAGACCGTCAATATGCAGAGATTTCCCGAATAATCCGCTTGTTGCACTGCCGTTAGACTGTTCTTTTAATAAGTGGAAACAGGAAGTCGAAATCACAGCACTGACATTGCATGCATTGATTGATATTGTCGGTTTTTATAAAGATAAAATAAAATCTGTTTTATAGCTGTTCATTGACCAAATCAGAACGCAGAATCTTTGCAGCTCCGAGATAAATATGTTTTATTTCATCCTGTTTTTTATCGGTATTTATAACCATAAGGATTCTAAGACATTTCTTTAAACTCGGCTCAATATCCATTTCGTTTACACATAAAAGAGGAACATACTGGATTTTGAAATTTCGGCGTATAAACTTTGCCGGAAATGCACATTTTATATCTTTTGTAAGCGTAAAAATTATGTGCGAAATATCTTCTGTTTTAATATCATTAGCTTCTATTATTTTTGAATAAAGTTCTACTGCGGCTTTTTCCAGCAATTCCGCATTGTCTTCTTCTATTGTAATTGCGCCTCTGACGCCTCTTGAATACATATAATCTCCTTATTTAAAGTTATCGCCTGCTTTTAACTTTGCCCCGTTTGTCCAGTTATAAGCCGGCATTTGAGCTTTTCCTTCAGGCTTTAATTCCTGTATTAACAGTATACCTTTTTTTGCGGTTACTGCAATACCTTCTTTAGATATATTAATTATTACACCGCAGTTTTCATTAATAGTGTCAATATCCAGAACCGAAGTCTTTAAGATTTTAACATTTTTATCTTTAATTGTTGTGCAAGCAACAGGCCATGTCGTCATGGATCGAACCTGATTGTGAATTTCCTGTGCAGACTTTGTCCAATCAATTACTGCATCTTCTTTTTTAAACTTTTTAGCGATTGTAACCTTTGTCTCATCCTGTTTTTGCGGAGTCAAAATCTTATTATACAGCTGTTTTATTGTAGGATACATTATAAAAGGAGCCTTGTCGCTTATTATGTTCATCAGCTCTTTATCTGTCATATCGGATGTTATTTTAATTTTTTCCTGCAGACAGATATCACCTGCATCCAGAGCAAGCACAGTAAGCATTGTTGTAATTCCTGTTTCCTGTTTACCATCATATATTGCTCTTTGAATCGGATTTGCACCTCTGTATTCAGGAAGCAGCGATGCATGCAAATTTATTGTCGCAATTTGGGGAATATCCAAAATTTCCTGAGTGAGAAGCTGTCCGAAAGCAAAAGTTATAAAAAAATCAGGATTTAATTCTCTTAATTTATTTTTAACAGCCTCATCGTTTTTTAATGCTTCTGTTTGCAAAACTTCTATGCCATGATTAAGAGCAAATTCCTTTACCGGAGGCGCAGTCAGTTTGTTACCTCTGCCTGATGGTCTGTCAGGTTGCGTGACTATCGCCTGTATGTTTATATCATTAAAATTTAAAAGCTTTTGCAAACAGTTAACGGCAATTTCAGGTGTCGCCATATAAACAACATTAATCAACTTTCATTCTCCGCTTTTCTCTTTATTTTCTACTCCGGGAACAACTGTTTCTCCGGGGTTAGCAGGAATTGATTCCAGTGCTTTATCTAGTTCCGGCTCGTCTAATATTTTATCAGCTTCAACAGGTTCAAGACCTTTTTCTGTCAGAATTCTATCTGCTTCAAATCTATTTCTGCAGTGGTCAATAAACAGAATCCCATCCAGATGGTCAAATTCATGTTGTATCGCTCTGGCCAGCAGACTACCGTTTTTGCCTTCAAGAATAAACGGTTTGCCATGTATATTCAAAGCTTTTACCGTTACATCGGAATATCTTTTTACATCCGTATATGCCTCAGGGAAACTCAGACATCCTTCATAACTGCTGCATGCACCTGATTTACTGATTATCTTTGGATTTATAAAAACAATGGGATTAAGCGGCTGATTTCCGGATGAAACATCAATAACAAAAACCCTTAAATTCTCACCTATTTGAGGTGCAGCAAGCCCGACACCGTTTTGTGCATACATTGTATCCAGCAAATCATGGACGAGAGTTTGAATTTTTTTTGATATTTTTGAAACTTCTTTAGAGTGACGGCGAAGTGTTTCATCACCGTATTTTACAATTTTTTTTATTGACATTTACTTTCACCTTTACTTAAGAGTCTTCACTAAAATAATAACACTAAGGTCTGTCAGCGTCTAATTCCTGTCTTATTTGTTCAACCGTCACATATTCAACAGGACTGCTTTCGTCTTTTTGCAGGTAAACATCTTTTATTCCTGCCTGAACAATAAATCTTTTGCATAAAATGCAGATGAAATTATGTCCGTATATATACATTGTTGCATCTTTACATCTGTCCTGACCTGCTTGAATAATAGCATTTTGCTCCGCATGAATACTCCTGCAGGTTTCATAGCGGGTACCTGACGGAATGTTATTTTCTATTCTGTAACATTTACCTATTTCAAAGCAGGAGGTTACTTTTGAAGGAGTACCATTGTAACCTGTTGCCTTTATTTTCTTATCTTCGCCGACAATAACCGCACCGACTTTGGCTCTTATACAGTTAGAGCGTGTAGCGCAAGTCCTGGCTATTTCCAAAAAATATTCATTCCATGGTTTTATCATTTTATTACCTCTTATTGTGTTTGCTGTGATTGTAAGATTTTAAGCAGCTCCTGTATTTGTGCATTTAATTCTTCATCATTTATATTGCTTTTATATTTATTCTGTCTGTGAACACCGGTGTTAGGAGATTTATTTTGATTATGAATTTCTTCCCGCAACATGCCTGTAAGAACGGCAAGCGTTTCTTCAAGTTTTTGCTGTCTTTGAGACATAGCATTAAAGTCATAATTATTACCCTGCGCAAAAGAAGTTGAACCATCTTCTGCTATCCACCCTATCACATTTCCTTTTCTGTCTTTAAAATACAGCTTGTTTACAACTATTATACCTTGCTGAGAATTACCGCTTGCATCACCAAGACTGACATCTTTGTGACCGTTAGGAGTTATTGCTGAATGAATTCTTGTATCAGTAATCCAAACAGACTGAGACGGAGTTTTTCTCGCTTTTTTAGTAATAACAGGAACACTAACAATTGTGATAATACATACTATTAATAATGTAATAAGAGCTTCTGTCAAAGAAAAAGCTTTGTATATAGACATTTGCAATCCTCTGTATTACTGATAGTTACTTTATTTTAGTCTCATAAGAAAACAAAGTAAAGGATTTTATCGTAGAATATTCAAAATAAAACCAGCAAAAAGATGAAAAAATCTGAAAAAAAGTACTTGCCAATATTCGAGAATTTTATATAATAAGAAATGTACATTTAAGAAAAGGGGTTTAAATACTATGAACAAAGAAGAATTAGTACAAGAAGTATCAAAAAAATCTAAAGTTACTCAAAAAGAAACAGCTGAAATTATCAATGCTTTGATGGAAACTATTGAAAAAACAGTTGCTAAAGGTAAAAAAGTTACTTTAGTTGGCTTTGGTACTTTTGAAGCTAGAAAAAGAGCTGCAAGAACAGGTCGTAACCCTCAAACTGGTAAAGAAATCAAAATCGCTGCTAAAACAGTTCCTGCTTTCTCTGCCGGTAAAAAATTCAAAGAAGCTGTTAACGGCAAAGTAGCTGCTAAAAAATAGTTTATAGAATTTTATAGTATTGTAAAGCGCAGTAAAATTTTTACTGCGCTTTATTGTTACAAAATGATTTTAACAGTTTGATTAATAAATCCGGTTGTTGTTATCCTGCTTGTGCAAGCTCATGTCTATTTTTAATAAGCTTTTTTATAATTTTTTTTGCTTCATCCATCTGGGGGTCTTTGTTATTTAAAAAGTCATTCTCCGTATAAAGTACAACATAATCCGGGGAAATTCCTTTTTTGTCTATATCAATACCTTTAGGTGTCAAATATTTTGCAATAGTTAGATTCATGCCTGTTTGATTAGGCAAAGGAAAGATTCTTTGAATCATGCCTTTACCGTATGTTCTTTCACCGACGAGAATTGCTTTATGATTATCTTTTAAAGCACCGCTTAATATTTCTGAAGCGCTTGCAGTAGCACCGTCTATTAGCACCACAAGCGGTTTATTTATAGCATAAGGTTTAGACTGTGCATCAATATCAGATTTTTGCTTTGCCCTGTCAACAACACTTACAATATGCCCCTGTGTCAAAAACATATCAGCAATTATAACAGCATTTGGCATCAAACCGCCGGTGTTGCCCCTGAGGTCTATAATCAGTCCATCACAGGATTGTGTCCTATTCAAAGCATCTATAAATTCCGTAGTCATCTCTGAGCTTAAAAAACTCAAAATTCTAATATAACCTATATTTTTATCTATTACCGAAGCTCTTATATTTTTTATTTTAATTTCATCTCTATTAATAGTCTTATTGATTTTTTTCTTATCTCTTAAAAGCTCTATATTTACACTTGACCCTCTTTCTCCTCTTATTAGAGAAGCAACATCATTTATTGTTTTTCCGCTTACATTTGTCTTATCTACTTTTAAAATAATATCACCTGCTTTTATTCCTGCAGAATAAGCCGGCGTATCATCAACAACGCTTATAATAATAATTTTTCCGTCAACAGACATTATATTTACACCAATACCAACAATTCTTGCATCAATATTTGCATTTTGTTCAGCATATTCCTGCTGATTCATAAATCGTGAATAAGGATCATTGAGACTGGCAAGCATGGTATTTATTGCAACATAAGCATCATCAGTTGTTTTAATTTTATCTACATAACGCCTGTTCCATCTTGTCCAGTCCTGTCCGTTTAAAGTAGGATCATAATATTTTGTTTTAATAATGCGCCAGGATTTTAAAAAAAGCCGTTTTGGATCAGAGGATTGTTTATTGACAAGATAAGTATCGTCGTACATCGAAGTATTAGTGTTTTTTAAATTCAAATCATAAATTTGCTTAAAAAGCCCTATGCTGACTGTTAAAATTATTAAACAATATAAAACTTTAGAAATAATGTTTCTGTACATATTTTATAAAAAACTCTCAATATAAACGTAAAAAGTATTTTCATATATATTTAACTGCTTAATTCCAATTTTATCAATAATACTTAGGTTTAAAAGAAGAGCTATTTTGCAGTTTTACCATTTGGCAACAATCTGTATCCGCCGCCATAAATTGTTTCTATATATTCTTTTCCGTTGGATATTTTTTTTATTTTTGTTCTTAAATGCCGTATATGAACCCTTATTGTTTCTACATCATCCTGAGGTCCATATCCCCAGATGTCTTGCAAAATCTTTGCTGATGACACCATACAATCATGATTCTGCACAAGAAGATTTAAAATATCAAATTCAATAGGCGTCAATTTAGCAGTTTTATCAAGAATTTTTACACTGTAAATTTCAGGGAGCAAAGTAATATCGCCAACAGTCAATATTTCTTTTGTAGCCAGAGATTCAGGTATTGCATTAACTCTTTTAAGAAGTGCTCTGACTCTTACAAGGAGCTCTTCCATTTCAAATGGTTTTACAAGATAATCGTCTACACCGATATCGAAGCCTTTCACTTTATCTTCAAGTTCACCGAGAGCAGTCAGCATAAGTATCGGAATATCTTTTGTTGAAGAATTTTCTCTGACTCTTTTTGCAACGGTGTATCCGTCAACATCCGGCATCATGACATCCAGAATAATCAGATCAGGGGATTCCTGTTTTGCAAGAGTAAAGCCCTGAATACCGTCATTTGCCGTAAAAACATCGTAACCGTGTAATTCAAGATTAACTTTTACAAGCTCATTAATTGCTTCATCATCATCAACAACCAGTATTTTACTCATCTTTAAAAGACCTGTATTTCATAGATTCATCTATTTGTATAATAACAAAAATAGAATTATAATCTATAATATTTAGAAATTTTAAGATATTATACAAAAATCCGCAAAAATTAATTTTTTTCAATTTTTATAGTAATATAATTTTAATTGTAAAAATTACACTGGTAACACAACTAACAGAAAAGGAGATAAATGAATTGACTAAATCTATGACAGTCCCGAACGTTTATCACGTTGATACAAATGCAAAGTATCTTGGACAGCATGTTTTGGCAGAATTTTTTGAATGCGACCCTAATATTTTGAATAATGCTCAAAAGGTTGAGAGTCTTATGATTGATGCGGCTCTGGAATGCGGAGCTACTATTGTACAAAAATGTTTTCATATGTTTAGTCCGCACGGAGTCAGCGGTGTTGTAATTATCTCCGAAAGCCATCTTGCAATACATACATGGCCTGAATTAGGTTATGCTGCTGTGGATTTGTTTACCTGCGGCGACAAATGCGACCCCAAAGTTGCTTATGAATTTTTGAAAAAAGCTTTTAATTCAACGAAAGCCTCGTTCTCTGAATTAAAAAGAGGTAAAATTGATGCGGCTTCTCATGTTTCAGAAACGCCTTTTGAAATTGCTGCACAGTTTTGATATTGATAATTAATTGAAAATTAATTCATAAAAATACCTGTCATTTGACAGGTATTTTTTATCTTATTTTTTGAATTTTTCTTCTAAAGCTTTTAATTCATTCTGGTAGGGTGATATTTTATTGAGCTTAAAAATCACATCAGGAAGAACGTCAAGGACGTAGTCTATTTCTTCTTCTGTAGTAAATCTGCTCAGACTGAAACGGATACTGCCATGCAATGATTCAAAAGGAACACCCATTGATTTTAACACATGACTCGGCTCAAGACTGCCTGACGTACAAGCACTGCCGGAACTTGCACAAATGCCCAGGTCACTCAGATGCAGTAATATTAACTCCCCTTCTATATATTGAAAACCAATATTTGTAGTATTTGGAACCCGGTTTGTAGTTGAACCGTTAACTTTTGCATTATATATTCTGTCCAGTATTCCATTTTCCAGCTTATCTCTTAGCCTTTTGACCTCTTGCATTTCGTAATCAAGAGATTTATTTGCAATTTCGCATGCTTCTCCAAGAGCTACAATGTAAGGAACATTTTCCGTCCCTGCACGCTTACCTCTTTCCTGATGTCCTCCGATTATAAATGCAGGCAGTAAAGTTCCTGTTTTTATGTACAAAGCGCCTACACCTTTTGGAGCATGTATTTTATGTCCGGCTATAGACATAAGGTCTATGTCAGTATTTTTTACATCAAATTTGATTTTGCCTGCAGCCTGTACAGCATCGACATGGACTTTTGACTTTGGATTTTTTTGTTTAACAATTTTTGATGCTTTTTCTACAGGCAAAATAACACCTGTCTCATTATTTGCATACATCATACTGACAAGTGCAGTATCACCGTTTACTGCGTTGTTTAATTCATTTAAATCAAGATTGCCAAGTGAATCTACACCCAGATAAGTCACTTCATATCCCTGTTTTTCAAAATATTTAAACAGATTCAAAACAGCAGGATGTTCGACTTTTGTTGTAATAATATGTTTTTTATTCTTATTGGCTTCGAGTATGCCCCGTATTGCCATATTATCGCCTTCCGAACCGGAACCTGTAAAAATAATCTCTTTTGAATCTTTTGCACCAAAAAATTCTTTTACCTGTTCTCTTGCCTTATCAACAGCGTGCATAACCTGACCGCCAAATTTATGCATACTTGAGGGATTTCCGTACAACTCGCAAAAATAAGGTTTCATTGCATCAAATACTTTAGGATCAACCATAGTTGTAGCATTGTTATCAAGATAAACAACTTTTTCAGTCATTTTTACACCTCCACAACTTCAATATCAGGAGAGATATGTTCCTTAAGAGAAGCTTCAACAAAATTTGTTAATGTATTTGAAGAAAATTTGCAGGATTTACACATACCTTTTAAAGATACAAAAACTTTGTTATCCTTTACATCAACAAGCTCAATATCGCCTCCGTCTTTTCTTAATTCGGGTGCAATATGCTGTTCTATAACGTTATTTATCTTTAAAACAAGCTGTGTTACTGACATATTTTTAATGTCCACTTTTTCTTTTTTATTTTTTATTTCATCAATAATTTTTTGAATTGCACTGTGACACTGACCGCAAGCACCGCCTGCTTTTGTATAATTCATAACATCTTCAAGGTCGGTAAGATTGTTCTCTTCTATTGCCTCTCTTATAACTTTCTCGGTAACATGGTAACAGCTGCAAATGACTTTTTCATCACAATGCGATGTCACATCTTCGCCTCTGTAATTTGCTATTGCAGCTTCCAATGCTTCATGCCCCATAACAGAACAGTGCATTTTTTGCGGAGGTAAACCGCCTAATGCATCTGCTATCTGCTGATTTGTAATCTTAGCTGCTTCATTTATAGTCATACCCTTGAGCATTTCTGTCAAAACACTGGATGAAGCAACTGCAGAGCCGCAACCGAATGTTTGAAATTTAGCATCCGTAATTACGCCGTTATCATCAACTTTTAAATATAATTTTAAAGCGTCTCCGCAAACAAGAGAACCTGCTTCACCAACGGCAGACGGATTTTCTATTTCACCGACATTTCTCGGATTTTTATAATGATCCATTACCTTTTCTGTATAATCCCACATAATTTATGTCCTTTATAAATATCGATACCCGTGTAATAAAACCTGAATTTACACTAACATTTTAGCGCAAAGAACATGATAATTAAACAGTAATTATACTTATATTTATAAAGCTAAGATTAAAAAATAGAGGCGAAAGATGATAATATATCAAAATCATTTGACGCATAAAACTGCTCAGTATGTTTATACGGAAATTGAGATTCTATATCTTGTTTTAGATTATTATATTTATCCAGTGCTTTATCTCCTTCTTCTCTGGCTACTACTTCTGCGTAATTTTTTCTATATTCTTTATGGTTAACACCGGGTTGAACATAATGCTGTTCAGCATAAGCATATTTTTTTATTTTAGGTAATTCATTTTTATCGTACATCCTGAAAAATTCATTTTTATCAATAATCTTATCTCTAAAGCAGAGCTGATAATTAACACATTTATCATGCCATTTATAATGTCCGACTTCATGACCGATAGTGTTTACCAGTAAATCTCTTGATAACGGAGCACCCTTACGACCTAAATTTATTCTAATGTCTAAGTTATCACTAAAAGAACCAAAATCATTAACAATTTTGCGTGCTGAAGAATCCCTATATAATACAATATGCGGCAAAAATACAGGATTAAAAATATCAGCATCCTTTATAGTTGCCTGAGTCAATCTGTAAGCAAACTTATTTTGCGGGCTTACGTAGGGCAGGAAATATGAGTTTTGAGCAATTCTATCTAATGCTGCGTCTGATGTTGATGACTCTACTAAATTAAATGTTCCCGGATTATATATACCGTCTTTATCTGTTTCATACTTATTATTTATAAATTTAGGAGCTTCTCCGTTTCTTCTTTGCTCAAGTAAAATAGTTTCATAATTCATAGAGATATTTCTGTTATCATTTCCCGGAGTAATAGTTCTTTTATAATGTGTAACAACAGGTTTTGCTTCATCTGTTTTTGCAAAAACATCTTCTGTTATACTCGTAATACGTCCGTTTTCACGGATATATGATCTGATTTTACGTGCAGAAACATTTAATCCGTCATCTCTGAAAGAATCATCATCAATATCCAGATGATTAAACCCCTGTTTTGTTTCTACAATATTGTCTCCATCGATTTTTCTTATATAACGATTAAGAATCTCTCCTGATTCGTCTCTGAATGTAAAAACATCAGTATAATATTTTTCGTGGTCAAAGTTTCTTCCGACTCTGACAGCATCATAAGTAACAGCATTTTGCGGCATTCTTAGACCTTCTTGTGCTGCACGTTCTGCATTAAGACCGGCTTCTCTCCTTAAAAGAGCTGCACCATTTGCAGTAACTCTGGATATAGTATTTTTTATTGCGTTTATATTCATTATTATACACTGCCTTATCTACACTTCACCTACAATAAAAATAAAGACAATTAATCCAGAAATATTGACTCAAGAAGCCCTAAAATTAAGTTTTGTTAACTTTTAGCTATTTTCTGCGTGAAGCAAGATTATTCAATACATCCTGCGGCGTGACATTATGCATTGCCATAAACGTAAGCATAAAATATGTCAGGTCAGCAGCTTCCCACTCGAGACCGTCACCTTTTTCAAAATTTACGGATTCAAAGGCTTCTTCCATTATTTTTCTTTTTAGATAAAATTCATCTTTAAAAAGTTTTGTTGTAAATGAATTGTCAGGCAGAACTCTCTTTCTGTCTATTAAGAGATTGTAAAGCTCATTTATTGAAAATTCTTTATCTCCGAAACACGAATATTTGCCCAGATGGCATGCATTACCTTTTTGTTTGACAATAAACAAAAGAGCATCCATATCACAATCAAAGCGGGCAGTCACAAGTTCCTGAGTATTTCCTGAGGTCTCGCCTTTTACCCAGATTTGTTTTCTTGAACGGCTGAAATATGTACCTTTTCCTGTCTTTAATGCTTGCAAAACTGACTCGGGCGAAGAATATGCAAGAGTCAGAACCTGTTTTGTATCATAATCCTGTACTATTGTAGGCAGATAGCCGAATCTTTTTTCAAAGTCCAGACATTTTACAAAGGCTTCTTCCAGCTGAACTTTACCCGTATAAATACACATACCGAGCTGGGTTGAAACATTCATTTTTTGCAGCTGAACTATCTCTTCAACTGAAGAAATACCGCCTGCCGCCACTAGTTCTTTTGTGGTAGCGCTTCTTATTTCTTTTATTGCTTCTATATCCGTACCGCCCATCATTCCTTCTTTTTCAACAATGGTGTACAAAAAACCGGAACAAAGATTGTTAAACCGTCTTACAAAATCAAGAGGTGTTGCATCTGCAGTCTTTGTCCAGCCGTGGGTAGCGACTTTGCCGTCTTTTGTATCAATAGCAACAAGAACTCTGTCTGCCGGGAGTTTTGATAACAGGTCTTCATTTGCTGCAGTGCCTATTATTATTTTTTTTGCACCCATTGCTAGCATTCTTTTTGCTTTATCAACATCTCTTATTCCTCCGCCTACACGACAGGAAGCAATTTTACATATTTGAGATATCACCTCTTCATTATTACCGTTACCGACTGCTGCATCAAGGTCAATAACGGCAATTTCGCCAAATCGTCCGTAATATTTAGCTAGTTCTAAAACATCACTGCGTTCCAGAACTTTTTCCACACCCTGTTTAAGCTGTACAGCTTTCCCGTTCATTAAATCTATGCTTGGAATTATCATTTATTTTCCCTTTATAAAATTACAATATCTTTTCCAACAGTTCATTATATACATCAATTGTTATGTGACAGATTGCCAGACGTCTGTCTACAAGACTTTTTATGGTAGCTTCAAAGCATTTAAAAAGTGCTTTGTCCAGTCCGTTGTCTTCTTTTAATAATTCTAAGCATTGATGTCGAAATTCTTTGTCTCTTGTTCTTGCTTCAATTTTGTCCGCAAGAAAAATAATCTTTTCAAAATCACTCATATTACATCTGCCGAGAGTATGCCATCTTATTGCATCTAGTATTTCCCGGTCTTCTATGCCGAATTGTGTTTTTGCAAGATATGCACTGACAGGCGCATGGAGAGTTTTGTAGTTTAAAAGTTCACAATCATGGACTTCCGGAATATGCTGATGAATAATCTCAAGAAGCTTTTCATTTGAAAAACATTTTGCCGCATCATGCAAAAGACCTGTAATTCTTGCCTTTTCAATATCCATATTAAACATTTGAGCAAGTTCTACAGCTGCCTCCATTACACCTATAGAATGGATGTAGCGTTCTTCGTACAAATTTTCTTTCAGCCAGTTTTCAATATCCACGATATTTTTATCTGTATAAACCATATTTATCAATATATTTTGCAACTCCTTCAGGAACCAGCGCTTTTATCGGAACGCTGTTGTGTATATTTTTTCTTATTTGAGTAGAAGAAATGTCTACAAAAGGCATTTTCATCATTCTGTAATTATAGCCTTTTTCTTTTAGCTTTTGCAAATATGTTTCATCTTCCTTCAGAGATTGCTCATCTTCTCTTACAAAAAGAACAAAATCAACAAGGTTTTTAAGCTTTTCTGTTTCATACCAGCTTTCAATATTTTTAAAAGCATCTGTACCTATGATAAAATTTATCATTCCTTCAACCGGATATTTTTCATAAATTTCTTCAACAGTAAGAACGGTATACGACAGGTCATCTCTATGGTATTCTATATCGCTTACTTCGATATAATCTATATCCTGCGCTGCTATTTCAGCCATATTTAGTCTGTGCTGAGAAAAAGACTCGTCATAACTCTTATGAGGAGGACGGGCAGCAGGAATCAAAAGAATCTTGTCAAAGTCAAAGTTCTTTTTTGCATACTCACAGATTTTTAAATGTGCATTATGTATAGGGTTAAAAGTCCCTTGAAATAAGCATAATTTCATAAAAAACCTCATTAGTGCGGCATTGCAAAATTTTTGCAATGAACATCTTCTACAATTGCAAGCAGCTTATTTATAAACTTTTTATATGCAGCTCTGTCAGCTTCGCCTGACAATACTATATCCGCCTTCATTGCTGTCGGGTGAATGTATATTTTTGCTTTTGAGGAGGCATTTTTATAAACTTCGTCGGCAGAATCTCCTAAATCCCGTTCCTGTGCACGTTTATAAAATCTTTCTTTTTGAACATTGTGTGATACATCTACATAAATTTTAAAATCAAACGCATCAACAACTTTTTCTGTAAGGGTGAAAAGCCCTTCTGAGATAATAATTTTTGAAGGAACAGCTTTGGTTACATTGTCTTTTCTTATTGCAGTGCCTGACATATCGTACTTTGGCAGATATACAGTATCACCGAACAAAAGCTGTTTTATATGTTTTTTCATCAGTTCAAGTTCAAGCGCTTCCGGCACATCAAGATCATAATGTTTTGCAAATTCTGCAAAGCTCCCTGCTTTTTTCACCATATCCGAACGGTCGTAATAATAATCATCGGTGTTTATTCTGGTAATAACATTTTCAAAGCAGTATTCATCGGCAAAAGCCTGAATTGTATTTATAATATCATAGGCGATTGTGGATTTACCGCTTGCGGTCTCCCCCGCAATACCTATAGAACAGGCTCTTTTTATATTGCCTGATATAAATAAAGCCATTTTGTAAATTGCGTTATTGCTTACTTTTTTAAATATTGAATCCTGTGAGTTCACCTCATCAAAGAAAATTTTATTCAGTCTTTGTTCTATATAACGGAGAAGGATTTTATCAGGGGTTTTCTGTAACCTTTGCTCGGGTTTTGTGATGAATTCCTGTGTTATTGTATTTTGCACTTTATGAATTCCTTTTTGCTTTAGTAAAATTAAAACCGGACAAAAAATTTTTTGCCGGTTTATTTGTTTTGTCAAATTTTCTTAACAATATTATTTTTTTCGTCAACCAAAACAACGGAAGGTTTGAACAGGGCTTTTTCTTCAAGGGTCATCATAGCATAAGAAACAATAATAACTTTGTCGCCTATTGCCGCCTTTCTGGCAGCGGCACCGTTTAGGCAGATATCTCTGTTGCCTCTTTTGCCTTTTATGACATAGGTCTGAAAACGTTCGCCGTTGTTGACATTCAAAATATCAACTTTCATCCCTTCCAGAAGATTTGCGGCTTCCATCAACTCTTCATCAATTGTAATAGAGCCTACATATTCAAGGTTTGCATCAGTAACGGTTGCTCTGTGTATTTTTGAGTATAAAAATTCAATTTGCATAGCTTCCTCTCTTGATATTCTATCAAAAAATTTTTACAGTGGTATAAAATTTTTATAAAGATGTAAAATATGTTAAATATTTACGGGATTTTTCCGTTCAATACAAAAATGTCTTAAATAAAAAGCGGAGGCAAATTGACTGTGCCTCCGCTTTTTGTATTTACTGCTGCTATTTTTGCAATGCTTCATACTGTTCCTTAGTCAGTACATTGTCTTTTTCATCATAATAAACAGTTTGACCTATCTGATTATTATCATTGTCCAGATGCTCGCTTGTATAAGAACCATTTTTGCCATAAGTAGTAACGTACTTATGCAAATAATTTGGATTAGTTGAATCGCTGATTGTGGTTATTTCTTTTGTTACAAAATGCTCTGAATTCTTTTCTATCACTATTTCAGGAGAGCCGTTCACACTATATAACGTCTCAACTGTTGAGCCGTCAACTCTTGTCTCAACTGTTCCGATTATTCCACCATCGCTATCAGGTATATTTGCTTTAATTGCACCATCTTGTCCAACCCATGTTATATTTTTATCCATCGGTTCAAAGCCATACTTTTCTGCATTCCATTTGTAATGCTGTTGCGTTTTTTCATGATAATAAATACCGAAGGATCCCGATGCATTAGTTTTTCTAAAGCCGAGTTTTTCTGCAGCATAATCTTTATTTGCGTAGCGATTATTAGAATCATTTCTTACATCAAGTCGTATAATTTCACCATCTTGATTAAAGGTTACACCTTTATATTTATTGTCTGCTACTCCTTCACCTTTCGTTGTATAGGATCCGTCTTTGTCCACATAAACAACCTTTGGCGCTTTTTTTAAACTATTTGAATTTTTGTCCCACTTGTAGTGGGTTTTAGTTTTTTCATCATAGAAAAAGTCGGGAGAAAAAGTTGGCCTGTATCCTTCTACTTTAGCAGCAGCAGCGGCAGCAGCCGGATCCGCAGCCGGTTTTTTTACAACTGCGCCGCTTCCATTATTGTTAACATGTTCTTTTATATATTTATTTATCTGATCCTGAGCATTATCTTTATCCTGCAGTTCGCCTTCCAGCTGAACTTTTGCACCGACAAGCAGATACTCGTAGCCTTTTGCAGTTCTTTTTACCGCACCGGGGTTATTTTTTTCAAAATTATCTTTTGCTTCTTTTATTTGTTGTTCAGTAGGATCTGTAACGCCCTGTGCTTTTAAAGAGTGGATTATCAAGTCAGTATAACGTTCTCCCTCCTGCACGGTATAAGAGTGGAGCTTCTGCGGTTCTTCCTCCTGCTGTTTCTTTTTAACAGTTTCGTCACTTTGACCAGGATATGCTAAACCTTTAATATCAGAACCCATGATCCGCCCGGATATAATGTTCTGAACGTCCTCATTAATATCAATTTCCGGAGCTTCAAACTTGTTTGTATTTAGCTCAGATACAGAAATCTTTTCATCATCTTTCTGAGCGCCTAGTATTTGTAACAAAAAGTTCTTTACATCTTTTCCGGAGACTTTTTCTTCTCCTTCCGGTATGCGTTCATTCAGTATGCTTGCAAGAGCATTCAGCTCATCATTGTCCAATTTATTATTTCGGTCTTTATCTATAGCATTAAAAACCGATACCATATTTGCAAGTTCACGTGAATCAAGCACACCGTCAAAACTGCCAAACTGTTTATCAAACACGTTGAAAATCGCATTAAGCTTTTTTCTGTCTCCGTCAATTTGTTGTTTTGTTATACCTTCAGCAGAGACCTCTGTTAAATCGTATTTTTGACCTTTACCAATTTCTAAATCGCCCACAGCAGTTCCTTTCCGTATTATACGCACTGCTATATATATCGGAAATTTTATTTATAAATTTAATCTTTTTTTTGATTTTCGCCACGCCATGCTATGCTATTAGCAGAGTATCATTGAATTTGAAGCAATTGTAAAGATATTTTAATATTAGTTTTTTGTTAATGTTTCTTAATATTCGTATACCCTGCGGCAGCTCATTTGAAGAGAGCTTCTGCAGGGTATTTTTGCCGGAGATTTTCCGCTCATAATTTTATAAGTATTATAAGTATTAATTGAAATAGCTCTGTGTTTCACTGAATATATATGCCCGTACATCTGTGGCAGTAGCTGCTTCCGAACATAACACTGAAAAATCAAGATTGGAGTAATATGAATCCAGTTTTGCAGCAAGCTGAGGGTATTTTGATTTTAAAATATTTATATAAGACAAAGCTTCCGTTCGTGCATTATCTTCTGTCAGGGTGGTTGTAGTCTGATTTTTTTGAGAAGGATCTTTATCTTGAGCAGGAAACAATCCTTCATCTTGAAGTTTTTCCTTTTCTTCCTCCGATAATTCTCTTGTATTTGATGTACTAACTGATGATGTTGAAATTGAATTTACTGAATTAACCATTTCTTTCGACTCCTTATTATTTTCATATTGTCAACTGACTCCGACTACTTGTTGAACCTGTGCAATAAGCAAGTTCAATATTTAACAATAAGTCCGGCACAGTCAACAAGCGCATGGGGTCACTTCCGTAAAATGCTAGACTCGGCGCCACTCGCACTCCGTGTACCACTCCTACAAGCGAGGTCCCACTCAGACATTTTATCTTATATTTATAATATTCCCGTTTTAAATTTATAAATAATAGCTCTATAGAGTCTAATTTTGGAATTATCAATTTTTATAACCGTGGACTTTAAGCCAATTTGTACAGGACGGATGTTGAGTGAAACGGTGTTTTTAACTGTACTGAACTATACTTTATCAGGCCAAAAAGTCATAAAGAATATTTTAATTAGGCTAAAAGGAAACAAAATCAAAGGAAATTTATACATTATGTAACATTTAGACAATTTTTTGTTCACAAATTTGTTTATATACATAGGTAGAAAAGTTTGGTTAGGTTATTTAAATGTTACAACTAGGCAAAATTATAAATTACGCAAAAAATTATACTGATGATGTTGTCAGGCTTGTGAAGCAAACAGATAGTCAGCCTGTTACATGTGTTATTGACAGTTTGCCTATATCTCCCAAATTAGCGGGCAATCTTGCAACAGATTGTTTTCAGCGCAGCGATGTTTTGTCTTTTTTGCGTTCCGGGGGAAGTGCAAAAAAGCTTGTAAAATTCAGTCATGAAGGTTCTTTAAATTATTCACAATTATCTGACGATTTTATTAACTCTTGTGATGAGATGGCAATGGCGATAGATGACTTAAATGACCGGAGTTTTGCAAAAAGAATTAGCTCATCCGGCGACCTGTTTTCATATGATGAAATTTGTAACATGAATGATTGTATGAAATTGGAAATGACGGCTGATGACATAATAAGATGCCGAGGAGACTATGCTCTTTACGGGATTTTAAAAGACGAGGTAAAATTGCTGTCTCTCGATAAAATCAAACATTATATAGAGGAATATGTAAATAAGCTTCAAGTTTTCAAAAAAAATGATTCTGCATCAAATTTTGAATACACAAAAATAATAAATAAATTTATTAAATCATCAAATGATACTATTGGAGTTGATACTTTATACAGGGGCGAACAAAGCAGATTTCAAATCAAACGTTTGTTGAAATTACTTGCAGAAAAAAATAAGCACCCCGATAAACTTGTAAAATATACGCCGGATCATCTGTTTTCAACAACCGATGATTTATCTGTATTAACTGACAAATATGAGTATGCTGATAAATGTTTTATCAAAATTATCGGTGTAAAAGGAAAATGTAAGGGTATTGATGTAAATAAGTTGCTCGACACAAAGAACAAATTTTTTAATCAAAAAGAAATTTTGCTCCCCAGTACATGCGAATTTGAGGTCGTTGAAGGGCACATTGAAAACGGTCGACTAATGGTAACACTGAGATTTATCAGTAATTAAAATCGTGTAAATTTTCTCTTAAATTTTTCAATATGTTTATAAATTCATTTTCAGTTAGTATTGTGTGTTTTTTATCTTTACAACCGATACTGTGACCTAAGTCATAATTTTTTGTATAATACAGTGCAAATCTAAAATCACTGTCATTGTTAAACCGTGCATTATAAACTGCATTGAGTAAATCCTGATAATCTTTACTAAAACGGTCTATACTTTTACCTTGCCAGTATAAATTTTTAAAATCATAATTTCTTTGTTTATTTAACTTTTTCCCCATACCTTTAGCCCTTAAGCCGTCCAGTGCGCAGATTTCTTTTTGTTTCTGCGGGTCTTTTTCTTTTAATGATTGTAGAAACCCTTCTATTGATTTTATTTTTACTCCGTCAAAAATAAAATCGGTATCGGCAAAATTGCTTAACACATTTACGGGATATTCCGAGTGAGAGCTTATTTCTAATTTTATTGATGGTCGGGATGCTCCGGTGTATTTTAGAATGTGATTTATTTTATTCACCGTACCAGCATCGTCATAGAGAAAGTTATCGGCATTTTCACAAAAAAGCTCTGAATTTACATATTCTCCAATATCCGAATCCGGTTGAATTGCAGCATATAGTAGTGATATCTGGTTTTCAAAGGTTTCTTTATCCTGATATTTGTCAAATGCAATGTTATTTAACAGTATTTGCACCGTTTTTATATAATCTTCATCCGTGCAATTTCTTAATATCAAGCTGTAATTTTTCGCCAGTTTTTTAAAATATTTACTTTTTAAATCGTTGTCTTTTGTTGAAAAGGCTTTTTCAATCTCGTTACTGAGTAATGTTTTTTTTGTGTCATCGCCTTTAAAGTTTAAATAATATACAGGCATATTATTCAGATTAGTGTGGGCATAACTTCGCTGCTCAAATGATTTAGGCGTCTGGCTGTTTTCTTTTTGCTGTTTTTGTAATTGTAACTGTAACTGTAACTGAGATTTATTCTTGATTGTGTAATTATTAAAATCTATATACATTATTATTTCCTATGTAAAAAAATTTATCTACCATACTTATGACAAATTCTATAAAACAGAAGAATAAAAAAAATTGCCATGTGAAATATTTCATATTGTCAACTGACTCCGACTACTTGTTGAACCTGTGCAATAAACAAATTCGCCGTTTAACAACAAGTCCGGCACAGCCAACAAGTGCATGGGGTCACTTCAGTAAAATGCTAGACTGGCTGCAACATCGGCTGAGCTAGAGCGAAGCCTGAGTTATTCCCCTACCTGGTGGCGTCACTCGCACTCCGTGTACATTCCTACAAGCGAGACTGCCTCAGACAATATTTTGTTTTAAGAAGTTCCCCTTGTGACATAAAACTAAAAACACAAATAAAACCAATGTAGCTGAATGCAGGATTTTTACATATAAGTAATAAGTAATAAATGCAAAAATAATATAATTCCTTTAAATATTAAGGGCTAAATATGAAAAAAGCATTTATTATATTCGCCATTATTTTATTTTCAGCAAGTGCCGCTTTTTCTATTGTAAATGACATTAAACAGCAAAGAGGGTGCTGCTCGCATCATGGCGGAGTATGCGGCTGCAGAAGCGGAAGGATAGTTTGTTGCGACGGTACTTACAGCCCATCTTGCAGGTGCTGCAAATGAAGAAAAAATTGGCTGTTTTATTATTCTTGGTTTTTTTTGCACAAAACTGTACCGCATCTCATCTATATCATGAAAAGGATTATCAAAATAAATGGTGTAAAGACAACAGAGGCATAACAGAATATGTCTTAAATGATAAAACAAGAGTAGATTGTATAACGAAAAATTATGCTATAGAGTTTGACTTTGCCGATAAATGGGCTGAATCTATCGGTCAGTCGCTTTATTATTCTTTATGCACTAATAAAAAAGCCGGTGTAGTTTTGATTATTGAAAATGAACAAAGAGATTTAAAGTATCTGCTAAGACTAAAAGAAGTTGCTAAAAAATATAATATTCAAGTCTGGACTATAACTCCTCAAAACCTTCTATATTCAATACCTTGCAGTAATCAAAAATAAAGAATTTATTTATAATTGTTACAAAATCTTTACAAAAAATAACTAAATTAGGCAATTATTGAAAATAAAATGTTTTTATTTAGATACGAGGAATATAATTACAAACACGAGAGGACGACCAAAAAATGGGCTACGCAATTTTCACAGCACGAAAATTGATGTTGACTCAACGCATTAATCAGATAAACTTCAGGATAATGCAGTTGAGCCAGCAACAACAGACCTTAGCCGACAATGCGGCTAGAATGGAACGTTCTATGGCAAGCATGAAGAACATGTTTAGTAACATCGGTAATATATTCCAGATGGGTATGACAATGCAATACAATATGCAGCTTGCAGCGGCAAATCAAGCTGTTCAAAATGCAAACGGTGATTTTACAAATGCAAATGTTGAAACTTCAATAAAAGGATTGTTGGGAACATATTTAAATGGTGGAAATAATTTCTTAAGCACTCCGTTGGGTCTGTCATTGATGGCAACAAATCAGGCTATGGAAACTGTAAACGAGTCGAAACTGCAGCAGATAAAAGATATGGAAACACAAATCGAACTGCAAAGAAAATCTCTGGAAACACAGCTTGCAGCAGCACAAAAAGAGTTGGAATCTGTCGAAAAAGCAGAAGAAAAACAAATCGAAAACTCTGCACCGAAGTTTGCATAAAAGATATAAAAAATTTACCAATAAAAAAATCGGGTTTAATAAACCCGATTTTTTTATTGGTTAAAATATATTTTATCCTTCAATTCATCCGGCATAAACTGCTGGATATAATCAGGATTGTCGTGAGTGTAAACATATCCTTTTCCAAATCCGTATTTTTCCGCATCTTTGTAATGAGCATCTCGTAAATGCATTGGAGGCGCAAAATCCAATCCGCTCTGAATATCTGATAATGCCTCATCTACAGCGCAAATTGCCATATTTGATTTAGGAGCATCGGCAACATAGGCAACCGCAAGTGCAAGCGGAATTCTTGCTTCCGGAAGTCCAAGAAGTTCAGCGGCTTTATAAGCATTTAGCGCAACATTCAATGCGTTAGGATCTGCAAGCCCAACATCTTCTGCCGCACAGACTACTAACCTTCTTGCAATAAATCTTGGGTCTTCGCCGCCTGCAATCATCTTTGCAAGCCAGTAAATTGCAGCATTTTTATCACTTCCTCTAAGGCTTTTTTGAAAGGCTGATGCAGTATCATAATGTTCTTGTCTTGCATATTTAATTCGTTTCTGCTGAGCAAGAGTTTCAAGTGTTTCCAGTGTAAGACTTCTTTTATTATCTGCAAAATCAGAAGAATAATATGCATTTTCTACAAGATTTAATGCCAGTCTTGCATCACCTCTGGCGTATTTTACAATAAAATCAATAACTCTCTGTTTTAATACTATTGCTCCGTATTTGTCTGAAAGGTACTTAAAACCTTTTTCAACAATAGCATATAGATTATCATCGTCTATGGGCTGCAGCATTAATATCTGGACTCTTGATATCAATGCAGGAACAATCTGAAAAGAGGGATTTTCCGTAGTAGAGCCGATAAGATAAAATGTTCCGTTTTCAAGATACGGCAATAAAGCATCCTGCTGTGTTTTTGAATATCTGTGGATTTCGTCTATAAAAACAATAGTTTTTTTATTATATCTTAAATTATCTTTTGCCTTTTCAACACAGTCTTTTATATCTTTTATACCTGAATTAACAGCACTTAATTCTATAAATTCACTGTTTGTATTTGAGGCAACAAGTCTTGCAAGAGTTGTTTTACCGCATCCGGGAGGGCCCCAGAATATGCATGAAAACAAATGAGCTGATCTTAAAAGATTTAAAAAAGCAGTGTTTTCCCCGACAACGTTATTTTGCCCCAAAAACTCATCAAGAGTTTTCGGGCGTAATAATTCCGCAAGCGGAATCTGTTTATTTTCATTCGCAAATGAATCAAATAAATCCATACAACCATGATAAACACCTGACAAAACAAAGTCAAAATTATGACTTGTATAAAAATTCAGTTATAATTAATACTATGAAATCAAGACTTAAGAATCTTAAATTATCAACTGATGCTGATTGCTACAGGAATCGCATGAGTTCACATGGCTTTGTCTTTTCTTTCTGCTTCTTTCGCAAATTCTATGCCTTCAATCGTGATTACAGCGGAATTAAATCAGTATTGCGTTTATTCAGTGCTGCATTCCTGCATGCCGGACATTGGGTAAATAAATTATTAATATTTACAGTAATTGTTGTGTGCGGTTCGGGTGCAGGATACAAGGGCAGTCTGCCGGACATTAATGCACAGTTTGAATCAAAAAGACAGTCTGAGGGGCAGTTAACAAAGCCTATTTTTAATACCTCAGGAATACAAAACAATAACCCTAATTTCAAAAAAGCACCGAGAGAAAATCCTCAATACATTGATATAATACTAAAAAAGGACAAAACTTCACCGTATATAAATGATCTTAATGATGTTATAGTTATACTTGAAAAAATGAAAAAATGCATAGACAACAATGGTAATGTACAAAAATTTAACGCTATTGCAAGTTCTATAATAGATCATGCCGATTTCATGGCTCAAAAATATGCAAATAAACCTGAACAATATTATATCTCTTTTGTTAAACTTCAAAATATCGCTGCTGAAGCAAGATCTCTGGCAACTCTCAGATGTGAATCACAGGTATATATAAAATATCTTACATATCAGGGGGAAGGTCAGGTCTACAGTAAAGACAGCATAAACAGACAAATAGAGCTATTCAGAGAGCAGCTTGATATTACGATTCGTATTTTAAAAGATGCAACATAATTCAATCTATTCATCATAAGTCTAATGTTAATTATGCAGATATATCTTAATTTGTATTTGTACTTGCAAATACAGAGGATATTATCATGCAAAAAAAATTACTTTTATCTGCATTATTGACATTAATATTAAGCACTGCAATAGCAAATCAAGCAGTTGCATACAAAGTAAAAACCTTCAAACCGTTATCAATGGCTCCTTTATCATTACCGCATGACAATCCTGCGATAAATGAAAGTTATCCCAAAATAACACAGATAGAGTTTAATTTATTTAGAAAAACTTATGAAAAAGAAAATATATACAACCGTTTAAGCAGAATTGAAAAAAGAATTTTCAGAAGAAATTTTTCTTCCCTGCCTTTAGCGTCAAGAGTAGATAATATTCTTGCAAACATAGACCCCGGTGTAATGTATAATATTTCTGCACGTGAGCTGACAAGGATTGAAAATAAAGTACTCGGAAGAACATATCCAAATGATGACACGGATTCACGTATAACAAGACTTGAGAAAGAAATGTTAGGTGCAATGCAGGGCGGAAATCTTACGGAAAGATTCAATACAGTAAAAACAGCGGCGAAACACTACAATTCTTTTCCTGAAATATTGCAGAGCCAGAATATATATCCGCAGTACAATCGTATTAACCCTTATTATTCTCCTTCCGCTAACTGGAGCGGCACCAGGGTCAACAGAGGGGTGAGCGGCATGCTCCAGAATTTGTTGGGTACAGTTTTCGGCAATTTTTCTGCAGGATCTCTTACCGGTTTTACACCTCCAATATATGATCCTTATAACCCTTATAACCCGGGTATCGGCACTCAGGACTATTATATGGGCAATCATGGCGGACACATGTATAATAGAAATCTGGGCAATACGTCGACAGTAAGAATTTTAGATTAAACTGACAGATTATCACTATTCTGTTATAATAACTGATAATAAGTATCAGGAGGTTATTATGGCAAAAGAATGCAGTTTCGATGTTGTATCGGAGTTTGATAAACAAGAATTGGTCAATGCTGTGGATCAAGCACAAAGAGAATTAAATTCAAGATTTGACTTAAAAAATACAAATTCTGACATAAAATTGGAAGCTGATAAATCAATTACTGTAACAACCAGTGATGACATGAAGTTGAGAAATATCATTGATATATTGCAAACAAAGCTGGTAAAGAGAAATATTAATATAAAAATTTTAGATCCGCAGCCTATAGAAAACGCTCTGGGAGGGAATGTAAGACAGGTATTTAATCTGAAAAAAGGTTTAAGTACGGAGCTGGGTAAAAAAATAGTTGCTGATATTAAAGCCTCTAAAATCAAAGTACAGGCTTCTATACAGGGAGATCAGGTCAGAGTCTCCGGAAAAAGCAAAGATGATCTGCAAGATGTTATCAAATTGCTAAAAAGCAAAGAAGATGCCTATGACATTCCTTTGCAATTTCAGAATTACAGATAAAATGTAATGTTAATTTATGTTGCATTTTAAATACAACATAGCAAAAAAAAAATACTACGGTTATTAATGCAGTAAAATAAGCTAAATAAAAAATATTTATTAAATAAAGTTAAATTTTTTATTATATTTATTGCAAAAAATATTAGCTTATGAGAAATTACACATGGGCAGGAAAAAATGATAATTCAACAAAGACCTAGTATATTATACAATGAGCCTGAGATTCGCAAACAAAGAGATATTGCGAACAAGAAACAGTTTTCCGATAATATTATAGAAACGCCTTTAAAGAGAGAATCAGATTCTAATTCCTTTAAAGGCGTTTCTTTTAAAGGACTGGAATCAATAAAAAAAGCTTTTGCACTGTACAACAATAAAGAATACAATCTAAAAAACAGTCTTGAGTTTTTGTACAGATACATAGGCAGAGCTCCTGTTGCGTTAGAAGAAAATACAAGTCGTTGGAAAGAAATTGCTAAATATATAACAAAATCAGCAGACGGCACTGATGTAACAATAAGAGAGAAAAACTGGACAAAACAGCTGATTGATGCAGCCATATCCCCTATAACAGATATCCCGTTCAGGATTGTTGCATCGTTGAAAAAATCATTTTTCAGCGGTAAAAAAGCTGCACAAAATGTAGCTGCAGAAAACGGAAATATCCTGAAAAATCAAATGGAAACACTCGATAATCCGGATATTGTTAATTCAATGATTGGATATATGGATTCTGCGAAAAAATATCAGTATGATTCTGACAATATTCGTTCTGCAGGTTTGATGTCCAATGCTCTGAAAATGTTTGATAAAAAATCCGGCAATTATAATGCGGTGCATGAAAGAGCTCTAACACGAATAGTTACAGGTTTTATACCTGCATTTTTCCTTGCAAACGATGCATACAACCTTTCAAGAATATGCGATGATGACCCTGACAAAGCTGATAAAGAAAGAAAACTCCGTTTCAATCAGGAAACAAAACGTGTACTTTCAAATGCATATCTGCAGTTGATTACATTAGGCGCTTTATCAAAATGGATAAACAAGAGCAAAGGAACCTTTATAGGTGTAACAGCTCTTACTGTTATTATAACGGAAGCTTTTTCAAGATTATCGAACGGCAAAAAAATCCACATGATAAATAAAGAAGAAGCTATTGAAATGAATAAGCAAGAGGGCGTTCTTCCCGCAGATTATGACCCTGAAAAAGCAAAAAAAGAAAAGAAAACTCTGTCAAATCCGGCTTTCAAAAGTTCACAGGTATTTCAGGGTTTTGGTATTGCATCAGATATGCCTTTAGCACAAATGTCTGAAAATATTTCGTATAAAGCCAAAATGAATACCGAGTCAAAACCGCTTCTGTCACCCGGAACTATTGCAAAATGGTTTGTAGGTACAATTGCAATTGCATTTGCTCTGAAACAGGGTAAGAGTATCAAGCTTAAAAACGGAGCGGAACTTGGAGATTATTTAAAAGTAGTATCCAAAATTTATGACAAAATTTTTGACGCAATAACAAAAACAGATTATAAAATTTCGAGAATTGAATATCAAAAAATCATTAATAAACTAAAAGAATATGACGAAGTAGTCGGAAACTACTTTGAAACAGTTATAAACAGATATCAGAAAACAAAAAAACTTGAATCGGTTGCAGGTGACTTTTCAAAAGTGCTTAAAGCAGCCGGACTTGATGATTTGGCTAGACAATTCGAACATATTGCAAACTTAAAACTTAATAAAACCTTTAAAGATATACCTGTAAATAATGCTGCAAATGAATATATCAAGGACAGAAATAAAGGAATAATAACAAAGAGCCTTAATGAATTGTTCGGAATAATGGAAGAGAACAATTTGCATGAACAGGTAAAACAATTAAAAGAAATTATTTTGGATAAAAACGGTATTGTTAATACTGACAATTATAATAAAGCTAAAAAACTTATTCATAAAATTGCAGAAGATTACGAATTTACCTTTGAAAACCGTTTCAAAATAGATGACGCCGCAGAAAATCTAAAATTATTTAATGAAGCTGTTAGCAAATTAAGGAATATAAATCCAGAAGCGGCTCAATCGTATGCAGATATTATTGAAAACGCTGCAAAAGAGGAATTGGTTTCACTGGGTAAAAAGAATATACCCGTAATTAAAGAGCTTGCCGATTTCGTAACAGAACCTGTCAAATTTATCTGGGGCACAATTACATTACCGTATAAGCATTTTGCAAAATATATTGCCAACTGGATAAAACCTGAGGCTATACTGCCGGAATATGTAAAAGAACAAGAACTTGTTGCAACAACAATAAGCAGAATAACTAAAAAACCGTTCTTTAAACTTCCGATGATATTTGGTGAACATAAAGGTATTGCAAAAATTGACTACGCAAAGGATGATTTTGCGGAATATATGAATAAACAGTTTAACAAAGGCTTTAATACAACTACAATGTCAAGTCTCTCAAATTCAGATTTGTCGGCGCTTGCAAAAAACACTTCAACAGCTGCAACGATATGGTTCTTGATGACTGATAATCACAACATGGTTATGCAAAAATCAAACGGGGAAAATAAACAGCAGGCTGTAACAAAAGCAAAAGAAAGACTTGTTCAGGAAACTTCAAGAACATTCTACAATGTAATGTTTATAAATCTGTTTAATAATACATTTAGAAGCCTTTACAACTCAAGTCTGTTCGGCGCACAAACTGTTAATACCGCTTCAACACTTGTCGGGGAATATTTAAACAGAACATTGATAGGCATGCCTGTTAAGAAGCAAACACGTGATGAAATCATTGACAAAGAATATAAACATATAACAGATCCCGGTATTAAAGGTGATTTCTTTAGATTTATGTCCAGATTAACAGGTAAAAAAGTCCTGTCACAAAGAGAACAAAATAAATAAAAGGTCAACTTAACGTTGACCTTTTATTTATAACAACATTTATAAATTATAAATGTTTTTCTATATTAGAAACTATTGTAGTTTTAGGCATAAGACCCACTAATCTTTCAACGGCTTTACCTCCTTTAAAAACAAGCAGAGTCGGAAGACCGCTGACAGAGTATTCTTTTGCTGTTTTAAGATTTTCGTCAGTATTAAGCTTTACTACTTTTATTTTACCTGCATAATCGTTTGCAACTTCATCCAAAACCGGACCTAGTTTTCTGCAAGGACCGCACCATGGCGCCCAAAAATCAACTATTGTTAATTCTTGTGAGTTAACAACTTCTTGTTCAAATGTTGAATCATTAATATCCATAGCATTTGACATAATATCTCCTCCTTAAATTGATATTACAATATATAAGTTAATTTTATCAAAAAGTCAATTAATAGGCTAGTTATATGTTTATATAAATACAAAATCTTACGAACGCAAATAATCCAGGATGCAGCCGGAGTCAGTTGACTGTAAGATGAATTTTGTAAAATAATATAGCATAATGACTATAAAACTGAATACAAATATACAAAATCGCAGTATAAATTATAAACAAATACCGAAGCAGCCTTCTGTGCCAACAGTACAAAAGATAAATGAAATGCTGCAAAATTTGGACAAACATACTCTTGCTGTCTATAAAAACGGGCAAGTAAAATATTATAATCAGAGAAATTTAAAGCCAGTATTTCTTGCGCTGGAAGATTTTAATTATGATTTTAAAGACTGTTATATTGTAGACAGACGGATAAGTAAAGCCTCTGCGCTTCTTTTTGCATACGGCAATGCAAGAAGAATAAGAACACCGATAATGACAAAATCGGCACAAAAATTTTTTACTAACAAAGGAATTATTTGTGATTCAGCTGAAGTAGCTGACAGTGTATTCGATAAAAATTCAAAAATAAAATGTCCTCTGGAAGAAACAGTCCTTTGTACGGATGATCCTTATACCGCATATAAAATTTTGAAAGAAAAAGTTTTTCCTAAAGGGATTGAGTACGAGAAACAGTTTTATAACACTAATATGTCACCTGAAGATTACAAACAGCTTGATAAGAAACTTAATTTGCTTTATATGAATAAAAGAAAAAACAGTTTTCTAAATTTTAAGGGGGGATTGTATAATGCAACAGCTTTTATTCAGTCACACACTCTTTTAAACAGAGGTCTGACAAATATAGGCGGATGTGCAATACCAAACGCTATTATGTCAAATACAAAAGAAGAAGCACTCGAAAGAATGGGCATGTCTGCATTGAGTGTAACTTTTGCATTTATAATGCCTTTACTTTTGCTGCCAAGATACAATAAATTCTTTTTGTATAAAAACGGGATTGTCCAAAACTTTTTAGGAAATGAAAAGAAAATTATTCAGGTTTCAAAAGAGTATCTTACAAAAGATACTGGAACAATGATAGACGGGATTAAACAAACTGCAAAACAGCTTAAAACAGAAACTGATTTTGATAATATACTCGAGCGATTTAAAGGTAAAGAAGAACAGCTAATGTCAAAGCTATTGAAAGCACATGAACAGATTCTGCGTTCGGATTTTATTTCAACAGGTCTTTTGATGGGGAGTATTCCCTGGATTGCTACGGGGATTACAGAATATAAAACAGGACGTAAAGGATTTTCTGCAACATTCAATATGCTGGAGGAAAAAGAAATTTCAAAAAAAGAACATAGAAAAAGCAAACTGAAACGCCTGACAGGAACACTCGCTTTTGCATTTATCCCGGGGATTGTATTATCCAGAGCCGTTACAAAAGGACTAAGTGCCAAAACAGCTAATATAATAAAAAATAATGCCCAAAATTTTAACTATACATCAAGTGTAAGTATGTCAAAAACTGTCAATGCAATGAAGTGGGCTTTTACCGGATTTCTTGCAAAGCTTCCGTCTTCCCGTGACAAATATGAGCTTAGGGACAGAACGGCAAGAGAAGGCGCTACTTTTGTAATGTTTTTCGGAGGCGATTTTTTAATAAATAATATTCTCGGCAGGCTTTCCGACCGTTTTCTTGGCACTAAAATTATGAATACTGATAAACATAAAGGCAAAAAAATCGGTTTTATAAAGAGCTTTTTTCTGCCTGTAAGACGATTCAAAAAAATCAATATGATGAAAAATATCCCGCCTGATGTTCTGAGGCGCACAAAAAATGTCGGTGCTGTTTTATACTGGGTGTCTCTACTAACTAATATGGCTGTACTTGGCTTTACAGTTCCTCACTTTCTAAATAAACTGCTGAAATACACTGTTGAAAAGGATAAATCTAAAAAGATTAATTTCGGAAATAATCCAACGGTTATACCTTTTAATTTATATAAAAATATTGATAACTGGATAACTGCAGGCAGGTAATCCCTGCTTTTTATATGTATTTAATTGCATAACAGTACAAAATCGATTTATGGTATGATATAAGAATAAAATATATTTACGGGAATTAGGAATATGTTATCCACAACTATTATTAACAGTTTTAAAAATTTGAAAATATTATGTATCGGCGATATTATGCTTGACAAGTTTTTGTACGGAGAAGTAGACAGAATATCTCCGGAAGCGCCTGTTCCCGTATTTAAAATAACAAAAGAAAAATCAATGCTAGGCGGAACAGGAAATGTTATTGCAAACCTTGCTTCGTTAAGAATAAAAACAATGTTTATCGGTGCAGCCGGAAATGATGAATCCTGTGTAATGCTTGAACGATTTTTAAATGAAACGGGCTGTGAATATTCTTTGATAAAACCTGAAAATTATCCGACTACGACAAAAATAAGAATGATAGCAAGTAATAATCATATTGTAAGAGCCGATAAAGAAACGGATTTGCATTTAATTCCAAAAGAAATTGAAGAGTTAAAAAATTTCGTAGATAATGCATTGCCAAAATGTCACATTGTATTGCTTTCTGATTACAAAAAAGGGCTGTTAACTCAAGAGACTACAGGTATGATTATTGAATTGTGTAAAAAACACAACAAAAAGATTCTTGTGGATCCTAAGGAAAAAGATTTTTCAAAATATTCGGGTGCGGATATTGTAAAGCCTAATTTAAAAGAATTTGAACTTGTTTCCGGTGAAAAATTTGATACCGGAGCAGATGATTTTAAAGATAAAATTTCATTTTCAGCAAGAAAAGTAATGAAAAATTATAATATAAGCAGTTTGTTAATAACGCTGAGTAAAGACGGTATGATATATATACCGTCAGATACAGAACAGGAATCAGTTTATATTTCTGCAGAGGCTAAAGAAGTATTTGATGTTTCAGGTGCCGGAGATACATCTCTGGCTGTTTTAGGAGCTTCAATAGCAACAGGAGCCTATATCAATGATGCAATGAAACTTGCCAATCTTGCTTCGGGCATTGTTGTGGGGAAACTCGGCACAGCTTGTGTTACTCCGTCCGAGTTAAAAAATGCAATCATTGCTGATAATGCTAAAGGAAAATTATCACAGGGACTAAAAATAATCTCTGCTGACGAGGCAGTTGAAATTGCATCCGAATTAAAATCACAGGGGAAAATAATCGGATTTACAAACGGTTGTTTTGATGTTATGCATCTCGGGCATATACACTCTTTTGCCGGTGCAAAAAAAGAGTGCGATTATTTGTTTGTAGGGATTAATTCAGACAAATCAGTAAAACATATAAAAGGGGAACAGTTTCCTCTTCAGGATGAAAAAACTCGTGCCTATGTAGCAGCATCGTTGGAATTTGTTGATTACGTAATTCTTTTTGATGAAGATACCGCAGTTGAACTGGTAAAAAAAATTAAGCCTGATGTTATTGCAAAAGAAGGCTTGAGTTTGCAAAATTGGCCCGAAGCTCAATTTGTTACTTCTTACGGAGGGAAAGTTGTAGAGCTTGAAAGAATAGAAGATTATTCCACAACATCAGTATTGAAAAAAATTGATAATTTACAAAAAGACGGAGTTTTAAATGTATAACATAGATAAAGATTTTGAAACAATAAGCAGTAATTTTCAAAAAATAAAACAACTAAGTCCGGTTATAGAAAAAGCCGCAAGGGTTTGTGTTGAAGCAATAAAACACGGGAATAAGATTATGTTTTGCGGAAATGGCGGTTCGGCTGCAGATTCACAGCATCTTGCGGCAGAACTTGTCGGAAGATACAAAATAAACAGACCTGCTATTAATTCAGTTGCGCTTACTACAGATACCTCCATATTAACTGCGGTAGGCAATGATTTTGGATATGACACAATTTTTGAACGTCAGGTAGAGGGAATAGGCAAAAAAGGTGATGTTCTTGTCGGACTTTCCACAAGCGGCAACAGCAGAAATGTACTTATGGCTATGGATAAAGCTAAATCAATAGGGATTACAACCATTGCATTTACAGGTGAAAAGGGCGGTAAAATGAAAGAACAAGCAGATTTTACCATTAATGTCCCCTCTGATACCACAAACCATATACAGGAAATGCATATAGCTGTAGGTCATATAATATGCGGAATAATAGAAAAAGAATGTTCACCGAAAATTAAAGCACTGTTTTTGGACAGAGACGGCACCATAAATGTGGATTATGATTATACTTTTGAGATAGAAAAATTCGCATTTATAGACGGAATTCTTGATTTGTGCAGACAGGCGCAAAAGAAAGATTTCAAAATTTTTGTAATAACAAATCAATCCGGAGTAGAGCGTGGCTATTATACACTGGAACAAATGAATGCTTTTAATGAGCACATGAAAAATGAGTTTAAAAAGCAGGGTATAGAAATAACTGATGTATATTGCTGCCCATATCTTGAGCATGAAGACAGAAAACCGCTGCCCGGCATGTTTTTAAAAGCAAAAGACAGATACAATATTGATATGGAAAATTCAGTTGCTGTAGGAGACAAGGAACGTGACTCCGAGGCTGCTCTGGCTGCAGGCGTAAAAAGAACATTTCTTTTAAGCAAAACCGCTAAAAAATCACAGGGTACAATTGTTTCTGGTTTAGACGACATTGTACTTTAAATATTAAAACCGCTGAAAGTATGCGGCAATTTTGTTCTGCAAAATATCTGTTGTCTGTATAGTTCAGTCTGTTTATTTTGAGTTAATTTTCTCTGAAAATAGTTTGCGGAAGCATTTCTTGCAACAGGCGTAAGAATATTGCAGGATAATACGGAAGCCAGAACTGCCGTCAACACACCTATACCGTTTTTACATTTAATAAAATCTTTTTGTGCTTCTTTTAATAAATTGAGTTTTGGCAATATTTCTTCTGCATTAACAAATTTGTCAAATGTTGTATTTGGATTGGTGACCGGAAGATTGTTTAGTTTTTGTTCAAGATATTTTATTGCAGAATCCAGAAAATTCGACACATTGCTTTTTAATTTTTGACCGTCTATGTCATATTTAAAATTTTTAACTTCATCCTCAAGCATTTCCGTAATATTTTTTTGAGAATCGTTTTTGTATTCAGATAAAACAGAAAAAGTCTTTTGCGGCAAAATGTATGCTTTTTCAAGCAGTTTGTCTCCTGATTTTTTTATTGATTGACAGATTGTATAGTAAAGCCCCACATTTATTGCGCAGTCTGATATTTCTTGGGGAATAAGGAATTTTTTTTCGTTTTTATCAATATTTTTGTTTCTGGCTATCATTACAATTTGAGCAAGACCGGAAAAGAACCAGCCGACAGCGCCCAGATGTATAAGCGATTTACCTGCGTCATCTGCATATTTTCTCCAGATTGCATTTATGGCTTTATCAAACAAATTAAGCGGCGGCATTTTTCACCTCCGTCTTTTTGTTTTTTTCAATATGCTTTTTAACTCTGCCTGTTAATACATTTGTGATAATCTTAGTTAAAGGAGCATCCACCAGAAAGTTTGTAAATACCATAGCTACTGTAGCAAGTATTGTACCGAGGGTCTTTATATCGTTATTATATTTTCTTATAAATTCCTCTTTTGTCATTTCTTTATAGTATTCAGGATTAAAATTTGGCAGCAGTCGATCTTGTTTTGTTTTTCTTTTGATTGAGGTAATAAATTTCTCTCCCTCTGTGATAGTAAAACGAGAGAACCGCTTTGTAACCGCAATACTTGCATATCTTATTAGCACTCCTACAAGAGTTCCGGCAATAATTTTTCCTATAGTTCTTGCCACGGAAACTGCACGGGTATTGTCATCGGCATCTTTGTTGTAATAATCAATTACAGGCTGTGACGCCAGTGCTGTAACGCCCTGTATCAGCCTTTGTTCAGGTGAATTAATATTTCTGCCGATGTAAGAAATTATTTTTTCGCTGCTTTTATTTAATACAATAGACATGTCTTACTTCCGTCCAATTATATAAAGCACTAATTTAATTTTTTTTGCTAGAAAACACTAAATAATTTTTTGAATATTTTATGTAAAGATTTTAAAAGGTCATGCCGGTTGATTATTGTGTTAACAGATTGCTATTATTGAATCTTTGACCATGCCAATTTCTTAACAATATTTTTGGGCATGTTTATTATATTTTTTGTTCACCTGAAAATGCACGTTTTAAAAGGTTTTTTGCTATATGTACAAATAAGCAATTTTGTAAATTAAAAAGTTTTTAATATATTATAGGAGTTTAAAAAAGAAGAAAGGTAGGTATTATGACGGTTAGCGGAGTTAATGCGGTTACGGGTGTTCCTGTTAATACAATACAAAATTCAAATCTGAAAAATGTTTCTCAACCGGTGGCTTCTGCACAAATAGCTGCACCGGAGCCGGAAGTGTATCAGGAGCAAAAAAATTCTTCATCAAATCCTGCAAAAGTTTTATTGTTTCTGGGTGCAATAGGGGCTTTAACTTACGGCATTGTCCGATACAGAAATATTCAAGCGCTAAAACCCGTAATACAAAATTTTGAAAAATCCACAAAAGACGGCGGACGACTGACTACTCAAATTATTAAAACGAAAGCCAGAAATACACAGGGTGATATAGTAGATGCAGGTACAAAATCTATTAAAACATATTTTGACAAAGACGGAATAAAACGTTCTGAAATTATACACAATACAGCGAACCATGAGCGCTATACCGTTTATTATGACAAAGACGGCAATGTTACAAAAAATATTGTTTCAAGAATGTCAATCCCGACAAAAGGAGCAAAAAGCCGAGTTGAACAGCAGGTTACCAATGTATACACAAGAAACAATAACAACTCTACCGTCACAACAGAAACACGTATGGATGATTATTCCGGCTCAAGGCGTGTGAACTTATACTCTTATTCAAAAACAGAAAACATACCGCAGACAGCTCCCGCAGTTGTACAACAAGATTAAATATTCCATTTACCTTTAGAATATTTTATCAAGCAGCAGTCTTAAATCTTTCCTTTCTATAGAGATTGCTGCTTCCTTTTTTAGACAATCTTTTGCACAGAAGGCAACCGTTGTTCCGGCATATTTAAACATGCTCAAATCATTTGCCCCATCGCCTACAGTCAGAGTATTTTCATAAGATACGCAAAGTAAAGATTGAAGCTTCTTAAGCATAATGCCTTTGCTGTCGGAAAACATCATTTCCCCACCGGCATGACCGGTAAGTATTCCGTTTTTTGTATGTAATATATTGGAAAAATCCGCATCATATCCGAGAATTTTTTTTGCATAGCCTGTGGCATTTTGAAATCCTCCTGAGAAGCAAACAACAGTATAGCCTCTTTTTTTTAATTCGCATATTGTTTCTTTTGCACCTTCCATATAGGGAAGATTGTGACAAATCTCATTAACTTTTGATTCACTTAATCCTTTTAATAAAGCAACACGGCGGGTAAGACTGTCAAAGAAATCTATTTTTCCTTCCATTGCCGTTTGAGTTATTTTAGATATTTTATCCTCTAACCCTAGTTCCGCAGCAATTATTTCAATGGTTTCACCATCCATGAGTGTTGAATCAAAGTCAAAAACAGCAAGCTTATTCATTATTTCCTTCCCGTTGAACCAAATCCGCCTTCTCCTCTTTGTGTGTCTGACAATTCAGATACAATTTTTGTTTCGGCTTTTGTAACGGCTGCAATCACCATTTGAGCAATTCTGTCACCGTTATTTATTGTAAATTCTTCTGTTGAAAGATTTATTACCGGTACACAAAGTTCACCTCTGTAATCTTCATCAATAGTACCTACGCAGTTAACAAGAGTAATACCGTGTTTTATGGACATTCCGGATCGGGGTCTTACCTGTGCTTCGTATCCGTGAGGAAGTTCGATTTTTATTCCTGTAGGGATGAGTCTTCTCTCCAGTGATTTTAGTGTAACAGGTTCTGACAAATAAGCGCATAAGTCCATTCCCGCAGCACCTTCTGTCTGGTAAGACGGCAGTGTTACATCAGAATGTAATTTTTGTATTTTTAAAGTTATTTTTTGCATTGTTATTCCTCTGAATTTTACTGAAGTGACCCCATACACTTGTTGGCTGTGCCGGACTTATTGTTAAACGGCGCACTTGTTTATTGCACAAGTTCAACAAGTAGCCGGAGTCAGTTGACTATATGAAATATAGATTATTGTTATTGAATAACGGTTTCTTGTATTTCTTTTGTATCGGTGCTTCTGTCAAGGTAACTTTCAAAGATTCTGCAAGAATCTTCTATGCAGCCGGGGCACGTTCTGAGTACTTTACCGGTTGCAATACCTTTTAATTCAGCACAGTTTATTGAACCGTTTTTTTCTTTAAATTTCATTGCTGCTTCTTTCACAAGGCTGTGAGTGGAGGCTTTTGAATCAGGATTATTAAGGTTTGCCGTGCTGTTTTTTAACCCCAGAAGCATAAACATTCCGAGCAGCGCTCCGCATGTGAGCTGCATACCGCCGATTCCGCCGCCAAAGCCTTCCGATATTTTAAAAGCGGTTGCTTCATCTATTCCAAATAAATCACAATAGCTGCAGACAACAGCCTGTGCACAATTGTAGCCGTTTTGTTTTTTGTTTAATGCTGATTGTATTCTTTGCTCCATGATTTCTCCGGTTGTTTTATTTGTAATGCTATATTCTGTAATTTTACAACAATAACACTATTTAATTTGTTAAAAAAAATTTACAAACGTCTAAAATCGAGTGATAATGCCTGATAGCATAGCATAGCCGGGCAAATTGTGCTCTTTTTTATTAAAGATAGTCGCAAAAATTCCGATATTAAAAGTAAATCAATAATTAAAATAAAAGGAGTGTCGTCCAGTGGGATTGTTTAGTCGGGATCTAAAAGTAGGGCAAGGTGAAAAATACGATATTACAAAAATTTCGAAAGAAGAAATTTCGCAGGAAGAAATTGCAAAAAATAAAAAGAAACTCATCGAGATTTTTAACTTTTTTAATATGAATGGCGGAGAAACCCTTGATAACATAGAATTGCTTAAAGCAATGGATTATTTCGGTAGTCTGGATACTGACGGCGACAATAAAATTTCCGATAAAGAACTTGAAGAAGGTGTTAAATTTTTAAACGAAAAACTTTCTCTGACGGACAAAGATGAGATTAAAGCAAAAGATTTAAAGAATTTTATAAAGAATGTTGTAAAAGCCACAAAAGACAACGAAACATCTACTGCCGACGAAATGTTTACTTATGATGATACCGGTGAATTTAACATTCAGGATATCACTTCCTCATCTGACTTTGTCAATGAAAAGGGACAAAAAAGCACAGTCATAAAATATGAAGACGGCAGAGAAGTAACAACAAATCCCGACGGCTCTTACAGTGTAAAAACAGCAAATGAAAACGGAGCTGTTACAAATAGAATCTATACAGCCGATAATAAAGTTAAAAAAGAGTCAATACAATATTCAAATAATGATTCTGATGTTACGGATTATGATGAAAACGGACAACCTGTAAAAAAGATATCAGTCCATACTGAGGAAAACGGTTCAAAATCCACTTCAGAGGTTATATACAAAGACGGTAAAGAAACTACTGCTTATGTGAGTAACGGAAATACTGTCTTGGAATATTCTTATGTTGACGGTGAAGCGCTTCTGACAAGAAAAGTTGAACATAAAGGCACCGAAAATCAGAGGATCTCTAATTATACGTTTAATTCAGATGATGAAACAGTTACGGAGAAAATATCTGATGGTGATACGGATATAACAAGAAAAATCTCTGCTGATGGGACCTTGCTCTCTGAAAGAATTGAAAATGGTTTGAGCACAAAAGAAAAAGTCTATAATCAGGACGGGACTGTAGAGGAAACTGATTATAGAAATACAGGCATTGTTATAACTATATATAATGAAAAACGTAAGAGACTTTCACAAACTATTGATAATACTTTCTCGCTGGAATATGACGGAAACGGAAACACAAAAGGTGTGGTTGTTCAATTCGGCGAAAGCATATCAGATCTGGCAGATAAATTTGACTGCACTGTTGATGAAATATTGCAGGTAAATGAAGGTGCATACAAAGGAAAAGGCAATAAAGCTTACTTCACTGCCGGGCAGGAAATAGTTATCCCCCGTGAGCTTAATGTCGATGATGCTTCTGTTATTCACAGAGACTCAAAAGAAACAGCAATCCAAAAACACAATAATTACATGGAGAAAAGAAAAGCTGCCGAAGACGAACTAGCTGCAAGAAAAGGTCATGGACGTGTATATACAAACAAAACTTGCGATACCTGGGAAGCGGTTGCAAAAGAGGCATTTAAACGTGAAGGAAACTTGCATCCCAGCTCTTATCAGATGAAATTGAGAATAAATGAATTAAAAGAATTAAATAAAAGCCGGAATCTTGAAGACGGAGACCTCAAAGGGGAAAAAATAACCGTTACTTACTCTCCGGAGATTGACTCGCAAATAGGCGCAGGTCAAATAATGCGTGAACGTGCGGCTAAACGGGCAAAAGCAACAAGTGAAGCTGCTGCCGGCAAAAATATTGCGAATGCTATGTATAAAACTATAGATGAACATGCCGGCGGTGTCGGAGAAAAAGACTTTCAAGACGCATTGAATAATGTCACAAAAGACAATGTTGTCGGTGTAATCGAAGAGTATAACAAAATTTCTCCCGATGAAACACTGATTGAAGCAATAATGGATGAAACCGGCAGCTGGTCTTCAACAAGAAAGAAAGCAGCGAATGATATAATCGACAAACTCATAGAAAGAGCCCGTACTGCAGGTGTAAGCAAGGAACGTTTAGAACAAATGGCTGATGCATGCAATGTAGAGCTTGATTCCTCCTGGTCAAATATTATCGGATATTATCAAACACAGGAACTGGACGGCTTTGTAAACAATATAGTCGGCTCTATTCATGCAGCGGAAGCAATGACTAGAGAAGAAAAAATAAAGGCTTCTGACACTGATGCGATATCTGTAACAGGACAGATTATGACGGATAGTGTTAATGAAAATACAGCAATTCTTGAAAATCAACTGAAAAAAGACGGCTGGTGCGCTGACCTGTATGAAGGTTTAAAATGGTGCGTCGGCTCAGATAATCTTGATGAGAATGTAAAAGCAGACATTGCTGAATTCAACTCTTATATTAGTAAATTGGCTGAAGCTGAAAAAACAAAGGGTGAAGACGCCTTTAAAGCTGAATTTAAAGAACTTTTCGGTGTTGAGTTCGATCCGAATCTTGTTCACGGATACAAAAAGCTTGAGAGCGATTACACGACTGCAGTTGCATTAACCTCCGGCTTAGAAAAATTTAACCGGGATTTTGACTATAAGGGTATTGATAACAGTGACGGCACTCATGACTACAGCGGTATTTATTATGACAAATTAAGAAATAAACTCGGCGGATATATTGACAATGCACAGGGTCTTGATGAAGGCTCCGGCAGCAGGATTATTGAACAGCAAGTAATAGAAAGAATGAAAAATGATAATAAGGATTTCTCAAAAGCTACAGAAGCTGAGAAGAATGAATACCTGATTGATATTATATCTGAGATAAGAAAAGGTATAGAAAATGAAATAACGAACTATACTAACGGACAGTCTCTGGATAAAATGAAAAACGACCTGCAATATGCCCGTACAGCAGTGTTCGGAAATAAAGGCGACCTTGCCAACAGAGTGGGCAATTATGTTGAATCGCAGGCAACAGGCGGAGCTATTACCGGTGCTGCTGTTAAAGCAGTCGGCGCAATCGTATTGACAGTTGCAACAGGCGGTACAGCCGGCGGGCTGGTAGTTGCTTCTCTGGGTACTGCCGCAATTTCTACTACCGTAGATATGACAGACAGAATTACATCTGATGTTCCTATGACTGATGATGAAATAAAAAATATTTTGAAAAATGCAGCTATTGACGGTGGTACTGTCTTTCTCGGCGGTAAGCTTACACAGGCAGCATCTTTGTTAAAATCAACAAATTCATTTGTTCAGGCGGGCGGGCAGTTTACAGCCAACGTTACCGGTGATGCAGCTATAGCCGCAGGTGCGGAATATTTACAAACCGGCGAAATTACAATAGAAGGCGTTACTTTCCAGGCAGTATTCTCTGCAGCAGGTAATTTAATTTCACTTAAACAACTTGCAAAAGCAAAAGCAGATACGCCGGATGGCAGCGCAGTACATGATTTGCCTGACGGAAAAACACCATTCGAACGTTCTACACAGGGCAGTGTTGACCATAACGGTGTAGCAAAAGAAAGATCTGTCGGTAAAATTGGTGAGAACAAATTCAATGAAATGGTTGAAGATGTCTCTGCAAGAGTCCGTACAATGGATGACAGCCAGCTTGAGGAATATCTGCAAAGAGCAAGATCTTTAAGCAACGGTCATCAAAGAAATACAATGGAAACTATTGTTATGGATGAACAGTTATTAAGGCACGGAATACCGGAAGAGACTAACCTCGGCAAGCTTCACGAACTTGAACGATCTATTTCAAAACGTACTAATGACCCGAGAAAAGACGAACTGCTTGGAGCAATTGCAAAACGACGTGAAACATTGCAGACAGAAAATTCATTTGTTGTTGAATCAGCAGAAATATCCCGGGAAATCAAAGACAGAGCCATCTCTGCTCTCAATCAAAGTAAAGGCAAATTAGAACCGAATCAGCTTGGTGATATAAATAGATATATAGAAACAATTACAAATGCTGATGATCTCAATGCAGTTGTAAAAAAACTTCAAGACAGAGGTATGAAACTCTCGTCAGGCACAAGATTAAAAAGGACTATTGATAAAAAATATGCTGAGTTAAATGTTCACAAACCGGAATCACTGTCAACAAATAATGTCCATGAAACAGGTCAGCCGCCAGCTGACGGAAACAGTTCTGTTCATACTGATGCAGATGCAAACGGCACACCGTCCAATAAACCTGACGAAATATCTTCTGACGAAACACCTGAAATTGTGAACACAGCGGATGGTGCTGTTGATGATGCAGTTGAAGACGGATTTTCAACGACTGAAAAATTTAATAAATGGACAAATACAAATACTATTACCAAAACCGATTCTAACGGTAATGTCATATCTGTAACAAAAGAAAAATACTCCGTATTGACCGGCGGATTAGAATCCGTAACAGTTAAAGACGCTGACGGAAACGTATTGAGTGTAACAAAATATGATAGAGACGGAAGAATAAAATCTGTAGATGTCCGCAAATCAGACAGAACTGCGGAAAATGAAACACCGGAAACTGTGAATACAGCAGATGATGTTGTAGATGATGCAGTTGAAGACGCTGCTATTCCATCCTCAAATCATTATCAAACAACCAGCAGTATTAATCCGCTAAAAAGAATCAGAACTGTTACAACCAGAAACAGTGATGGTGAAATTGTTTCAAAGACAAAATATTATTATTCTATCTTCGGCAGATTAAAAGCAGAAAGAGTTACAGATGCTGATGGTGAATTTCTGAGAAGTAAAGAATACTTCAAAGACGGATCTGTTAGGTCTAAACATTATGATACAAAAAGTAAGATATTAACTGTTGAATTATGTGATGCAGACGGAAATCTGTTGAAAAATGAAAAATATTTCCCTGACAGAACCAGAAGTACAGAAACAATTGATCCTGAAACAGGAATAAAAACTGTTGAATTACGTGATGCAGACGGAAATCTATTGAAGAAAGAAACATATTCTCCGGACGGAACTAAACATACGGAAACAATTGATCCTTAAACAGGAATAATGACAATTGAAGAACGTGATGCAGACGGAAACTTAACGAAACCTTGAAGCAAATGAAGTATTAAATTCATATTGTTAGTATTTTGTTCAAATGGATAATTACCCACAGATTACACACAGTGAAAATCTAAAAAATTTGATTTCAAAAACTGGTATAAAAAACCAGTCTATGACTGGTTTTAAATGGTGCCACGTCTCACTCTGTCGACGAAAAAGTGACTAAATGTCACTTTTGAGGAGAGGAGAAAACCAAGGACACAGGGAGTTTTTGTAAAAAAAACTCTCAAATAAATTGAGAGCTTTTTTAATGGTGCCACGTCTCACTCTGCCGACGAAAAAGTGACTAAATGTCACTTTTGAGGAGAGGGGAGAACCAAGGACACAGGGAGTTTTTGTAAAAAAAACTCCCAAATAAATTGAGAGCTTTTTTAAGTGGTGCCTGTAAAATAACACATGGTTTGATTTCTTGTTCCACATGATTTGATTTTTTTCGGCAACTTTACCTTAAAAATTTATAAAAATGAGTTGATTTTTCTCAATTTACTCTGTCACTTTTTCTCAGGCTCGGAGTCAATTTATATAATTTTTGCATCTTTTGAAGAGGCAAAAAACTTTTTGAAACCGAAGATTATACTATAAAAGTAATTTAATTTATAACAAAACTAAAAGCTCGTTTTAAATAAAAGTTTTTATATTCGAGTCGTTTTTGAATATCAATACCTACAAATAATTTTTCCATTATTACCTCTTTCTACTGATAGATAAATCTTAATTAATCTGAATATTTTACTCGTGAAACGCAGATTTTAAATCTTTGATTATGTACAATTTTTACCAGATTACAAGATTTTGAATTACTTCTCGGATTCAGGTTTTATACCTTGCTTGTTTTAAATTTTTAGTCTATCAATAAATTAATTTTATTAGAAAATTAACGGTAATTTCTCTCGGGAAAAGAATTTTTATAATTAGCTTTGTGTACAATTTTTATCCGCTAATTTCTTATTAATTTATTAACTATTTATACAGTACGAGCTTTGTGTCATTCTTGTATCATTAAAATTTCCAAAACCTTATGATAATTTTTCCGAAACTTTGTGTTAAATTTTTAATTCCTTGCACAACTGGACTATACCAAAATAATCAAACTATCCGTACACCTTAAAAACGGTGCCAAATCCAGCTATATTAAGAAAAAATCAAACTATCCGTACAGTCAGAAAAAAGTCCAGTTCGGCAGTTTGATTTTTTTGGAATACTTAAAATTCCAACCTAAAAAAGCCCACACAAAGCGGGCTTTCCAAAAATATCAATCAATCCGTACAAATCAATCCGGACGTGAAATTACAATGGGGGGTTAAACAAAATGACACCTTGTGAATTTAGGCAATATTTAAATTCGTCCTACTGATTGGTTACGTTTTTAGAGGGACATTTCAAGAAACTCCAGCCTTCAACTGCTGAGTGAGTTGCCCATGTGGAAGCCAGCTACTTGTAAATAATTGTTAATTTTTTTTAAAATTGAGCAATAATAGAAAACATTTTCACTTTATATATTCATGCCAATGTCAGATTTCGATAAACTTTTTCAAGAAAAATCTATAAAATTCAATAATGGTGCAACATGGAAGCAGCCTTCAAAAGACAGAGGCTGGATTAAGGATAGTGAGATTTCAACAAATTCTGCAAATAAGTCACTTTTCCAGTTTTTTGATACCAACAAGAACAATCGACTGGATGCAAAAGAATTAAACAGTTTATTTAATAGTTTATATAATTTTGCAGAAAGTGACGGGAATTCTGAATTGAATATTCATGAAATTGAGCAATTTCTTTCCTTTACAAAAGAAAATGATAATGGAATATTAAAGGATGCCGGATTAAAAGCAAAAGATATTGAGAGCTTCCTTATGCAAATTAACACTATAACAGAAGAAAAGACCAAAGAAGTACCGAAAGATTCAAATACAGCACGGCAAAGGGAAGATACATTAGAACAGTATGTAAGTAGATATAATTTACTGCATGATAAAACTACAGATTCAGACTTACTCAGATTAGCACAATCTGTTGTTTCAGAATATCTTGATGAGTATGGCGTATTATCCAATTCTACATCGAGAAGTATAAGTATCCTTCATACTACATTGTCGGAAGACGAAAATAAGGCATACGATATGCTCAGATTAAGACCTGAAAAACTATCTGATGATCCGGAAATAGCTAAAAAACAAAAGGAAGCGATTATTAAAAAATACAATTTTGCGAACTGTGGAGAGGCTGCAGATATAACATCTTCCATCCTGCAAAAACTAAATTCTGAGAAGTATGAAGTATCTAAAATTTATTTTGATCCTCTTACAAACCCTAGTCATGTAGCTATTTTATTACAAGATTTAAGCAATGGCGAAAACTATATCATTGATAACTGGATAAATCCTGAAGGTGGAATTTTTACAAAAGATAATTGGACAAAGATGATTCAAACCATTTACGAAACAGACGACTATGAAGTTAAATTAGCACCCATAAAAACATAGTAGATGGGCATTCAACCCATGTAAAATAACACCTAGTTTGAGAAATTATCACAGCCGGTTTGAGAATTTTGGTACGCTTTCACTGAAAAATTTAAA
>CALVCQ010000006.1 GCA_944326115.1 Candidatus Gastranaerophilales bacterium | reverse complement strand
ACTTGCGCAGCTTCGCTGCTTCCTCTCTCAAACAAGACATTTAGTCTTGTTTGTTCGGCACAGTGTCCCGATATTTTTATCTCATTATAATTTTAATACAAGCAAAATTATTTTTCACTATTTCTTTTAAAATTTTTATAGATTTTTTAATACAAAAAGTCCTGTCACAAAAGACAGAACTTTTACTCTCTCATCCCCAAATATTCTTTTTTAATTCCCCGAGGCCAGCAGCCAAAACCTTTTAAAATAACTTCTCAATCTTCCTAATAAAATATTAATAAAAAAATTTTTTCCTCTTCCTCGATTATTCTTAATCCCCGGAACCAGCCATCACTCCTTTCAACTTATGTCTCAAATCCCGTTAATTAATAATACATAGATAAAAAATAAGAAACAATAATAAAATTGTAAAATAAGTTTTACAATAGACCATGCTGCCTAATACAAGCGGATAAAAAATGTTTTTACAAACTTAATAAAGATTTATTAAAAAATAAAAGCCGTGCCACTGCCTATCGACAAACAAAAAAGCAATTCATCATTATACTTATCTCCCTCTCAAAAGACTCTTACCCAAAAGTTGAATCTTAGTGCTGCTTCGTTCCCGATCTGACACGGTTCGATTGCTTTTGCCAAAAGATTTTGAGAAATCATAAATAAATATATGAATCCTTACTCCCCTGAAAGCCTCACAGCAGGCTCTGCACCCCGCAAAGCGTTCGGGTCGAGAGATCCGCTAAGTCCCCGTGGAGCACGGCTATAATATCTTACATTAAAATACTATCTTTATCAATTACTTTGTCTTATCAGAAAGACTAAATTTTGAAAAATTGTATTTTGTGTTTGCAAGTTTAACATTTGGATTTTCTATACGTCCCTTAAAAGAAATATCTTTGCCGTAAAAATCAGTGTCTCTCAAAAGTATCAATCCGGCATCACCAAGATTAATTTGTTCTTGTATATTTCCGTTATCATCAATTTTTTTAATTTCATAAGGATTTGTAACTTTATATTTATCATCAAAGTTCAGCGCATTATGATAAATTGTTCCAACTTGAAGTCCGGCAGGCAATCCGCTCAGATCAAGACGTGTTACTGTCAGATTATAATTTTTATCTAAATTATTATTCTTGAATGCATCTGCTTGAATTACACATATTGCATCTGTTTTATCATTGTATCTGTAGAATGCAACAGAGTCTTTGGACGGTGCTGCTAAAGTAACAGTTGTACCGTTAACCAGCGGAGAAGCAGCTTCTTTTGATCTTATTTTTGTAATGGCATTGATATTGTCATTAAATTCTTTAATAAATTTATACTCTTCTTTACCAAGCCATTCCCATGGAAGCCTGTTTCTGTTGTCTTGATGTTCATTTTTTGCAAATGTTTCCCAACCGGTCATCCCCAGCTCATCTCCGGCATACATTGTAGGAGCACCCGGTATTGCGTTCATTGCAAACCACATCGCTCTGAATCTTTTCATGGCATTGTCTTTTAAAATATTTTCCAGAGTTTTTGCTTTTAATTTATTTATAATGTCTGCATTATTTCTTGCAAAATCAGCAAAACCACTGTCTGTTTCAACTGCCTGTTTTATAACTGATTCAATATTGAAATCAAATGGTCTTATTCCAAAATTTTCACTGTCAAACTTTGTATTAACACCATTAACAGTTACATGACCTTCGGATAAAGATTTTAAAGCATTCATTATAGCGTTTTTGTTTTCTTCAGATAATCCGTTGTAAAAATCATTTGTATTTTTGAATGCGTTTTCAAGAACCTGTTTCATAAGCGCAGGTTTTTGAAGCATATTCTTATCTTTAAATCCGGAAGCATCTAAAGAAAATACATGTAACATTCTTGGCTTATCATGGTTTCCGACAAACCTGTGTGCAAAATTGACAGTTTCTGCATATCCTGAATTCAGAAATTCGTTCAGTTTGTCATACACCTTTTCTCTATATTTATCTTCCGTTTCTGCATCGCTATTCTTGCCGTAGAGTTTTGGCAGGAATGAATAAAAATATTTGTAATCAGAAACTGTTGAAAATTCTGTCTTAGGAACAAATTCTAATTCATTAGCTTCCCAATCCGTTAATTCTCCTATTGTGTAAGAGCGTGGATTGTATTCTCTAACCGCTTTATTAAATTTTTTCCAGAAATCCATTATATGATTAATGTTAGCATCTCTGTCAAGAACGCCATCCTCAACGGATTCGAAATCGCCGACATCTTTTGCTGCATCTATTCTCCAGTCCAAACCAGATTCAGTTTGTTCAATTATTAATTTAGCTACATTTATTGAGTCAGAATCAATATCCTTCAATCTTTTAAAAAGATGATTTACAAAATTATCAATACTATCAGCCGGAATTTCGTTTATACCTGTCTGTAGTTTATTAATAAGGCTTTCAGCTGCATCATGAGGCGTTTCTTCATACTGTAAGTTTAAAGAATTAAAACTTATATTTTTAAGATCTGATACATTATATTCCAACATTTTTGTATTTTTATAATCAGGCTTAATTTGTGGATTTAAAGAAGAAACAATAAGGAATTTTGCAATATCGGGATAAATTAAGGAATAGATTTCTTTTCCTTCTTCCGTTAATTTTCCGTTCTCAAGAACTAACTGTTTTCCGAGTTTTTGGGAAAGTTTATGCAGAATACTTTCTGCTTGATTTGTCATGTCTTGAGCAATAAATTTATCTGATTTTTTATACAAATCTCTGTATCTGTCCGGCATCATTTCATAGTATTTATCACCCATTTTATAAAAATCATATCTTGATTTTCCGACCGTATCTTCACTGACTGCAAGATTTTTTATATAAGGATAGGAAAACACACTGACTAAATCAGGAGAAAATTCAATTGATTCAAACGGATAAGACATCATGCCATCTGCTACATTTTCCGGCATTTTTGTTGCTGTCAGTTTATAATCTCTTCCGTCTCCCCACATATTTGCAGCAAGTATATTGTCAAGAGGTGACAGATTTTCAGAGTCTTTCTCTAATATTGCTTCTGCAGTCTTCGGTAATTTACCTTCTTTAATCAAAGATTCTACAGCTTGATGATATGTCAATTTATTTTCAGATGAATTCATTTTTTCTTTAATTGTTCTTGCTGTATATTCAACTAGTGTTCTGGCTACTTCATTTGTCCAGAACTTACCTACTTGAAGAGTGTCATCCTGTACCTGATACTGAGCAGCCATTTTTTGTTTGTATCTATCCTGAGATAACCCTTCCGGCAAAGCATTTTCGGGTGTAATAAAACGTTTTTTTGAAATATCACTGTTACCTACCCAGAGCGCTATACCACCATCTTTATTAGATTCTACAAATTCAAAATTAGTCCACTTTGTAAGAAGATTCTTAAACTCTATGCTTTTATCAATAGAATGGACTTCTTTGTATTTTTTATAGTTATCTACAACTTCCTGTGACGTAACTTTATGATAATAAGGTTGAACAGAATCTCTGTAGTTAGAAATTTCAAAATTGTTGTCAGTTTCTTTTTTTGCATATACAGAAAATACGAAATCTCCATTCATCTGTTCTAAAGAAGCAAGTCTGTCATCAAATAATTGAACGAATGAAGGTTTTGACGGATTAAAACTTTCATTTTTCTTTACTTCCTTTTCTATATAATGCCCGTCTTGATCTTTTTCAAAAACAATTTTATAAGGAGCATTAACAGGTTTAAGATGTATATGTTTGCTTATTGCGGGATTTTTTGATAATGCGCCAAACCTGATAGGTAAATTCTCAAGATCTTTTGTTTCAAACATGTCTACAGCAGGACTTTTGTCCCCCCAGTAAGCGATATCTGAAACATGGATACCCTGTACACCTTCATTTACAAAAGCACCATCCGCTATCCATCTCATGTCGTTTTTATACAAATCAAGCATAAGATTTTTAAATTTAGTTACATTGCCTAATTCTTCTGTTATTTGATAAGGATTCAGTGTCCAGTAACCATGGCTTGAATGATCAAGCCCGAAAAGAGGTGTTCCGAGTATAGCCGTAATTCCGTTAGTCTTTAGTGTGTTTATTTTATCTCTGACCGATTCAATCGTTCCGCCAAGACGATTAAAATGATTTCTTTTTGCTTTTACATCTTCGTTTACATTAAATGAATCAGGAACAATATGTTCTATAACACGGGGTTTTGTTGAATTTGCAGTCCAAAGAGGCGTCGCAATTGTAAATGTACCTTCTTCATTTCCTATTCCGTTTATAAAAGCTTTGGCAGTATTGTCATAAGTGCATTTTTCTTGTCCGTTTATCTTGAATTTATATCCGATTACAGATCCGGCATCAAGATTAAAATCATCAGCATAAAGAGAATATGACGGAACAGTTCCTGTTAATTCTTTTTCTATTGTTTTAAAAGCACGTTTTCCGTTTACTATTGGTGAAGGAGAGGTGAATTCTTTATTACCGTTATCCTCAAGTCTTGTTAAAATAACCTTTGAACCCTTTGGCGCATTTGGCAAAAAGAAAGTGTATACATTATTTCCGTGAGAATCTTTCTTTAAAATATGTCCGGAAAAACTGGGATTTGTATGATTTTTTTTGTTACTTTTGTATTTATTATAATTTGAATTAACATTAAAATTAACAATTCTCGTATACACTATATCAACCTCACATAACACACTGACTATAAATATTAAGACCAAAAACAAAATAATTTGCTAATCATGCTCCAAATTTTAAGAACATTGTTACAATAATTTAATGATTTAAAAAAGCCCCTTTCTTGCAAGTAAAACAGCTATAATTGCAGCAAGAATTAGTGAAAATATCAAAATAAATAAAAATGCAAAATGTCCTCCCGCCATGGGCACCTCTACATTCATTCCCCAAAAGCTTGCTACCATAGTCGGAATTGCAAGTATGATGGTAACGGATGTCAAAAATTTCATTACTATGTTCAAATTGTTAGAAATAATTGAAGCAAATGCATCCATCATGCTTTCGAGAATGTTTCTGTGCATTTCTACCATTTCTACAGCCTGCTTATTTTCGATTATTACATCTTCCATTAAATCTTCGATTTCTTCGTTATAATTCATAAATGTTGAAAAACCGCTGAATTTTTTAAACCTGCTCAGCTTTTCAAGAACTCTTCCGTTATCCTTCAATGCTGTTGTAAAATATACAAGCGACTTTTGGACATCCAGAAGCTGAAATAATGCTCTGTTTTTCATTGTTCGTCTTAATTCAACCTCTATTTTATCTGTATGACGGTTAATATGTTCCAGATAACGCAGATAAAATTTTGTTGATCTGAACAGTATTTGAAATAAAAATCGTGTTCTGTCAGAAGTATCGAATAGTTTTGTTGTATCCTGATTGAAGAATGAAATGATTCTGTTTTCTTTTAAAGAAACTGTAACTATGTTATCCGGCGTTAAAATAACACCTAACGGTAATGTATCAAAGCTGTTTTCATCTTCCATCATAGGTATATTTGTGATGATTAACAATTTATCATCATCGAGTTCGATACGTGAACGCTCCTCAGAGTCTAATGAATCTCTTAAAAAATCAGCATCGATATTTAATGCATTTGCAACCTGTTTTATCTCATCAGCAGTAGGTTTTATAAGATTAAACCATGAACCCTGCTCAAATTCATTTATAGAAAATTCTTTTAAAGATTTATCCCCCTGGGTTTTAAAGATTTGAAGCATAGGAACCCGCCAATCTTGTATATATCTGCCACAAAAAAATTATACAACAAGTATAGAATTTTAAACATCTTTTGAGTTAAGATAGTTATTCATTTTTTCATAGTCAAACTCATTTTCCCATCTTGCAATAAATATTGTAGCTATACAATTTCCGACAAGATTCACGGTAGTTCTACCCATATCAAGAATTTGATCTATTCCCATTAGTATAGCAACACCAATCAGGGGGTAGTTCAGACTGGATAAAGTACCCGCCAGCACAACAAGTGCTGCTCTCGGGACTCCGGCAACACCTTTTGATGTAAACATCAATGCCAGCATTATAATAACTTGATGCTGAAAGGATAAATCTATACCGACAAGCTGTGTTGCAAAAAGTACTGCCATGGAAAGATAAAGAGTGCTTCCGTCAAGATTAAAAGTATATCCTGTCGGCATAACAAAACCTACAATATTTTTTGGAACTCCAAATTTTTCCATTTCTTCCATTGCTTTTGGCAGCGCTGCTTCGGAACTGGCTGTAGAAAATGCCAGCAAAGCCGGATCTTTTAATGTCTTTAACAGACCGACTATAGGGATTTTGACTATTTTACAGACAAGAAAAATAATAAAAATAAGAAAAATAATCAACGCAAAATAAAGGGAAAAAACAATTTTTATATAGTTTTTCAAAATCACAATGCCGCTGCCGCCAATAGTGCTTGCGATTGCGGCGAATACACCAACCGGGGCAAACCACATTACATATTCAGTAAATTTGAACATGACCTCAGACAATGAATTTAAAAAATCCATTATTGGTTTTGCTTTGTGTCCGACAGCACAAATAGCAAGTGCGAAAAACAGACTAAATACAACTATCTGAAGCAGGTTCCCTTCTGCCATCGATTTAACAACACTGGAAGGGAATATATCAACAACCAGCTGCCTCAATGATGTATGATAGCTTCCATGACTCATTGCAGTGACAGTATCCATATAGGATGAAGAAATAGACGCTGTGTTGTCTATTCCTGCACCTGGTTGTGTAAAATGACCGACTCCAAGACCTATCAACAAAGCAAATACTGTTACTATTTCAAAATATATAATAGTCTTAAAGCCTATTTTTCCTAAACTTTTTATATCGCCATGTCCTGCAATACCAATGACAAGAGTAGCAAAAAGAAGCGGTGCAATTATCATTTTCACCATATTTAAAAACATCATTGCAAGAGGCGAAAGTTTGACGGCAAAATCAGGAAATAATATACCGACAGCTATTCCCAAAAGCAGTGATATGATTATAAATTTTGTCAGCTTAATGTTCTGCAAAATTATCCTCACAAAATTACCCGTAAAAAGATTATAAAACAAAAATATATTACAGAAAACTAATACTTAATTTGCAGCAGGGTTTGATAATTTTTCCAGCCGTTCTGACTCATCCAGAAAATCATTGTTTATTTCTTCATAAGTATCATTACTGTCTGACATACCTGAAGAATGTTTGATGTCTTCTCCAAGAGACTGGATTTGCTGGTTATCAATTTCTCTTATAATTTTTATTTGTTCATTTCTTCTTCTTTGCTGCTCAGTTTTTCCCATTTTTATATAGGTATTCTGGTAATGATCAAGATTTTTGTACTGGTTTCGCTGAACAACAATTTCAACACGTCTGTTCTTTGCCAGAGAAGCTGCATCTTTACCCGTGTCTACAGGTCTTGTGTCGGCATACCCCACAGCTGACATTAAATCCGGAAGTATTTTAAATCTGTTAATTAAATATCTGACAATGGAAGAAGCTCTTGCTGAAGATAACTCCCAGTTAGAAGGATATTTTCCGCCTGAAATTGGAACACTGTCTGTATGCCCTTCAACTTTTATTGCATGCATTGCAAATTTTTGAACAATCAGTTTTCCGATTGTATCAAGATTTTTTTTAGCGCTCTCAGGCAGTTCAGCAGAACCGGACGGGAATAAAACACCTTTATCAGTTATTGTAATTACAAGCCCTCTGTCATCAATCGTTGCACTGACGCCGTTAAGCTCTCCGGATTTTGCCATATCCTCGATTTCTTTTTTTATCTGGTCGTAAGATTCCTGTTCATATCGCTGACTTATGTATTCCATCATAAGTGAATCTATCATGGAATTTGCTGCACTTGCATCAAGGACTGACTCTCCGGAAGACATGACCCCGCTACCGCCATCTAATATTGACTGCACGGAAAAAGCTTTTTTTAGAGATTCTTCAATTTTTTTAAACTCATTAACATTAGCTTGCGAAAGTCCATAAAGGACAACAAAAGTAGCAAAAATAAGCGTCATAAAGTCCGAATAAGAGACAAGCCAACGCTCTAAATTTTCATGTTCTTCCGGTTTCTTTTTTCTTGCCATTTTATACAGCTTCTTCTTTCATATGACTGTCAAGAATGTATGCCTGCAATTTTCTCTCAATCAAAGCAGGGCTTTCTCCAGCCTGAATTGCGAGAATACCTTCTATTATCATTTCTTTCTTTAAGAATACTTTTTTATACTTAAATTTTAATTTTGTTGAAAAAGGAATAAAAATGAGGTTCGCAGCACCAACACCATAAACCGTGGCAACAAAGGCTACAGCAATACCTGCACCCAATTTTGAAGGATCAGATAAATTCTGCATTACCTGAATCAACCCCAGAACAGCACCGATAATACCGATTGTTGGTGAAAAACCGCCGGCTGATTCCCAAACTTTTGCACCTCCGTTAACTTTCTCTTCCAAAAGCATAACCTGCGTTTCCATCATTTGTCTAACTAAAGCCGGATCAGTGCCGTCTGCTACAGCTTCCAACCCCATCACCATAAGAGAATCCGAGGCGGTTCTTGCTTCTTTTTCAAGAGATATTGCTCCCTCTCTTCTGGCTTTTGTTGCAAATTTTATAATCTCAGCAATCAAATCATCAAAATTGACATTTTCTCCCATAAAAACATCTTTTAAAAGGACAAGTGCATTTTTAAGTTCTACAGCAGAAAAGCTTAAAATTATCGCACCCATTGTACCGCCGAATACAATAAAAGCCGCTGTTATCTGCAAAAGCTGTCCGACATTACCGCCTTCTAATGCCTGCCCGATTAAAATACATACTATCCCGAAGAATACGCCCACTAAAGAGGTAAAATCCATACTAATCTAATCTCCAATATAAAATTATAAATATTATCTATATTAAATAATATTTATAATTTTTTGAAATCGTTTATTTATATTAGGGCAGATTAAAATATAGTAAATAATGTTTAATATTTTGTCATTAAGCGTCTTGTAGTTTAATATATAAAATATGAAAAAGAAAGTATATGCATATATCCATACTCACTGGGATAGGGAGTGGTACAGGGAGTTTGAAGAATTCAGAGTCAGGTTAATTGAAGTGTTTGACGATGTTTTAAATAAACTCGACACAGGCGAAATTCCTTCATTTTATTTTGACGGTCAGACACTGGCTTTAGAAGATTATTTAGAAATAAAACCGGAAAATAAAGAGACTGTCAGAAAATTGATAAAAGAGAAAAGACTTTTTATCGGACCATATTTTTGTTCTACGGACAGTTTTCTGGTTGATGCGGAGTCATTGATTAAGAATCTGCAAATCGGATTAAGTTATTCAAAAGAATTTGGATGCAACGATTTTATTGCATATCATGCCGATACATTCGGACATAGTGCGCATATTCCTCAAATAGTTAAATATTTTGATATTCCTTATGCAATATTTTGGAGAGGGTTGGGTGAACTTGAGTCTGAGTTTAAATTCAATAATTTAAATTCAGTATATCTAATAGAGGGTTATTTTCATGACTATTTCAGTCTGGAAACAGCTTATGAAAAAAAAGCGCAGATGATAAAAAGAACACTTGACAGAATTGCAAAATATTCTTCTGATATTTTACTTTTGCCGTTAGGTGCTGACCATCTAGCTGCAGCTGACAATTTGCCTGCACAGATAGCAGAGGTAAATAAACTGCTCGATGATTATCAAATTTTACTGACAACTCCTTTTGAATATCTGAAGAAAGTGAAAAAGAATTTTAAAAAGAATATTAGAAATGAATTCAGAAGCACAAAAAGAAATTTTATTCTTCCGGGGGTATTATCTTCCAGAATTGATTTAAAGCAGCAAAACAGCAAATATCAATGGCTTATTTCCAGATTATGCCAGCCGATGCAGGCGATTACTTCCTTTACCGGAAAAACAAAATCTTATCAGTCTGAAATAGATTATGCATACAGACTGCTATTGCTTAACCAGCCTCACGACAGCATTTACGGATGCAGTATTGACAATGTGCATAAAGAAAATCAGATAAGATTTTTAAAACTGGAAGAGATTCTTCATTCTGTTTCTAAAAATATCGAAAGAGACTTATATTCAGACAATAAATTGTCTGTTATAAACCTTTCAAATTTTGACTTTTCCGGTGCTCTAAAAATCGTAACTGATAAAAAGCTGCCGGATTTCTATAATGCACAGCTTATAAAAACAGTTCACGGATTTCCTGACAACAAAGTATACCCGATAACAAAAATCCCAGTTACAGAGGACTATACAAATCTGTATGAATATCTAATTGATATTAAAAATATAAAAGCACTATCATCCAAACCAATAGAAAAAAATGATATAAACACAAAAAGTTCTTTAAAAATTACGAATAATTCTATAGAAAATGATTTTGTAAAATTATTCATCAACAGAGGCAAAATATTTGTCACTGACAAAAAGGACAATAAAACTTATAAAGATTTTCTACAATTCATTGACAGAGCGGATATAGGAGACAGCTACAACTTTGGCGCCCTGAAAAATGACAAACCGCTGCATTCAGAAATACTCAAGTCAAAAATCAAAGAAAAAGGCAGAATAAGAAGCATACTGGAAATTCAATTTGAAATATTTATACCTGAAAAATCGACAGATAAAGGGCGCAGTTCAAAAAAGAAACGTCATATAATATATATGTCAGTAATTTTGGAGAATCAAAACAACTATCCTGAATTTAATATTAAGTGGAAAAATAAATCAAAAGACCATATTCTGCAGATAAAATTTAACCTTGAAAAAGAGGTTGATAAAACAATTTCTGATGATCTAGCCGGTTATATTGAAAGAAAATTTGATACTAATTATGATATTTATAAATACATTCCCGCTCAGCGTGGTATTGAACTGAAACACAATACTGCACCAATGCAAAAATGTCTGTGGAGCCGGGAGGTTGGAATTATAACAGAAGGACTGCAAGAATACGAAATATACAAAAACGAACTCCGGTTAACACTGCTAAGAGCAACCGGAACAATTTCAAATCCGCAGAACCCGACTCGAGGAACACCGGCAGGACCTCCGCTGCCTACACCGGATCTTCAAATGCTAAAGGAAAATACAGCAAGGTTTGCAATCTGTTTTGCAAAAAATATTGCACAAATGCAAAATGATACAGAAAAATTTTATAATTCGACATTGCTTTTACAGGCTGATTTGGAAAATCTTAAACTATTTGATTCCGGAAATAAAAATATTTTATTAAGTACAGCAAAGCTTGATAATTACGGTAATTTAACAGTTCGATTTGTAAATAAATCAGATAAAACGCAAATACTAAAATTTTCTACGCAGCTGCCATATAAAACAATTTATTTAACCAGTGCAATGGAGGATAAAAGTCTAAACAAAATAAAAGAATTTGAACCGTTAAATATCGATGCAAATTCTTTTGTTACTTTGATAATAAAGAAATAGAATTACGCCATATATTTTATACCAGGACCAAAAACATCTTCAATAAAATTCATTGCGTTTTGAGCATTTAACTGTGCCACAAACATTTTTTCGGAAAATGTTCGTTCAGAAGCCGGTTTTTCCATAATTCTTGCATATTCATTAAGCATACGTGCTGTTTTCAATTTTTCATAGTCTTGTTTGACTCTGTCAAGAAACCGGGGTTCCGTTTGCGGGCGGATAATGCCCGGATTTCTTCTGCTTACTATACCGCAAGAGCCTGATGTTTCTGCCATAATAAAATCCTTTCACACAAAAATAATTTACCTTCACACATATATAAAAACATTTTGTATGAATTTATTGCCATGTGAATTAAAACTAAAAAGACAAAAAGTTAAATATAAATTAAGTATTCAGTTTTTCAATAACAAATAAAAACCCGTACGAAAAATTCAAGATAAGGAATACTCTGTCAGCAGTCCGGTATACAGCTATGGCAAATCTCAAAGCTGAAACTGCGACACCGGATTAAGAGACATATTTAAATTGTTAAATTTTGTAAATTAATTTTAATACTTCCTAAAGAAAAAAAAAAAATGACGATATTGGTATAGTGAAAATCAAAAAAGGATATGAAATTATAAAGAAAAAATATTAAAAATGAATAAAAAAAAAAGACAAAAAACGGCATGATATTAAATTAGCAATAATAGAAAGGCAGGCTAACTATGAGCGGTGAATTCAGTATTAACTCAGATACAATACAAGTGCAACAAAATAATGGAAATTTTAATCCGGATGCTTACAAAAATGTGCTGGCAGACATGTCGGATGAAGCATTAAAAAAAGGTATAAACGGAAACGAAAACTGGGGCTGCGGTGATAAAATACAATTTCAATCAAAAACATTTGAGGAATTAGTAGAAAAAACGTTTAGTAAGCACAGGCATGAATTTTCAAATTTATCTGCGAAAGAAATAGAAAAAGAACTAATAGAGATACTAATGGAGGAAAATCCCGAACTCACTAAGTCAGAAATCAGGAGAGAATTAAGAGAATTAAGACGATTAGAGCAACAAGAACGATTAGAACTACCAAACCTACAAGCATTAAGAGCAACGGAAGAAACAATAATCAAAGAAGAAATGACTCAAGATATATCCGACAGTCCCCTGAAAACAGATGACTCTTCGGCTGAAAAAATTACGGAAGAACAAGCTCTGGCGAGAGAAAAGCTAGACGCAAAAATATCTTCCGCCGGAGTATCTTATAAAGATGCTAAAGCAGAAATGGAAAGAATAAGCGAAAAATATCAAAATAATAAAAATTATCAATCTGAATTTATCAAGACCGATAACGGATTTTCTATAAAATGGCAACTCGATCCCGAGAAGCTTCCTGAGCCTGACAAATCTGCTTACTTTGATGCGGTTGCAAATATGCAGGAAATAGAGCATAATAATTCTGCTCTATTTCATAGAACAGGACTGGAAAAAACTATTATACCGAAAAAACCTGAACTACAATTTTAAATAATAATTGCATTAAGATAACAAAGCTTTCAGATAACACATAACTGTATCTGAAAGCTTGTTATTAAATTAAAAAATATTATATTATTAAAACAAAAATCGGGATGATAGACTGGCGTTGGCGAATGCTGAGCTTTACGACAGCGAATCAGAACCGCTAAAAGATAGCGTAAGCGTTATCTTTTGCGAGTTGTGACAAGATGTAATCTTGGCTTAAAGACTGTTTATAAAAAACAAAAATCGGGATGATAGGCTGGCGTTGGCGAATGCTGAGCCTTACGACAGCGAATCAGAACCGCTAAAAGATAGCGTAAGCGTTATCTTTTGCGAGTTGTGACAAGATGTAATCTTGGCTTAAAGACTGTTTATAAAAAACAAAAATCGGGATGACAAGATTCGAACTTGCGACCCCCGCGACCCGAACACGGTGCGCTACCAAACTGCGCTACATCCCGATTTGTTTTTATTAAATTTTCAATTGTTTGGACCAAACTGCTTCCTCTCTCAAACAAGACATTTAGTCTTGTTTGCTCGGCAGAGTATCCCGATTTGTTTTTATTAAATTTTCAAATTTGTAATACGAAATTATATACATATCTATATCAATTACATATTGTCAAAAAATTTTATATTGATATACAAGCAAATTTCTAATGAAATTTTAACATAAAAAAATTAATTACAACTCTTATTTAGCTTCTTCTTTAAATTGCACGCCCAATTTATTTAAAGCGGTACGAATAAAATCATCTTTTGTTTTATTCGCATTTATCACAACCTTGTCGGGAGATACTATTGCATGCGATTGGGTTTCTTTGGCTATTTTCAAAACGCTCGGATGAAAATATTTGACTTTCTCATTAACCTTATTATAAGGAACTGTAAATCTGCCCCTAAAAGATACAGATGAAATATTCATAAAATTATCCTTTCTTTGTACAATAAAATTATAATACAAAGATATAATAATTTTTTATAAATATAAAAGTCAGGTGTCTATGAACAGATGCAAATGGGTTAATAATAAATCCGAAATATATATTAAATATCATGATGAAGAATGGGGAGTCCCTAAATATGAAGACAAATACTTATTTGAGCTTCTGGTATTAGAATCTTTTCAAGCAGGATTGTCCTGGCTGACCGTTCTAAAAAAAAGAGCCGCCTTTAAAAAAGCTTTTGATAATTTTGAGGTTAAAAAAGTTGCGAACTATTCAGATGAAAAGATAAAGGAGTTGTTAAACAATCCTGATATCATCAGAAGTAAAGGAAAAATACTTGCAGCTGTAAATAATGCCCGTATATTTATTGACATACAAAATGAGTACGGAAATTTTTCCAACTATATCTGGAGCTTTACCGGAGGAAAAATCATTAAGAATAAATCTGATATTATACCGGTTAGCACACCTCTATCCGATAAAATTTCAAAAGATTTAAAAAAAAGAGGGATGAAATACACAGGAACTGTAATAATTTATTCTTATTTACAGGCAATCGGTGTGGTTAATGACCATGAAAAGGATTGTTTTAAATATTAGATCTCGTTCTTATTTGACGGATAATTTTTGATACAGCATTTTACATCCATTTATTTACTTTTTTACTTTTAGGTCGCACTAAACTGCTAAAAGCACTTTTTCTTGCTTTTAGCAATAGTTTACGACCTGATACCGTTCTTGTATAATACACTCGAGAGCTTCCTATATATTTATGCCAGAGGTGATTAAAAATTTCTACACTCTTTTTCTTTTTTGCAATAGCTGCCGGTACTGAATGATAATCTGACTGTTTGAATAAACCGGTAAGAAAATTGCTTCTTATCAGGATATATCTCGGATTTTCCACCGGGTCAAGAAATTCTCTTAATGAAGATATAAAAAGTTTATTTTCCTCTGCAGAAAGGTTATCTGCAGCACAATACACATATCCGTTAGTTTTATTATTGACTACTGTAATTTTTACAAGTTTTATATTTGTTTTTATTAAATCCACTGCATACAACGTTTCTAGTATAACTATCCCTATCTGTCTTATAATACCTTCAGGCGTACTGCATTTCAAAAACATTATAAAAGGTCTTAACATTACTGCAACAACAGCTATAATAGCAAAAATAAGAACAGGATACCCCAGCAAAGAAGAAAAATACAAAATATTTGAGGCTATACATAAAGCAAGCGACCAGAATGCGTACATTCCGCTGTTATAGACAAATCCTGACTGCCGCCATTGGGTTTCAACTCCCGTTTTTAATCTTTTAACAGGGGCATTATATTGTTCAATAAGTCCATCTTCCCACATCTGTCTGGTCTTGTCACGGTTTATTGCATTTTGAAGCATAAATCTGTTTAAGTTCATAAATGAAGATTCAGTCCAGCTATATTTTTTAAAATATTCGGGCAATACACGGTCAAGACCGCTTTGAATAATATACGGAGGTTCAATGCATGGTGCTTCATAACCGTCAAATCTGCTGTACAACTTTTCAAAATCTATTAAATCTTCTGTACAAACTTCAGTTTCATCTCTTGTTGCCTGAGGAAGCAAAACTTCTTTTATTGCTTCAGCAAGATTTGATAATTTAATCGATGCAAGATGCCATATATTCGCTACTTTATTAGGATTATTTTTATCTATTCTTATTGCACGACCCCTCATCTGATTTGACAGCATAAAAGAACTGACTGTTGATGCAAGAATTAAAGAATTTATAGACGGAGCATCCCAGCCTTCCCCAAGCAAAGCCTGTGTTCCAACAAGTACATTTATTTTTCCGGAATTAAAAAACTTTGTCACAACATTTACTATTTTTGATTTCAAAATATCACCCGATGTAATTTTTATAAAATCATCATCGAAATTATCCATGGAAACAGAATTCTCTTGTAAATTATCCGCTTCTAAAAATTTAACAAAATCATCTTTTACCGCAGCAGGAATAAGAATTAAGCTGCCTGTCAAAACACCTAAAAAAATCTTATTTTTGAATTCTTCCCTCAATGTATTCCAAATAGGAATAACCCCGAGTTTGGAATTGGATTTGTCATCAAGCCTTATATAATCAGTTAAGATGACCATTCGCAACTTTTCACCAAGCGATGCGGATTCATTTCTCACAATTTCTTTAACAGAATCAAGCTTTCCGAGACTTCCTGCCATAATACGCTTTAATTTTGGACTATCGCTCAGATAAATCGTATTTTTAGAAAGCAACCCGCAGTTTTTTGCTTTGAGTGATAATTCATCAATTTTTATTGCTATATCTGGGAAATTGGATTTATTACTAACAAAAAGACCTTTTAAAAAGTATTTTATTTGTTTAGCGTTAAATGGCGGTATTTCTTCTTTTTTAGCATCAAATATTTTCAGAAAATCAGCAGAAATATTTTTGCCGCACGAATTTAAAAAAGAAGCAACAGAAACAAAAAATTCGGGATTATCCAGTATTATCTCAAGATTATCTTCCGGATTTTTCATATAAACAGAGTCGGCAAGACTGTTTATCAGGAGACTATCACTTTTTATCGTCTTTATAAAATTATTTATTTTATTTAATTGTTTATTTACAACATCGGCTTCTGAATAGCGCAATTTTGAAAAATGAATAAAATCCTGATGTGGACACAAATCTCCGTTTTTGACAAGTTCCGGAATCGATATCAATTCATCTATTTCACCGCATAAATTTTCATAGCGTTCCCATTCGGCATTATCTACATCATAAGGAGGTGTTGCAGTAAGTGAAACAGTATGAGATGGTGCCAAATTCTCAGATAGATAATTTAAAGCTTTCCACCATTCTTTTCTTAAATGATGTGCTTCATCAAAGCATAGAACTTTGATCCCGGAAGTTTTTAACATTTTAATAACCTTATCAGCCTTAATTCTGTTAAAACGGGCACGTGTTACCTCTTTTTTATCAGCTTCATTGTCAATATAATCATTGTCCGTACATTCATCATTTTTTGAATTTGAAAAAGCTGAAAGAAGTGCCTGATAAGTAATAATTGTGATAAATTTGGGGGATTTTATATCTGTAGAAATAATATCTTCGTTATAATTTTCAGGTAAGAAAGATTCAATAATCCTTGTTTTCCACTGGTTTTTAATTGTCAGCGTCGGTGAAAGAACAACAGTCGGCTGATTCAACCTTGCTATTATTTCTATACCCAGTGTAGTTTTTCCTGCACCGGGAGCGGCAACTACATGCAGTCTTTTATCAAAAAAATGCAAAGACAAGCTGTCTAGAATTCGCTTTTGATAGGTTCTCCACTTTCCTTTAAACTGTAAAACTTGCTCCATAAAATCATATTAACATTGAATAGTATATATTTCAAAACATAAGAAATTGTAACAAATTATATACAAAACTTAAAAAAGGCTAAAGAATCCCCAAATTTAACCGATAAAAATAATAAATATAGATATGTAAATTTTAATGAGGGAATTCATGGATTACTCAAATTTTGAAATAAACAGATCAAAATCACAGGATATAAGAAGCAATTCAATACAGAAAAATCAGGAAAAAGAATTTTCTTTGTCAGCAGAAGAAATAAAAACTATAAAATCTGCATATCCTAATACGAAAATTGCCGCTAAAGTACAGCGAACACTTGAAGAAATCGGAAAGCTGATAATGCAGGGAGAAAACCCTTGCGCAAATCTTGCATACAGAGCCGTTGCAAATGCGGCAAAAAATATGAATATAAACAGCAATGATATCAACTGGACAATGATAAGAAATACAATGTTAAGACTAGAAGACTGGAATTATATTGCATCCGATTTTGATTTACCAACAGGACGGAATAGCGAGTGGGTGCAAAGGTTTAGAGAAAATCGACAAAATACATACAAATCACCCAAAACAGATACACAAAATATTCATATGCAATATTCTGCCCTTGACAACACAGCCCCACACGGATATTCGGATATATTAACAGACAAAACATTAAATAAAAAACAAGAAAAAATAAACGATAAACAAGAACAATACATTCCCGATTATTCTATACCCGAAGACAATACCACAGGAACAAAACACTATAGTGTTTCAAACAGAAAAGCCATAACCGATAAAAGAGCGTATTTTTCAGGATTCAAGGCTTGCTATGACGAAAAATTCAAAAATTTGTATAAAAAAGAACCTGTAAATAATGCAAACAATACCTATATCAAAGCAAACCTTAAAGCAGATGATATTTCTATAGGTGTGTCTAACGGAGGCTACGGTAATTTAACCAAAGAGCCGAATTATGCCTGTGATATAAGAGCAATTGACGAAGGAATGTACAATGCACCGTCATTGAAAACACTCAGATATTACAATCCTGAATACAACACGACAATAATATCTCTTTCAGGAAATGATTCGGGTAAAACCCCATGTCTATTGACAATTGCTATCGAAGGAACAATATCACAATCTGATGCGGAAGGACTTATAAAAGGATTGTTAAATACTGATGAATGCCTTGCAGGCAGAATAAACTATCTGTCCGGAAACTGGAAACCTGAAAAAGCAATCAGCTGTATAAACAAGAATGAAAGAATTATTCAAAATATTCAAAAATACACTGCCGAATATCTGAATAATCTGTAAAAAGTTTTTCGTATTTTTTATAGATTTTTATGCATTGTAAAGCGCAGTAGATGTGCTGCGCTTTTTATTTTATTTTATATTTTATTTTTATTAAATAAGATTTTCTTTTGCCTTATTATAAATTCCGATATAGCTTGAATTATCAGCAGAACCAAACTTGTCTGATATAATTTTATCGATTTCTTTTATTTGTTCTTCCGTATAATCCCATGTTAGTTTTACATTTTTATCTGCACCGGCAATTAATAACAAATCATTGATAGTGCTTATCGGAGTGTCTTTTACATTGTTTGCATTTTTTATTCGCTCTTTTGCATCATTGAGAGCTGATTCTTCCGGAGATATTATTTTTTCTGCAGAGATCTTTTTGACTCTGTGCGGCTGAAGAGCAATTTTGTCTAATGTTTCGGGATGAGTTGAAGAAAAGATTATTGTCGTGTGATAGTCTTCTGCTGCAGCTGACATGATATCTTTCATTCCTTCAACTATATTGTCTTGTACCTCATTGTGGTCAATCAGTTTGTCCATACCTTTTACATACAGCAGGTTCCAGTCTCCGGTTTCTTGATAATTTTCTTCTGCTTCTTCAAGATGTAATAAAATATCATCTCCGTTTTGTATTGTTATAAATTTGCCGTTTACATTTTCACCAGCCCACTTTATCAGTTCTTCATTAATTTTATCATTTTTATTGGATAGCATTATGCAGTTTGGCATATCAGTAGGACGACCTTCTCTTTCTCTTTGAATCAAATCAAGAAGCTTTGGTTTTATCTGAAGTTCTTTTACATCATTCATTTCTTTCAGATAGGTCATTTTATGTGCTGCGAATTGCTCTGCTTTTTGCATTTGCGCCACTTCTTCTTTAAGTTTGATATTCTGCAATTCTGCTCTTAATATATCCATTTTTGCAACCCTGTCTCTTGCTTCTTTTCTAAAACTCCAATTTTCAAATTGTACAGAAAGCTCATTTAAGCCGAGAGTAAAAATACCTAATCCTATTCTTTCAACCGGGTCATTCATATTAGAATAACCTTTATCATGACCTCTTGTATAAAAAACTCTCAGCGGTCTGTTTTCTTTCAAGTTGCTATATATTTTTTTGTATAAATCTGTTTTCCATTTGTTATCTGATTCATTCAGTTTTTGTTTTGCAAATTCAATATCTTCTTTTTCATATTCACCGGAAGGAAGTTCTATACCCTTAAATGATATACTGTGCTCGAATGTATCAAAGGACGGATTGTTATTTTTATAATTTAATAAGCTGTCAGGATTTTTTGATGAGCTTGTTGAATTAATAACTCTTGAGCTGATGTTGTTAATTTGCGTAATCATTTTTTCTCCTTTATATATTTTATTTTTTATTTTTATTTACAATGCTATTTATCAATGCTGCAATGCCCGCACCGGCAATAAGTCCGCAAACTGAAAATTTTGCAATTTTAGAATTTTTTATACTTTTGTTATTTATCAGTTGTTCGTATCTGTCATTGTTTTTATTCCAGTTTTGTATAATTTTGTCTGTCTCGAAAAATTTGTTTTCATCAATTTTGTTTATATCAAAAACTCTTTTGACTCTGTGCGGCTGCAGCGCAATTTTGTCAAGTTTTTCCGGATGTGCGGATGAAAAAATAATGGTTGTGTGATAATCTTCTGCTGCAGCTGACATGATATCTTTCATTCCTTCAACTATATTGTCTTGTACCTCATTGTGGTCAATCAGTTTGTCCATATTTTTTACATACAACAGAGTCCAATTTTTAGTTCTTTGAAAATTTTCTTCCGCTTTTTCTAAATGGGAAAGTATATCGTCTCCGATCTTAATAGGTATAAAATCAGAATTACTAGTTTTTCCTATCCAGTTTATAATTCTTTCACAGTATTCAGGGTCATTGCCCTTGATTAGTAAACAATTAGGCATTTCTGTTGATCTGCCTTCTTTTATTCTTAATACTAAATCTGCAAAATTGGACAGTATATGATTTCTAAAATTCTGTATATTACCATCAACTCTTACATCAAGAGCTTTTTTTAGATATTCCTTTTCCTTTTGAAAAGAATCATATCCAAAATATCCCCCTGCTGCAGCAAATACAGGTACAGCTGTTCCGTAAACGGTAAGTTTTTTAGCTGTATTCTGCTTTTTTGAATCAGGCTGCACAGTCAGTTGCATAGCTGCTGCATTTGTACTATTTTGCAGTTGTTGTATCAAACTTGACATATCAGTCCTTTATTTCGTTTCTTATTAGTTTGTCCATTTCTTCCGAGTATTTGTCTAAATCTGCCTGATTTATATTCGGGCTGGTTTTATCAATATTTTGCTTAATATCTCCTTCTGTCATCATCTTTTCACTGCCTTCAAGACAAATTTCATCTTTGATTTGCGAGATATTGTATATTCCATGTGCATCTTGTTCAGCACTATCCATGTATTCAGCAAGTTTATCATAATCTATATCGGAATTAACTCTGCCGTTGAGATAGTATTGCATTATTTTTGCTTTGTTATCAAGATTTGGCGGATCAATAGATACAATATAAGGGAATACAGAATTTCTGCCCTCCATAGGCAGTCCTATATTCAGAGGATGGTTAGAAGCACAAAACATTGTACAGTGGTATTTTTTTGAACAATTCGCAAAGAAATCAGCAAGTTCCGGCAATATAGAGGACTGTTTGTCTGCAACTTTTGTAATTTCATCAATAAAAATTATCGAACGCACACCTGTCTTTTGGAAGTGTTCTTCAGACTTTTCTGCTTGTTTTATAAGTTGTTTATAGAATAAATTGTATTTTTCTGAAACGAGATTACCTTCAACTTTGGTTCTTATTGGAACAAGCCTGCACCCTGTTTCATTGGCAAAAGCTTTTGCAAAAGTCGTCTTGCCATTACCCGTGGGACCAAAAAATAAAACAGCATTTGGTACATTGGCCTGTTCACCTTTTTGTTCTTTTTTTATTTCAGAGATAAAGTATTTATAAAGAATTGATTTTTCGGAATCATAACCTGCAATTTTTTTAAAACCGTTTGCTTTTGTAAAACTGCCTTTGTAATCATCAAATTCTCTGTTTGCTTTGAGTCTTTTGTATTCGGGATCAACATTGTTTTCTGTGACTTTTGTTGATACGGTATCTGTGATTTCATTTACTTTATCAACTCTTTCAGAGTATTGTGAGACAAATCTATCTTTTTTGTCCATAGTTTGATTTTTTAAAATAGCTTCTCTTTTATTTATGTTTCTAAAAATTCTCTTAGTTTGTCTCCACAATGGCTTTTCTTCTTCTATTTTTCTTCTAATTCTCATCTCTTCGCTGATTGATTGAAATTCATTATCTAATTTGTTTATTTCTTCTGTGACACCATTGTTTCTAAGAGTGTTTATTTCGTCATCTCCGTCAGAAATAATCAGTCCGTTCGGCTGTTTGTACAGGCTGTCAGGATCAATACTTACAGCTTTAAACGTAAATTGTTTTGCTTTGTTTGAACTATTATTGTAAAAAATATTTGTGTTACATACTTTCATATACCTTCTCCTTTGTATATATCAAAGCATGTAATAAAATTATTTGCTGATTCAATAAATTATGCGTAATATATTTTTACAAATTAGAATTTTGTAAAAAACAAAAAAACCTGCAGTTAGCTATAACTGCAGGTTTTTTCTATAGTGTTTTAGACTAACCGAAATATCTTTTTAACAAGCCCTGGAATGCCTGACCGTGACGGGCTTCGTCTTTGCACATTTCGTGTACTGTGTCATGGATAGCATCAAGATTAAGTTCTTTTGCTCTTGACGCAATAGCTTTTTTAGCAGCACAAGCTCCTGATTCAGCTTCAACTCGCATTTCAAGATTTTTCTTAGTAGAGTTTGTTACAACTTCACCCAGTAATTCTGCAAATTTTGCTGCATGCTCTGCTTCTTCCCATGCTATTCTTTTATAAGCTTCCGCTACTTCAGGATAACCTTCTCTGTCAGCCTGTCTGCTCATTGCAAGGTACATTCCGACTTCTGTACATTCTCCTAAGAAGTGATCTTTCAAGCCCTGTTTTACTTCTGCATCAACATCAGCACCAACACCGATTCTGTGCTCGTCAGCCCAGCCTATTGTACCTGCGCCTTCTTCAACTTTATTAAACTTTTCTGCACCGACACCGCACATAGGGCATTTTGCAGGAGGGTTATCACCTTCATATACATAACCGCAAACTGAACATACAAATTTTGCCATAATTTACCTCTTTCATACTTAACTGTCTATCAGAAAATTCTTATTAAGAATCATTCCGAATAAAATTATTATACACATTCATATTATAAATTGCAAGCAATTTATAATATGAACAAAATGTTATCATTCAAAATTTGTCAAATCTGTTTATATTACAAATTTTCCGTCTTTATAAACAAGAGTGTCGTCTGCATATATCTCGGAGCCGTTTTTCATATTCTTTATTAAGTCCCAATGCAGACCGGATTGATTTTTTCCGCCTGCTTCCGGATAAGAAGCACCAAGTGCCATGTGTATAGCGCCGCCTATTTTTTCATCAAAAAGTATATTTCCTGTTATCTCTTGTATCATATTGTTTGTGCCGATAGCAATTTCACCGACAAATCGGGAACCCTCGTCCATGTCTATCATGTTAAGGAAATACTCTTCTCCTTTTTCTGCTGTTGCTTCTACAACCTTTCCGTTTTCCAATCGCAGACGAACTTTGTGTGACTCATTGCCTCTGTATATTTGAGGAAAATCAAAATAAATCGTGCCATTTGCACTATCTTCTACCGGTGATGTATAAATTTCACCGTCAGGGAAATTGCATTCACCTGAACAGTTAAGCCATTTTCTTCCTGTTGTATCAAAAGTTATATCTGTTTCTTCACCAATTATATGCAGCTTAGTTGTATTATTTAAATAATCAGCAAGTCTCTGTTGCTCTTTGTTTATTTCCTGCCATTTTTCAATCGGATTGTCTAAATGCAAATAGCATGCCTTTATCAAAAAGTCTGTGTAATCATCAAGCGACATTTTTGCTTCCTGAGCAAGAGCATTTGTTGGAAAATCAGCAATAACCCATCTTAAAGAACCTTCAGCAGAACGTTTTAACATTTTGTTAGAAAGCTCTTTTGTTGCAGCAGAACGTTTTGCCATTTTTTTAGAGTCTGCTTTTGCCATTGACTTTGTATTTGCAGGTGCACCGATAGAAATCATAACATCAGCTTTTTCGTATTCAAGTTCTGTCATCGGATCGATATAAGCAAGCTGTTCATCATCAGCATATTTTATAAAAGTTTCGGCAAGCCCTTCCATCGTTGTTTTTACTATAGGATTTGCCCCTCTTTGCAATACCTGTTTGTATATTTCTTTTACCAGCGGCTGTGCTTCATGACCTGTAGCCCTTATTATAACCATTTCGCCTTTTTTAACTTTTGTTGAATAATCAACAAGAACCTGTGCGTATTTTGACCATAGTGAGTTCATATTCTATCCTTTTTAAATGTATTCAGCAGTTAATTATAATACTTTTTACAACAACCGTAAATAGAAAAGCCGGCTAAATTTCTTATAACCGGCTTTTTCTTATATGCTAAAACAAATTAATACATTGTATTTTCTGCTTTTCTGAGAGTAATTCCTCTTTTTGATTCACGAATAAATTGAACAAACTTTTTAACATATTCATCTTGAGGCACTTCTTGTTCAATTACATCACAGGCTTTTGAAATAAGATATTTTTCTGATTTTAGAATTTTAAGAGCCTCTTTTAAATGATCACGGACCTCAGGTGCAATACCTCTTCTTTTTAATCCGATTGCATTAATACCATGGGGTATTGGCGGTCTGCCTTCTCCTTTGACATAAGGCAGACAATCCATCCTTGCCGCTGAAAAACCGCTTATAATACACATCTCGCCTATTCTTACATTCTGGTGAAATACGCTCATTCCGCCAAGAAATGCACCTTTTCCTACATGGCAGTGTCCCCCTAAAGTTGCAAGGTTTGCCATGATAACCTCATCTTCAAGAACACAGTTGTGAGCCACGTGGGTTGATGTCATAAGCATGCATCTATCGCCGACAATAGTTGCATCTCCTTCAGTAGCAGCTCTGTTTACAGTCGCATACTCTTTTATTATACAGTTTTTACCGATGATAGATTTTGTTGGCTCATTTTTGTAGCCCAAATCCTGCGGTGCTGTACCTATGCTTGCAAATGGAGATATAATAGTTCCTTCGCCAATTTCACAGTATTCAAGGTAAGCGTTAGGCATAATGGTTACATTATCACCTATTTTTACACCGCTGCCGATAATTGCATTTGCACCGATTGTAACATTCTGTCCGATAATTGCATCGTCAGCTATTATCGCTCTATTATCTATCATTTGTTTTCCTTTCATTTAAAAATATGATGTATTATCTGTCATCAAGATTCTTTACTAAACAACAGAAAAAATCATATCTGCAGACATAGCAAGCTGCCCGTCAACTGTTGCCTTACCCTGTGCTTTAATAACAGGTCCTTTAACTTTAACAAGTTCAACTTCCATATCAAGTCTGTCCCCGGGACGCACAATTCTTTTAAATCTGCAATTATCAATACCTGCATAGACAACAAGTTTTCCCTTATATTCTTCCATTGTCATTAAAATACCTGCACCGAGCTGTGCAAGAGCTTCCGCCTGAAGAACACCGGGCATTATCGGATTACCTGGAAAGTGGCCCTGAAAGAACGGCTCATTAAAAGTCAAGTTTTTATACCCTTTTGAATACTTACCCGGAACGCATTCGGTTATTCTGTCTACAAGTAAGAAAGGATAACGATGCGGTATCATGCTCATAATTTCCATCACATCAAACTTTAATGTTTGTTCTGCAGTATTTTGTTCAGTCATTTATAACTCCTCTTCAAATATATTACTAGCTATCTATTCTATTTCTATTTTATCTTTTAAAATTTTTGCTGCTTTAACGTGTACAGCATGACCGGCTTCTTTAACAATTATTTCTGCCTTCAAATCCAGCGGATTAAAACCTGTCAAATAGAAATCGCCTATTAAGTCCAGAATTTTGTGTTTTACAGGTTCAAAAGAACTTTTTAGTTCGGCAGTATAACCGGTATCTGTCATGCCGACTGTATTTTCCAGACTCACACCTCTGGCATAACCGGCAGACTGCAACATTTCAAGTTCTTTTAGATATCCAAATGTTCTGGCTTCGATAATTTCATTCAATTTATCTTTTTCCAAAGATACCCACCTGTGATTTAATTCAGGATGATTAAAATTAACAGAATATGTAACTTTAAATTCATCCGACGGAACAGCAATCAAATGAGTTTTGCCGTTAAAATAATAAACAGGTTCGGTTAATATATAAGATTCGTTTGAAGTATTTCCCGCTTCTTTAAATATTTCGACCCATTCAGCAGCACCGCCGTCCAATACAGGCATTTCAAAATGAGATAAATATACATCAATTGCGTCAATATGACATATTGCACAAGCAGCCATAAAATGTTCTATAAGCATTACTTTAATCTTGTCATTGCCGATTACTGTGCAGTGTTCTGTTGATACAACACTGTCTACAGATGCTTCTACAACATTTTCGCCTATATGGAATCTTATGCCTTTTTTATCTGAAGGGACAAGTTTTGCCGTAGAATCAATACCTGTCATCAAACCTTTTGACGAAACAGAATACTCTTTCAAAATGGTATTAACAACCGTTGCATTCATTACTGTTCTCCCTGCTCAAATGATTCCAGCAAATGCTCATACTTTTTAAATTTAGCAACAACATCTTCTGCTGATTTCATCATTTTCAGCTGTTTTATAAAATCTTTTCTTGGTACAGCCGGTGCACCAATTATAATTGATTTTTCAGGGAAAGATTTTGTTACACCCGCTTGTGCCATAATGATTGAATCAGAGCCGATACTTAAGTGATCTGCAAGACCTGCCTGACCTGCAATTACAACTCTGTCTCCAATTTTACAACTGCCTGCAAGTCCGACCTGTGAAACTATCATACAAGCACCGCCTACTTTACAGTTATGACCAATCTGCACAAGGTTATCAATTTTTGTCTGAGGTCCGATATAGGTATTTTCTATTGTACCTCTGTCTATACAGGTATTTGCTCCTATTTCTACATCATCAGCAATTACCACACCTCCTATAGAAGGTATTTTATAAACCTTTTGTTTTGTATTTGATTCCTTTACTGCACCTTCTTTTCGGGCTTGTTCAATTACATCGGGATTTTCTGTTACAAAACTGAACCCGTCAGCACCTATACTTACACCATGCTGCAAAATTACTCTGTTTCCGATTTGAGAACAATCACCGACATTTACACCGGCATGAAATAAACAGTTTTCTCCAACTGTACAATTTTTGCCTATATAAATATTTGCAAGAAGTTTTGTGTTATTACCGATAACTGTATTTCTGGAAATAACTACGTTAGGACCGATTGATACATTTTCACCGATTTTTGCATCAGGATGTATAACAGCACTGGGATGAATACCGATAGGTGCATCAGGTGCATCATAAAAAAGATGAAGCAATTTCATCATTGCAAGACGGGGTCTTTCCACTTCTATTGTAGAAAGATGTTCGCAATTAACGCCAAGCGGCACAAGTGCAACTTTTGCAGTTGTTTTTGACAAATTTTCTATTTCCTCTTCATTCAGCGCAAGAGCAAGTGAATTTTCATCAGCCAAAAGAGGCGGTCTTAATTTATCAATAGATGCCTCTGTAACTTTTGTAAGAATACCTCCTACTATCTCTGAAATTTCCTCTGATTTATAAGTTCTCATCTTAATACTCACTCCTTAAATGTATTGTCTTATTGTAATACTACCACAGCCAAATTACAAAAATATTTATAAAAATTTAATACAGATATTTTGTAAAGAATTTGTAACAAAGTAAAAGTATATACGCAATTTTTTAAAAGTATATAACTTTATATATACAAGAGTATATAAAAGGAGAAACAAGATGGCAATTAATCCGGCAGGCGATGCTCAAAATAACAGAGGCGGCAATGGTCAATTCAGACCTCTTTTGAGAAAAGCACAGAGCGAAAACAGACTTCAAGCCAATCTTGCTATTCTTGATAAAAAAGATATAAGAATGAGATTTAAAAATTCAAGAGACCCTCTTTATATCGCATTTGATTATATTGACAAAAGACCTGTTCAGGAACTGGCTGTTGCTTTTGTAAAAGATTCTTTATTTGATATAGTAAACTTTATTTCAGGCGGAAAACAATAAAAAGACCTCTTTTTTAAGAGGTCTTTTTTTCTATAATTTTAATTACTGCCGTTAACTAATGTAAAAGATTAGTCATAATAATCATTTATTGTAAAATATTGGTATGCTGAAAAAGTTTTTACTAATATTTTTCATATTTTTTCTAAATCTCTTTAACCTGGTTCAAGCCGAAGAATTATTAAAAATCAATTCAATAAATTTTGATAACTCGGACAATTTAATTTTTCTGGCTTCATCATCAAAGGTTATGTATATCAATGTAAAATCAATGAAACTTACAAACCCTGACAGGATATCTTTTGACATTGATAATGCGATTTTGACTATGCCAAACAGCAGCTGGAGCTTTAAAAACAGTGCAATAACACAGATAAAACTTTCTCAATTTACAACAAATCCAAATGTAGTCAGACTGGTTATAACTTATAATAAAAATTTTAATGTGAATAAACTAAAACTATACAGAATTGATAACAATCTAGTCTTTTCTTATGATAAGAAAGTCTTGCAGCAGACAAATCTTCGTACTGTTTACAATAATGAAAAATCCTCCATAAACTACTATGAATACACAACGGTAACGGAAGACGAAAAAGCGCCTTCCGCAAGCAATAATACAGTAAAAGCAAAAGAAGCAATAGAAGTACAAAAAGCATTTAATGCAAAAGGTCAGCTAATAAGAAAAGCAGAACCAGAAATTTTAAAATCAAACGAACTTGAACAAAAGCTAAAATCTTGTTTTAACGCAAACAGTATTGATATAAAACGTGGCAACGCCCTTATCAGAGGTATTGGTTCAATATCAATAGAGAATCCTTTCGTTGTAAAAAATCCAACTAGATTTGTTTTTGATTTGCCAAATACTTATGTAAATCCGGAAATAAGGAATAAGGAGTATGTCCTATCAGACAAAGAGACAATAAAGATAGGACAATTTGAGCCTACTAAAGCCAGAGTAGTTGTAACCAGCGAAGATGCAGAAAAGTTCCGTCCTGTATATTCATACGATTCGCAAAGCATTTTTCTTGCACATGACGACAGAATACTCGGACTTAAATTGTATGACAAGACATCCGCTATTTATACATATTCAGCAAAAAAAATTAACGATACAACCGATGTGCTGCAGTTTGTATTTACCGAACCTATCATACATTCCATAAAAAAATTTGATAGCAAAGTCGAGCTTAATCTATACAATTCTTCAGGATTCAATCATGATTTATACAAAAAAAGCCTTAATTCGGAATTGCTGTCAAAATTAAGAACAGAAGCGCTTAAACCTTCGGGTATAAAAATTATAATTCCGATAAAAAATACTACTCTTTTAAATTATCAACAAAGTTTTGACAATAAGCAGCTTAAACTTATTATAACAACACCTAAAGAAGAAGAAATAAAGCAATCAAATCCAATATCAGCAATTATTACACGGAACCCAAATGTAAAAACAATTGTAATTGATGCGGGGCACGGCGGTACTGATGTCGGTGCAACGAGAGACGGACATTATGAAAAAGATATAACTCTTGATATGGCTGAAAGATTAGAAAAAGTTCTTAAGAAAAAAGGGTTTAATGTTTTGATGACAAGAGACAAAGATGAATATGTATCTTTGCAAGACAGAGTAAAATACACAGAAGACAACAAAGGGGATTTGTTTGTAAGCATACATGTTAATTCTAGCGTAACACCGGAAGGCTACGGGCTGGAAACACACTACTATACCCCTCAATCTTATGAATTTGCCCAAATCGTTCATAAAGAATTTGCCTCCGCAATAGATTCAAAAGACAGAGGATTGTTTAAGTCTAAATTTTATGTTATTAATCATACTACCTGTCCGTCAATTCTTGTAGAAACCGGTTTTATATCAAATCCGGAAGAAAGAAAAGAGCTCCTGACTTCATCAAGAAAACAAAAAACGGCAGAGGCTATTGCGAAAGGAATACTCAAGTATTTAGGAAAAGACTAATGGAAGATTATGATAAAGCTATAGGTGTAATGGATTCCGGTGTCGGAGGATTGACTGTATTGAAAGAGCTGCACAGACTTTGTCCTAATGAGAATTACATTTATTTTGGCGATACAAAAAATCTTCCGTACGGAGAAAAATCAAAAGACGAACTTGTTGAAATCGTCAAAGAAATTTTTGATTTTTTTGAAAAGAAAAAAGTAAAAGCAGTTGTACTTGCCTGCAATACTACATCAGCAACTGCTTATGAAGAACTGAAAGATAAATACAGTTTTCAAATCTATCCTTTAATACAAATAGTATCCGAATGTGTTGCAAAAGATAAAGCAATAAAAAGGATAGCTGTTATGGCAACACAGGCTACGATAAATTCTCATAAATATTTAACAGAACTAAAAAAAAGCAATGCCGGTATTCAAGTTTATGAACAGTCATGCCCTTTATGGGTTCCTATAGTAGAAAATCAGATAAAAAATTACGACGAAAATATTGCGATAAAAGGTTATCTGGACAATGTCCTGCAATTTAATCCGCAAAAAATTATACTAGGCTGCACCCACTATCCTTATCTTTTAGACAAAATAGCAAAATATGCCGGAAAAGATTTATTTATAAACCCCGCAAAAATATTCGCATCATATATTAAAGAGGATTTGTGCAAAAAAAATCTTCAAGCCAGAAGCACCGAAGGCAGTATCACTTATTTTGCAAGCAGTGACCCTGAAAAATTTAAGAATAATGCAAAGATGTTTATGTCGATAAACGCACAACCCAGTCTTGCTGTTGTATAAACATTTGTAAAAAAAGGCAATTATTAAGAAGAGAAATACTTTATATAAGTATGAAAGCTCTCTCTTCTTATTTAAATTAAGACCCTTCAAAGGGTCTTTTCCTTATTTTGGATAATTAAAAAGTTATGAAATTTTTCACTTTGATTATAAGAGCACATTATATTTTCGTGTATAATGATTCCGAAATATTGATGAATTCTCTTACTAAATTTTTATCCCATTGAATACCGGCACCTATTTTTAGTATCTCACATGCTTTTTCATTTGACATTCCCTTACGGTATGGACGGTCTGAAATAAGAGCGTGATAAGCATCTGCGACAGCAACAATTCTTGCGGCAAGAGGAATTTCTTCACCTTTCAGCTTTTCCGGATACCCTGAACCGTCCCAGTGCTCGTGGTGATATTTTACTATCGGAATAAGATCATGTAATGATTCATTTGGCATTAATACTTTTTGTGCACCTATTACAGGATGTTGTTTCATAATTTCCCACTCATCATCCGTTAATTTTGACGGTTTTCTGAGAACAGTTTCCGGAATACCTATTTTACCGATATCATGCAGCAATGCACCGAGCTTTATTCGTTCTACATCTTTTTCCGGAAGATTTAAAGCCCGGGCAAGAGCCTCAGAATACCGGGAAACAGATGAAGAATGACCTTTTGTATATTCATCCTTTGCATCTATTGCGCCGGCAAGAGAAGTAACAACTTCTATCAAGTGTCCTTGATTTATAATTTCTTCCGAATGGAATTTATTTACCAGCTCTTCATCAAAATTTATACCTATAGAAGAATGTCTTTTGGCAATTACTGAAGCAAAAGAACTCAGTGCAGTATCATCCCAAAAATCGAAATCCTCGGAGCTGACAATTGCAGACATTCCGTTTTTATAGCCTTTACTTTTCGATATATACATTGCCTGTTCCGCAAGTATTAACAATTTTTCCAGATCTTGTGTCGATTTCGGGTAAGTAGCTATACCGACAGAAACTTTTATTGGTCCGACATCGTCAACTAAACAGCAGGACAAAGAATAGGTAAGATATTCGGCAAGGTATTTTGCTTCCGCAGCAGTTGTTTCGGGAAGAATAATTGCAATTTCATCCCCGCCGTATCTTGCAGCGGAATCATTGTTTCTTATTCCGTCTTTGATTTTATCAGCAACCAGTTTAATAATTTCATCGCCTTTTGCTGCACCAAAATCTTTATTTATTTGAGAGATGTTATTTATATCAAATATAACAATGGATGTTTCTGTCTGTGTTCTGTTTGCTTTATCAATTTCCGATGTTAATATTTCCTGAAATTTACGATGATTATACAGACCTGTCAAAGCATCCGTATCTGTATTCATTAGTACTTTTGCCGATAGTGTTTTGTTTTGAATAAACATGGCAAGATATTTTGACATTAATTTGTAAAATTCGCATGCCTGTTCATAGTTGGAATCACCGACCAGCATAACGCCTATACAGTCATTTACTGCACACAAAGGAATAATGATAACTGGAGAATCAGACAAATAATGCACATTCAAAAAGCTGCTGCTTTGCGAATATTGAATAGTTTGTGTCAAAAAAGATTTTTCAACAATATTATCCGAATTATTGATAATAATTCTTGAGGTAAATATAGAACCTATTTTGTCTATAATTTTAAAGTTTATACAATTAGATTGTTTGCAAAAAAGTCCATAAGCACTGAAGGTTGCATTAAGTTTATTTATAAAAATATTATGCAGTGAATAAAAAAGATCATTTAAAGAATCTTTTCCATCGATAATTTCATTAAAAAACCTTATTATTTCAGCATAATCTATACATTCAGATGAACGAAAAATTTTCGAATTATAGCCTGAATACATTCTGTTAGAAATCGTTCTGTTGTTGATAGAATTTATTTTGGAAATCAAATCTCCGGGGATTATAGGATTAGATTGAATTTTTGCAAGATTATCCGCCTCATCCTCAGATTGTAAAGATGATTTGTTGAGAATATTTTTGAGATTATTAAAGTTATTAAAATTCAATGCAATACCTTTCCGACTTGATTTAATTAAAAACCCTAATCACAAAAATTTGCCTGTTTTTACAAATAAATTGAATTTTATTTACAATTTTAAGTATTTTAACAGTTTTTAAAGTCCTTTGTAAAGATATTAAATAATGAGTTTTTTTGATTTTTTATTGCAATAATAATTTTATTTCTAACGCAATTAACAGAGAGAATAATTTTTTATATATATAGAAAAAAACACAAAACAGAGTTAAAATAAATATTATGGAGAAAATTACCGATATTACCAAAATTTTTGAAGATATAAAAGAAGCTGAAAAGAATTCAGCGAAAACGAATCATGAAAAAACCGCACAAAAAACTACAAATCCTATTTTAAAAAAGCTTGCGCAGTTTAAAAATGACAATATCTCCAAAAAATTTGATATAAATGATCTTTTAAGATAAATGTATTACTTAAAAAATAATATTTTTTCAGAACTTACAAAAAATCAAAAATCATCACTTTTCAGTTTTCTAAAAAGCTTTGTAAAAAAGCATGGCGATAAAGAGTGTGACAGCATACTGGAACTGTTTATAGAAGATGAACAATATTATTATGCCCAAAATAATCCTCATTTTGAGTGGATAATACCTGAATTTGAAAAAGAGCTTTTTATAAAAGAACTAAAAATTCTTATAAATGAAAATTTGAAACAGCTCGAATTAAAAGAAAAACAGAGACCTTTTCTTGAAAAGCAAAAGCTGATTGCTAAAGAACAGAGAAAAAAAGCTTCTGAATACAGAATGTCAAAGCAGCCCCCAACTAAAAAGCAGCTTTACTATTATGAGAAATTATGCAAAGAATATAATTTAGAAAAACAAGAAACCAAGAACCTGTCACGATTAGATTTAAAAAATAAAATTTCAGAAATACTTGATAATGAGCAGCAAAGAACTAAAGAAATCAGATTTGATAAAGATTTATAAAGATAACGGATTCAGCTTTGATGAAGCCTGTGCAGAAATCGATTTTGCAATAGAAATACTTTGCGGACTTACGCCTAAAGACCTTATATTAGGAATTATGCCATCGCCTAAAGATCTTTTAAAACTGGAATCAATTGTCAATATACGGGTAAAGACAGGTGCGCCGATAGCACAAATTCTCGGATGCACATATTTTATGGGGCAAAAATTTGAAGTTACAAAAGATACACTTATTCCTAGACCTGAAACAGAATTACTTGTAAAAAAAGCTATTGAACTTATTAAATTGAATAATTATAAAAATATTCTGGATATAGGCACAGGTTCAGGGTGTATTGCATGTATGATTGCAAAAATGACAGATGCTCAGGTGCTAGGGGTAGATATATCCAACGAAGCATTAAAAATATGCCTGAATAATGCAATGCATTTGGACTTGATGAATAAAGCAATATTCAGAAAGTCAGATTTATTTTCTAAAATAAGAAAAGAGGAAAAATTTGATATTATTATATCAAATCCGCCATACATACCTCCTCAGGAGAGAGAAAAACTCCAGACGGAAGTAAAAGATTTTGAACCGGCGATTTCTCTTTTTACAACAGACAGTAAAGGTCTTGATTTTTATCAAAAGATATCTGCACAGGCAGGAAAATATTTGAATAAAAACGGATATCTGCTGTTTGAAGTCGGAGCAAATCAAGCACGTGAGGTTATAGAAATATTAAAAAATAATGACTTTAAAAGGATTGAATGTCTCAAAGATGTATCAGGGATACTTCGTGTTGTGTATGGTTGTACATCAGAGTAGAATCAGTATTAAATACTGTAAAAAAAAACCTCTTTAGTCATTTAAATAAAATGGCGAAAGAGGTGAGCACTAAGTACAAGCAATCAGAAGAGTTGAGGATTTACCTGTTTATAATATCGTGTATCTCTCTGTTTATCATTGGAGTAAAATACAATGTTTTTGTTTTATACTTTCGGGTTATAAATGTTAAGTAACTGAAAATTAAATTTGATTTTTAACTTTTCCGGTTGATATAATTGGGAAGAAAAAGTTAAAAATTTATATAAACAGAGGGATGAATATGACAACAAAAGTCGCTGTTCTGGGCGCAGGAATCTGGGGAAAAAATCTTGTCAGAAATTTTTATAATTTGAATTATCTTGATACGGTTTGTGACATGGATGAAGATAACAGAAAAAAAGTTAATGCTGATTATCCTGAAATTCATACGACTCCGGATTTTAATGAAGTATTAAATAACAAAGACATAAATGCTGTTGTTGTAGCAACACCGAGCCACACTCATTTTAAGCTTGTAAAAATGGCACTTGAAGCAGGTAAACATGTATATGTAGAAAAACCTATAGCAACAGCCAGTGAAGAAGCTTTAATTCTTAAGGATTTAGCGGAATCTAAAGGTCTTGTTTTAATGGTAGGACATTTATTGTTATATCATCCTGCTGTTAACAGATTGAAAATGATAGTTGAATCGGGAGAATTGGGCGAGATAAAATATGTCCAATCCGACAGATTAAATATAAATTACTTTAAAAATGACAGAAGCGTAATGTGGGATCTTGCGCCACACGATGTTTCAATGGTCAGCTATATACTTGGAGAAGAGCCCAAAAGAGTAATATCAGCAATGGGTGTAAGTTCAGAAGGTAATGAGATTATGGATATAACCCATATTGAAATAGAATATGAATCAGGCTGTGTTGCTCACATATCAGACAGCTGGATTCATCCGCAAAAACGTGTAAATCTAATGCTCAGGGGAACTAAGGGTTCGGCAATGTTTGATGATACTTTAAAAGAAAATAAGCTTCAGGTGTTTAAAAATGACAAACCGAATTCAGGAAGCAATATAGCGCTTGATTACATTGAAATAGAACCTTTAAAGCTTGAATGCGAACATTTTGTCAAATGCATCGAGCAGCATAAAAAAGCAAGAAGTGACGGAGAAAACGGTTATTTTGTCGTAAAAATTCTTGAAGATGCGGAAAAAATGATGCTTGGAGACAAGCTGAAACTGCTTGATCACCACAATTTTGCAACATCACGCAGCAAACAATAATAAAAACGGCAAAATTACAGTTACGAGGAGTATAAAATGGCAAATTTAATTACTATTATCAGAATGATAATTGCTTTTATAGCAATATGTCTATTGTTTTTCCAGACACCGGCATGTTATATTACAGCATTTGTGTTGACTATCATTGCAATATGGTTTGACGGACTGGACGGATTTGTTGCAAGATTGTTAAACGAAAGTTCCAAGTTCGGTGCTGTTTTAGATATTTTGGGTGACAGAATAGTAGAAAACATATACTGGATAGTGTTTGCCGTTCTGGGCTGGATTCCGGTATGGGTGCCTCTTATTGTAGTCACAAGAGGAATCTTAACTGACGGCGTAAGAAGTATTGCATTAGAACAAGGCTATACAGCTTTTGGTGCTACCACTATGATGAAAACGAAACTGGGACATTTTCTTGTCGCTTCCAACTTTTCGAGAGGGTCTTATGCTGTTACAAAAGCACTTGCTTTTGCTTTAATGATACTTTGTAATTTCCCTTTTGCAACAATGGAACTGTTTTTGCAAGGCGGAGACCCTACACTCTCCGAGCAGGCTGCTTCGATGTGGGCAACATTTCATAATGTATGCATAACAATTTGTCCTTTTGCACATTTCTGTGTGTATGCTGCAGTTGTCTTCTGTGTATTAAGAGGACTGCCCGTATTAATAGAAAGCAAAAGATTTTTTGTTGAAGATAAAAAATAGAACGCCGGGAAGAATTTATCACTTACACCAGAGAGTCTCATGACATATATGGATTGTGGACTCCCTGCAGCTTAAGTAATAGAAGTTCTGTATTATACAATTTCTACCCTGAATGCCGGAGCTTGTTTCAGCCTTTCTTCTATTTCATCAAATGTCAAAAAGCCTTCCTGTGCACCGAAATTTGAAACAACTGATGCAGCATTAACAGAAGCCATCATCAATGACTTTTCTATATTCCAGTTTGTATGTTCCAGTGCAGCTGCAAAAGTAGATGACAGAGCATCGCCTGCACCCAGTGTGCTGACAACTTTGGCAGGGAATTCCGGACATTTGTAATATTTTTTACCGTCATAAGCATATACGCCGTGTTTTCCGTCTGTTATAATAACAACTTTTGCATCCGTTGATTTTAGCTTATCGAGCATTGCTTTAATATCAGGGTGTATAACCTCAGAAGAAAAGCTTTCCGCTTTTGTGTCAGGTCTTACCTCTATTTTTGTTACAAGCGAGGCTTCTTCTTTATTCATAACAACGACTTCTGCTGTTGCAAGAATTTTTTCAAAATATTTCAAACCTTTTTTTAAGCTTGAGCTGCCGGGGTTAATGATTACGTTTGTATTATTTTCTTCGGCAAAATGAGCAAGTTTATCCAGAATTGCGCCGGATTGTCCGTTAAGAGGTGCAATATAAAGCCATTTTGCATTTTTTATTGCCTCGTAATTAATTTCGTTTTCTTTGATTGTTCCGTTTGTTCCCCTGTGCGCAAGAACCGTTCTGTTGCCTTCAAAACTTAGCAGGATTATCGAAAAGCCCGAGCTTTCATCTTTGCTTACTATAACATTTTCCGTGTCAACACCGGCATGTTTTATGCGGTGCATAATAGTTTTACCCTGAAAATCTTCACCGATTTTAAAAATAGCACTTGTGTTAAACCCGAGATTAGCAAGATTTGCTGCTGCGTTAAGCCCGCCTCCGCCGACGGCTGTAGTAAAACTGTCGATTTCAACCTTGGCTCCATACGGAAAAGACATAAACTCCGTGCTTGTTTTTTTTGTACTTACAGATACTATATCTGCTGCCTCGCTTTCTACAAATGCATCTATTGTTGCACTGCCAATGGTAACAAAATCGTACATATTAATATCTCCTTTAATAAACTAGTGCTTTATTTATTATTTAATCAGCTATTTCAGTAAGCAGATTTATTGTCAAGAATTATGCTCTCGGATGACTCTTATCATACACCTCTTTTAGCCGTTCTGTCGAGACGTGGGTATAAATTTGCGTATTTGAAATAGAAGCATGTCCCAAAAGCTCCTGCACAACCCTCAAGTCCGCTCCGTTTTCAAGAAGCTTTGTTGCAAAGCTGTGTCTGAATACGTGAGGTGTTACTTTTTTGGGCAGTTCTATTTTTTTTACTATGTCATTCAGGGCTGCTCTTACAGATTGCGGCTGTAATCTGTAGCCTGTTTTGTTTATAAATACGGGTGAGTCTTCTGATTCTGTAAGTTCACAAGAATCTTCCGGCACCATATACCGTACATTTTTTATGTATTTTTCCAAAAAATCTTTTGCTCTTGAAGAAACTAGCACAATTCTTTCTTTTGCACCTTTACCCATTACCTTTATTTCATTTTCTTCAAGGTTTAAGCTTCCAAAGTCAAGACTGCTCAATTCCGAAATTCTCATGCCTGTAGCGTACAAAAGCTCCAGTATAGTACGGTTCCTAAAGCCAACAGGTGTTTCGATTTTTATATTATTCAAAATTTTTTCTATTTCTTGTGAAGAAAGAAATTTTGGCAGATTTTTATTTTTTTTGGGAGCATGTACACTGTTAGAAGGATTTGTTTCGATTATTCTTTCACGATACAAATATCTGTAAAAAGTTCTTATAGCGGCAATTTTTCGAGACAGTGTCGTTTTTGAATAATTAAATCTTTGAATAAAAACAAGGTAGTCTTTGAGCTTTGTGTGATTCGTCTCTTCAACTGGAGTATTATCAAGCCACAGCAAAAAACTTAAAACATCTGAGTGATAGGCTCTTATTGTATGTTTTGAAAAGTTTTTTTCTACTTCAAGATAGACTAAAAAATCTCTTAAATAGCCTTTTGTAATATCATTAACTGCCATACACTGATTATACAATATGCTTTATGTAAAAATAAAATTTGTTAATTATTTGAAAAATAAACTGGATATTGTATTATTAACATACAGCAGGATTGTGTTGTATCTGCAAAAATGACATAATAAAGGAGAGGAAATTGTCTATTGTATTAGATAAAAAACAGTGTTTAATAGCAGGAGACGGCGAATTGCCGGTTGCAATGGCTGAATCCGCACAAAAAAACGGTTTTGACGTAGTGGCAATTTCTTTGTCCTCCGATAACAGAAACAGACTGAAAAAGTTTTGTTCAAAAGTTTACAATTTCGGTCCCGGAGAAGTTTTAAAAATAAAACAGACTCTTATAGATGAAAAAGTTACACAGGTTACTTTTATAGGTAAAGTGCATAAAGGCTTGCTTTTAAGACGTCCAAAACTTGATATGGAAGCAATCCGTCTTATGAAAGAAGCACAGAGACTCAATGACGATGCTGTTATGCTGATTATTGTCGACCAGCTTGAACAAATGGGAATTACGGTTCTTGACCAGACTATTTTTATAAAAAATCTCATGGCTCCCCCCGGCGTCCTCGGCGAACACGAACCGGATGAAGATCAGTCGCTGGATGTTGAATACGGATACTGGCTTGCTAAAGAAATGGGTAAACTCGATGTCGGACAGTCTGTTGTAATCAAAAATAAAATGATTATGGCAGTAGAAGCTATTGAAGGCACGGACAAATGCATTGAAAGAGGATGTAAGCTCGGCGGCAAGGGTATCACTGTTGTAAAAGTCAGCAAGCCCACACAGGACAAACGTTTTGATATTCCTGCAATCGGATTAAATACACTTAAGACTATGAACAGATTCGGTGCAAAAATTCTTGCAATAGAAGCAAATGAAACAATTATTGTGGATCAGAAAAAAGTTATTGATTATGCCAACAAAAAAGGCATTATTGTGATGGCAATATAGCTATTGATTTTATACAGCATTCTTGGTTATGTTTGAGGGTTGATTATGAACAATAAAAAACTTTTTATTATTACCGGTGAGTTATCAGGCGACAAACATGCTTCATTAGTTGTGCAACATTTGCGTAATACAAGACCTGATATAGAAATTGAAGCCATAGGCGGAGAGAATCTGAAAAAACTTGGTGTAAAGCTTTTTGTCGACCATTCTCATGCACACATGTCCGCAATGGGACTTACTCCCAAAATTCTTTTTGACCATATAACACTCGGCAAAAGGGTAGTGGATTATTTAAAAAATGAATTTAAACCGGATTTAGTTCTTCTTATAGATTACGGCGGGTTTAATTTAAATATTTCAAAATTTTTAAAAAAAGCAGGAATCAAAGTTTTTTACTACATTCCGCCTCAGATCTGGGCGTCTCGCAAATGGAGAATTAAAACTGTTAAGAAAAATATTTCAAAAGTAATGACCATTTTTCCTTTTGAAAAAGAAATGTATGAAAAAGAAGGTATTGATGCACAGTTTGTAGGACATCCTCTTATTACGCAAATGCCGCCAAAAGCGAATCGTGATGAAGTCTTTGAAAAATACGGACTGGACAAAAATAAAAAACTTATTTCAATATTCCCGGGCAGCCGGGAGTTTGAGCTGTATTATCTTATGAAAACTTTTTTAGATGCAGCAAAGTTAATACAACAGAAAAGAAACGATGTTCAATTTGTGGTGGCACAGGCAGACAGTCTGGATGACAAACTGTTTAAAAAATATTTTAAAGACTCAGACTTAAAAGTAATAAAACATGATAACTATTCTCTTTTGAGTGCGTCGGATGCGCTGATGCTTGCTTCCGGTACTGTTGCTCTGGAGGCAGCTTTGTATACTACGCCTATGATAATCAGCTACAAAGGTCCGTGGTTTGCTTATCTTGTATACAGGCTTGTAAGATGCATAAACAGGGTTTGTCTGCCTAACATAATTATGGACAAAGATATTGTGCCGGAACTTTTGATGTCGGACTCCAATTCGAAAGTTATTTCACAGCACCTCATTAAAATCCTTGATAATGAACAGTACAGAAAAAATATGACAGAAGATTTATCAAAAGTAAAAGCAATACTATCCAGACATGAAGCAGCAAACGAGGTTGCGCAGATACTTTCAGAAGCCTTGTAACAGGCATAAATACGGAACATTATAAATAATGCAAAAAATAAGTTTATTAAAACTATTCTGGATATTTTTTAAGATTGGTATGGTGCTTTTTGGCGGCGGATATGCTATTTTACCTTTTTTAAAAGCAGAGATGGTGGATAAAGAAAAAATTTGTACTATGGAGGAAGTTACAAACTATTATGCACTGAGCCAGTGTATTCCTGGACTTGTGGCAGGGAATGTTTCCATGTTTTCCGGCTACAAAGCACGAGGAATAGCAGGGGCACTTGCAGCGTTAACGGGTGTGTGCCTTCCGGCATATCTTGCCATAGTAATTGTGTTTGCATTTATTAATGCCATCATGGGATATCCTTTTATCCAGAATATCTTTGAAGTTCTTGACATTGCTGTATGCATATTAATTCTGCTTACAGTACTGGAATTATGGACATTTTCGATTTTTGATAAGTTTACTTCTTTTATATTTATTGCCGCATTAATTGCTTCCATAGCAAATGTTTCACCGTTTTTGATTGTTATTTCAGCCGGTTTACTCGGACTTGTCAGACATTTTATTTTTCCAAAAAGCAGAGCGGCAAAATCCTGTAGCTGCAGTGAATGCACTGATATTCAAAGCAAAGGAGACATGACTGATGAATGAAATTTTTCTTCTTGCTTTTGAATATATGAAAATAGGCGCAGTTGCAATAGGCGGCGGATATACAGTTATTCCGTTTTTATATTACCTTGTAGAAAAATACAAATGGTTTGATGTTGCAGAAATTACGCAGATGATTGCGATTTCAAACCTTACCCCCGGACCAATCGGAATAAACATGGCAACTTTTGTAGGTGTAAAAGTCGGCGGTGCAATCGGTTCTGCATTTGTAACAATTGCTTTTTTGATTCCGTCCTTCATTATGGTGATGTTTATTGCAAGATTTTTGAAGAAAAATAAGGACAATCCGCTGATTAACAATATTATGTACGGACTAAGACCGGCTGCTGTTGCTCTTATCGGTGTTGCCGGATTAAAGATAATGACTCATACTGTTTTTCATCTTGCTAAATTCAAACAAACTCACAATATTTTTGATTTTATTTCTTTAAAAGCTTTTATATTGCTGGTATTTTTTACAATTCTGGGACTAAAATACAGAAAAAATCCTATGATATTGATTGTACTTGCAGTAATTCTCGGCTTTTTTGTAAAGCTGCAATAATCTAACCGCATTCTTATCATTTTATAATTATAAATCCACAACCTTTACACGTGTTGTGGATTTATAATTATAATGTGATATTACATTTTTCAACGTTAAGCTATTGTTGGAGCAACAAAAGTTCTTGCTGCAAGTTCGCTGTCAATTAAAAGCAAAGCATGTTTGTCATCGCCTATTAGTTTTAATTTTGCACATATTTCAGAGCAGTTTGCTTCTTCTTCAACCTGTTCTTTTAAATACCACTGCAAGAATGATACTGCGGCTCTGTCTTTTTCCTGTTCCGCAACATCAATAAGATTGTTTATTAAAGAAGTAACTAGCTGTTCATGTTTGTATACAGCTTCAAAACAGTCAAGAGCACTTGACCATTCATAAGCCGGTTTGTCAATCGCATCTATAACAACTCTGCCGTCTCTTGATAAAAGATAATCAAAAAGTCCCATAGCGTGAGCTGTTTCTTCCTGCACCTGAACTCTCATCCAGCTTGCAAAACCTTTTAAACCTATTTCTTCAAAATATGCTACCATTGAAAGATAGAGGTTAGAAGAATACATTTCATCTTTAATTTGCTTGTTAAACGCTGCTGCCATTTTTTCTGAAATCATTTTTTACTCCCTTCCATATCCTCCGTAACTCTAAAACTGCTTTCGGGCATCTGTTTCACCGGAAGTCCAGAGTCCGTGGATATTACATAATTCTCTTGCCTCTACTTTATCGCAGTGACATTTGTATTTCAATACCGGTTCTTCATGAGGGAACAAATATTTTCTCTTTACATAACGTTTGTCTGGTGAATTTACTTCTATAAATTGGATATAGTGTTCGTCTTCCATAGGATGAGGAACAGCGCCGACTCTTACTTCAAGCTCCTCTCCGTTTTTTGAAACCACAGGCACGTGTTTTTCTCCTCTCATTTCTTCATCTTGTGTTTTCGCACTAACTTTTTCCATTGGTTGACCGCAGCAAACAAGTTCTCCCTGTCCGGCAATTACAATTTCCACAAAATTTCCGCAAATATTACATTTATAAAACTCTAATTTTTCTGTCATAAATCATCCTTTCTTACAATGTATAAATTATAACAGTCTGTTATAAATTTTGAATTACCTGTTTGTTTAAATATATGATATATTTAGAAAAAAGGAGAGAGTTTATCATGACAAAGAAAAAAATAATAATATATTTGATAATTTTTATCGCTGCAGTCTGGGCATCTGCAATATTCAGAAATGTTATTTTATCAGATCCGGCAAAAGACCTTGCTCCAGCTTGCAGAATAGTTGTAGCGCCGCAGTGTCAGGCTTATGTACTTAGTATTTCATCGCAAAAAAAATATGAAGAGGCATTACAAATACAAAAAATAAGAATAAAAGAAAATGAAAAGATTTTAAAATTTTATAAATCCAGGATAGTTGATAAATGTCTTTTTCAGATGGATTCAAAAGAAGCACAAAGCTCATTGTATGCCTGTATTGGCACCCAAAAAGGCATACGGGATTATTTTCTTTTAAAAACAGCTGAATTTACGGTAAAAGACATTTTCATTGATTCTTTAGCAGTTTCGCAGATACAATACTCTGAATTTAAAGATAAAAAAGCTGCTTTAAAAACACTTAAACATTTGCAAAAGATTCTTAAACAAAATAAATATGTAACAAATCGAAATGAAATGTTTAAAATAGTCGAAAAAGAAATGGGTGAAATTAAATAATTCATCTAATCAGAGGCAGTCTGTTTTCATGAGAGATTATGAAAACAGTGATAAATTGCTAAAATATTTATACTAAACTGAAAACAGTGTTAAGAATAAAAGCTTAGAATTTTAGCTATATTTCGAGATTGTATGTTTTGCTGATTATTTGATGTCCCTGGTAAGAACAAATAAATAATCAAATATAATTATAAATTTACAATACATAACATATTTTTGTTTTACAATATTGTTTCAAAGGATACATGAACCATCAGGGGAGATTATAACGTGGATTTTACAACTTTAACAATTAATTTTTTAAAAGAATTAAGTAATATATTCGGAAGCTACGGACTGGGAATTATAGCACTGACTGTAATTATAAGACTGGCTATGTGGCCGTTGAATGTATCACAACAGCGTTCAATGAAAACAATGCAGCAGCTGCAGCCAAAGATGAAGGCTATTCAGGAGAGATACAAAAGCAATCCTCAGGTTATGCAGCAAAAAATGATGGAGTTCTATAAAGAACATAAATTTAATCCAATGGCAGGTTGTTTACCACTGCTTATTCAAATGCCAATCTTTATTCTTTTGTATTCATCATTAATGAGTCCTCAGTTTATATCACTGGCAGGTCAATCAAAATTTTTGTTTATAAACAGACTGGATGCTACTTTAAAAGGCAATGCAGGCATATCTAATGACGGAAAATTTTCTGTAGGTCCCGGAGACACATTCTCTTTGAACAAAAACATAAAAGTTTATATAGGTGACAAAGAACTGGAAAATGCAAAACTTTCAAATCCAAGAAATGCTGTCAAAGTTCAGGGTGATATTACTCCCGGTCAACCAGTTGATTTAAAAATCAGTCTTGACGATTTTGATTTAAAATTCAGCCAGCTGGCTCAAATTACAAGCGCTGATGTTACAGTAACGGATAACAATACAAGAGAAATTGAAAAAGTAAAATTTACAAAACACGGAGACAATCTTATAGCATCGGTCCCGACTGTTGCCGCAAAATCTTCATTTAATTATGATGTTCTGCTTCTTGTTGCAATATTTGGTGTTACAATGTTCCTTACTCAAAAAATAATGATGGCAACAAACAAAATGCAGCAGGCAGATCCTGCACAGGAAGCAATGCAAAAAAGTCTCGGGACAATGATGCCTGTTATGCTTACGGCTACATTTCTTTTTATACCTATACCGGCAGGTGTTCTTTTGTACTTGATTACAAGTAATATAATTCAGGTAGGACAAACTTTAATAATAAACAAACAGCTTGATATTGAAGCTGAGGTCAAAAAAAATAAAAAAATAATGAACAGCAATGAATCACTGCCTGCAACAAAAAAAGTAGAAGCCAAAGAAATAAAAAATACGGAGAATAACGATAAATAATGATAGAAAAAGCAAAGAAAGCACTTGATATATTATTAGACGGCAATAAAAATTTTGTTGAGAGCAAATCTGAATTTAAAAATACAAAAGTTGAGTCACTTATTTCCCTGAAAAACGGACAGTCACCGATTGCTTGTATTGTAACCTGTTCAGATTCCAGAGTAATTCCCGAATTAATTTTTGACAAAGGCTTTGGCGAGCTATTCGTTGTAAGATGTGCAGGTGCAGTTATTGGAGAAAATATACTGGAAAGTGTAGAATATGCGGTCGATCATTTAAAAGTACCGCTTGTTATGGTTTTGAGCCATGATGATTGCGGGGTAATGAAAGCAGCCAGAGCATTGTATCCGAAAGAACCGGATAACTTGCAGCTATTAATTCGGTCTGTGTATGAAATAATTGATTCGGAAACGGAATGTTACAATGAAATTGCACGTAATTATACGCTGACCAAGAAAAGAAAGCTTCTTAAACGTTCTAAAATATTGCGACAGGCATATCATGACGGAAAATTTGAAATAGTGCGGGCTTATTTAAACTTTGATACAGGCAGAGTAGAAATAATATCTTAACGGCATAAATAGCTCAAAAAGAGCCGAAATATGTTCAAAAAGTTGATTTATGCAATATTTATAAGTAGTTTGAGCTGCTTAGCCGTAATGTCAAATGATTCTTTATTTCCGAAATCAAATTTTTCAAGAGCATTTGAGCCACGATGTACTAAAAAACAAACTATCTGTACGATGGGTAAATTTAAAATCAAAGATAAAAAAGGTGTATACATTAATAACGGAGTAATTTGCAATAGTAAAAAGACCCGCTGTACAAACGGTGTTTACTATGTCCGCTCAAATAAACCGTTATATTAATAATTTTAATTTTGACTTAGTTTTTCTAATATTATACAGTTGACCAAATTTTCTCGGGTGATACAATATATTTATAGTCGTTCCGGGATCGTCTAACGGCAGGACAGGTGACTCTGGATCATCTAATCGTGGTTCGAATCCATGTCCCGGAGCCATAAAAAAAGACCTCTTTAGAGGTCTTTTTTATCATTATTTAATGCTTATTCGGATTCTCACGACTCGCATTCCTGTAAGGAATGCTCGCTTGGTTCTGCCCGTTCGGGTATCCTCATCTGTACGGCTCTCGTTGTCGCCTACAGCTGAAGAGAATCCATGTCCCGGAGCCATAAAAAAAGACCTCTTTAGAGGTCTTTTTTATCATTATTTAATGCTTTAAAACACAAAATAGTCAGATAGATGGCAATTATTTACATAGAAATTTCTTCTAACAAGACAACTGCATCAACAGCAAGGCATTTTCCCTCGCCTATCGGACCCATCCATTCCATTGATTTTGCTTTAATTGAAACCTGATTTAATTCCAGATTAAGAACATTTGCAATATTAGCCTGTATAGATTTTATAAACGGACTTAATCTCGGATATTGCGTCTTAATCGTTACATCAATGTTATTTATTTTATATCCTTCTTTTACAACAAGATAAAGAGTCTGTGCTAAAAGCTCAGTACTGTCGCATCCGTAGTATTGCGGGTCATTATCAGGGAAATGCTGTCCAATATCTCCAAGCGAGACTGCACCCAGCAATGCATCTATAATCGCATGACACAGCGCATCAGCATCGGAATGCCCGAGCAATCCCTTATTATGTTCTATCTTTATTCCTCCGAGAATTAAATCTCTTTCTTCGGCAAATTGATGTAAATCAAATCCTTGTCCTATTCTATAACGCATACTTTTCCCCTATATATTTTGCAACTGCACAGACAACACCATCGTTATCCACAGTTTCTGTTACATAATCGGCTATTTTTTTTAAATCCTCGGTTGCATTGCCCATTGCAACTTTTATCCCTGCTGCAAGCAGCATTTCTATGTCATTATCCTGATCACCACAGGCCATTATTTCTTCTTGTTTAATATTCCATAATTTTGCCAAAAATCTTAGAGCATTACCTTTTGTTGCTTCCGGATTTGAAAATTCACAGAATCTTGGTGTAGAACGAACAACATATAGCTTTCCTTTATATTTTTTTGCCATTTCCTTTTGCAAATTTTCTATCAAATTTGTATCGTCATCTATTGCCAGAATTTTGTTTAGTCCTGTTAAATCAATATTGTCACAATTTCCAATGATTTTATAAGTCAAATTTCTGGCATCAACATACTGCTGTATCAAAGGACTGTCTTCTTCGACCATAAGTTCGTCATTTATGTAGATATTAAAGAATATTTTACGTCTTTTCAATTCCTTTATAACATCTCTTGCAAGTGCGGAATCCATTGTTTTTTCAAAAAGGGTTTCTGTATTACCGCAAAAATTTTTGACCAGACTGCCCTGATAACAGATGACAGGCGTATTCAGCCCGAGTTCCTGAGCAATAAACTTTGTTGCAGCATACATTCTGCCTGTACACAGAACGACCTTAATCCCGTCATTGCAAAGATTTTGCAGGGTTCTTTTTACTTTTTCAGTAGCTGTATAATCTTTTTTAAATATTGTTCCGTCAATATCCAGAACCAGCATTTTTATTTTGTTCATAATATTTATCAAACTTACTATTGTTCAATAGCACGCATAAATGCACATATCGTCTTAGCGTCATTAATTGTACCATTTTTTACAAGATTGTGCACATCACTTAACGGAAGTTCAAAATAATCAAGCACCTCACCTTCATCAGGGTCGGGCTTGTCAAAAATCAGACCGTTTGCTTTGAAAAGATAAAGTTTTTCATCACAAATGCCAAATGTTGTAAAGATATACCCCAAAGACTCCCAATTTTTGGCAATATATCCTGTTTCTTCTCTCAATTCTCTTTGTGCGGCAAAAAGAGGGTCTTCTCCATTTTCCAAACGTCCTGCCGGCAGTTCGATCTGAACAGATTTTACAGCATAACGATATTGCTTAACAAGTAATACATTGCCGTTATCTTTTTGTGCGAAAATTACAACTCCGCCCGGGTGATGAATAATTTCTCTATGCCTTTTATATACCTGCTTCCCGTCAGAAAGAATTATTTCATCATTTGTAATGTCAAAAATTCGTCCTTTATAGACTTTTTTTGAGGATATTGTCTTTTCTTCAAATCTTTCCATAAAAGAAGTTTATCTTATACAGCTTATTTATTCAAGCAGAATCAGTCTTTGTCGCACATTTAAAAGACAGAAAAGTTACATTTTTGTTTCGTGTTTTACTGTTGATTTCAAATGTAATTCCATCAACTGCTCTTCTGAGGCATAAGTCGGAGCATTTGTCATAAGACATTTTGCTGCTGAATTTTTAGGAAATGCTATAACTTCTCTTATTGAAGTGTTGTGTGTTAATAAAGCAACAAGTCTGTCCAATCCTATTGCCAATCCGGCATGCGGCGGAGTTCCGTATTGAAATGCCTGTATCATAAAGCCGAATTTTTGTTGAACCTCTTCTTCTGTTAGACCGAGTGCATCAAAAACTTTTCTTTGTACCTCCGGTGAATGAATTCTTACAGAACCGCCGCCCAGTTCTGTTCCGTTATATACAATATCGTAAGCAACGGAACGAACATTGAGAGGTTCTGTTTTCATTTTATCAACATCATCAAGATTTGGTGATGTAAACGGATGGTGCATTGCCATAACTCTGTCAAACTCTTTGCTGTATTCAAACATAGGAAAATCAACTACCCACAGCAGAGAGTGCTTGTTTTCGTCAATGAGACCTAATTTTTCACCAAAGAACAGTCTGAATCTGCCCATTACATCGTATGTGGTTTTCTTGTCGTCAGCAACAAAAAATACAATATCACCGGGTTTTGCATCCGCTTTAACTTTTAATTTTTCTATCTGGTCTTCTGTTAAAAATTTCAATATAGGAGACTTAACAGTTCCGTCCTCCATATAAGTAATCCAGGCGATACCTTTTGCACCGAAAGAAATTGCCGTAGAACGAATATCATCCATTTCTTTCCTTGAATATCCCGCTATACCAGGAATCTTTATTGCTTTTGCTATACCGCCGTTTTTCAAGGTTTCTTTAACAGGTTCAAAAGCAGATTCCAGCATAATATCTGAAATATCAAACAATTCCAGTCCAAAACGAGCATCCGGCTTATCAGAACCGAATCTGTCCATTGCCTCCTGCCATGTGATTCTTGTAAACGGAGGCTTTACATCAACGTCCGCAGCTTTAAATGCGTCAACAATCAAGCCTTCAGTTAACTCAATAACATCATCTTCTGTAGCAAAAGACATTTCTAAATCCACCTGTGTAAACTCGGGCTGTCTGTCAGCTCTTAAGTCTTCATCACGAAAGCATTTTGCAATCTGGTAATATTTTTCAATCCCGCCGACCATCAAAAGCTGCTTAAATATTTGAGGTGACTGCGGCAGAGCATAGAACTTGCCTTCCTGAACACGGCTGGGCACAAGATAATCTCTTGCTCCCTCGGGTGTTGTATTTATCAAAATTGGTGTTTCTACTTCCGTAAAACCTGCATTGTTAAAAAAGTTTCGTATAGCTGTAACTATCTTATGTCTTAGTTTAAGGTTATTAGCCATTTGCGGACGTCTTATATCAAGATATCTGTATTTTAATCGGAGATCTTCTTTTGTATCATCAGAAGCAAGTTCAAAAGGTAAAAGTTTTGCTTCTGACAAAACTTTTACTTCATCAGGGTACATTTCTATTTCGCCTGTTTTTAAATCAGGATTGTATGTTTCAGGAGGTCTTTTTGTTATTTTGCCTTTTACCTGAATAACATACTCATCTTTTAATTTTGAAAATACATCGTGGACAACAGGGTTTATTTGAGGATCAGCAACAACTTGGAAAAAGCCTGTTTTGTCCCTCAATTCAACAAATATGATTCCGCCTAAATCTCTTACAGCTGATACCCATCCGGCTAGCGTAACCTCTTTATCTATATCTGCAATTGTTAAATCTTCATTATAGTGTGATTTCATATGTGAAAATGTTTTCATTTTACAATACCTATACTTAAATAATTACGTATTATAAATTTATAACAAACACACAAGATAATCAATTTTTGTATTGTTAAAATAAGCTAAACAGGCTAAATTTGACACTTACTAAATCCAAAACGAGACTGCGCAAAAATCAATTTACATTATTATCAACAACACCCTCAACAAATGAATTGATATTAGACATCACAGTATCAAGTATTCTGTTTATTGCTTCTTTTGTATTGTATGCAATATGAGGGGTTATTATTACATTCGGCAGCTGCTGTAAACGGGTGTTAAGTATGGTCTGTCTTAATGTTCCTTCAGTTAATCTGTTTATATCCACAAGGTAATCGGCATCCGTTATTGTCTCCTCGCTTTCCAAAACATCAAGTCCTGCACCTGCAATTTCCTTATTTACTATTGCATTATACAATGCCTGTGTTTCTATATGCTCGCCTCTTGCTGTATTTATCAGTATAGCTGTATTTTTCATTTTTTTAAATGCAGATTCGTTAAAAATATGATAATTATCTTTTGTTAAGGGCGCATGTATTGATATAAAATCAGAATTTTTTAAAAGAGTATCAAAATCCGTATATTTTACTCTGTAATCTTCAATTAAATTCTGTTTCTGCCGGATATCACAGCCAAGAATGTTCATATCAAAAGCATAAGACAATTTTGCAAATTCCGTGCCTATTGCACCCAGACCGACGATTCCTATTGTTTTACCGCCAAGTTCCTGACCGGTAAAATTTTTGGTATCAATATCGATTTCCTTATATTCTAAATATGCACGGGTAATTTTCCTGCAAACATCAAGAAGTAATGCCATTGCAAACTCTGCAACACTTTTATTTCCGTAATTCGGTGTGTTTTCTACCACTATATTATGTTCATTACAGTAATCCAAATCTATATGATTGAATCCTACAGAGCGAAGAGCAATGAGTTCCAATTCAGGAAACTGTTCTAGGACTTCTTTCCCCACTCTTGAAGTAGTAAAGACAGAAATTATTCTTGCATCTTTATATTCATCAGGGACCTGTAAAAGTCCGGTCAAAGAACTGCTTTCAAGATAGTAATCATACTTGCCTTCATTATGTAATTTTAAAAATTCACGTTCATCCTCCTGTACATCAAAATATATAATTTTGTCCATTATTTTTTCTCCTTGTGTTTCTAAGAAAATGCTAATACTGTTTTGCTGCTGATTTAATACCTCTGTCAGGCTAGTTGTATTAATGTTAAGAGTTTGTCTTTAAAAATATGTAATTTATAATTGTATTTATGAGAATACTTGGAATAGATCCCGGAATAGCAATAGTCGGATACAGCATTATAGATGCTGTTGACGGGGTATATACACTTGTCTCATCAGGTTCTATTCAAACAGATAAGAATAAAACCGAAGCGGGTCGGTTGCTTGAAATTTGTTCTGATCTGGATGAAATTATAAAGAGATACAAACCTGAATCCGCCGGCGTGGAAAAGTTATACTTTTTTAAAAACCAGAAAACGATTATACCGGTTGCACAAGCCCGAGGCGTAATTATGATGACTCTTGAAAAGTATTCTATAGACGCTGTTGAATATACGCCTATTGTGGTAAAACAAACAATAACAGGATACGGCAGAGCTGAAAAATCCGAAGTAGCAGCAGCAGTAGAAAAAATGGTAAATAAAAATGGCAAAAACTGGCCAAAACTGGACGATACGGTTGATTCAATAGCAATTGCAGTATGTCATGCCAGAAACTGTGAATGTAATTTGACAAGATACGCAATATAAAAAATAGAGGTACTTATGGAAATAAAACAGATTTTATTAAAACAAATGGCAATGCTATCCGGAGTAATGGGGTTGGTACTGGGCATATTAACAATTATTCCTTTTATATGTAATTTTTCATTTTTTGCTCTTATTGTACTTGCAGCACCTGCAATACTTATTTATATGAAAAAACTTGATATGATTGGTATTCTTGATATAAGACAGGGCGCATTGTACGGTGCAATTATAGGATTTGTTTCTTTCATCGCTTTTTCAGTCTCGTTCGTTCCGCTGGCAACGATAATCGGTTTTATTTATAAAGGTTCGTTTTATCTCGGGGTAAGTTTGTTGTTTCGTTCCGGTTTCTTTGTTTTAATTATGATGGTATTTTTTGTTGCAATTCTTGCAGCTTTAATGAATGCTTTTTCAGGTCTTGTTACGATTTATATATACAATCAAATTGAACAAAAGCCTGATGAATCAAAAACGAACATAGATATACAGGAATAAAAAATGGACTTTAAATCAAAAATAAAAACTATTGAATGGATAAAAGACAAAAATGTTTCAAGGATGGTCGACCAGCTGGTAATTCCTTATGAATACAAACTTGTTGATATAACTACTTCTGGTGATATGTATAATGCAATAAAAACAATGATTGTCAGAGGTGCTCCCGCTATCGGTATTGCAGGAGCACATGGCATGGCATTGGCTGCGTTAGAAATAGCTAAAAAAACACAAGACCCTCTTGTATTTCTTGAACAATTAAAAGAAAAAGCTGAATTTTTAAAAAGTTCTAGACCAACAGCCGTAAATCTTATGTGGGCAGTTGATAAGCAGTATGATTACATAAAAAATTGTACAAAAAATGTAAATGAAATGGTTCAAATGCTTATTGAGCACGGCATAAAACTGGAAAATGAAGATATTGAAATAAATAAAAAGATAGGTGATCACGGTGCAGCTCTTGTACCCAAAAAAGGGGCAACAATTCTGACTCACTGTAATGCCGGAGCCCTTGCAACAGTAGGCTACGGAACTGCGCTCGGGGTTGTCCGTTCCGCTTTTGCAAATGACAAAACAATTCAGGTTTTTGCTGACGAAACAAGACCTCGCCAGCAGGGTGCAAGAATTACCACCTTTGAACTTGCTATGGACGGAATACCTGTTACCCTTATTACTGATGGCATGAGCGGGTATTTTATGAACAAAGGCATGATTGACATGGTGGTTGTCGGTGCCGACAGAATAGCAGCTAACGGAGATACAGCAAACAAAATCGGAACATATAATCTTGCAATTGTTGCAAATTACCACAAAGTACCTTTTTATATAGCTGCTCCATTATCTACAATTGATATAGCAATTGAAACAGGCACAGAAATTCCAATTGAAGAAAGAAGCCGTGAAGAAGTTACCCATATAAACGGCAAAAGGATTTGCGCTGAAAACATAAATGTAATCAATCCCGGATTTGATGTAACGCCTGCCGGTCTGATAAAAGGTATTATTACAGAAAAAGGTGTACTGTACCCGCCTTATGAAAAATCCATAAGACAGGCGTTTAACACATACTAGATATCTTCATATAGCCAAATGGTGATGACTACGTCTTTGAATATTTGTAAAATTTAGTATTTCTGTTAGCAAAAAAAATATTGTTCTTGTTTTATATGTATATGCGAATTGGACTGAATAATATAAAACCTGTTAATATACCCAAAACAGATACTTCTGCTAAAAAAAGTATTACGTTTCAAGGCATTGAAAAAGATACTTTTGTATCAGAGCAGTCTCGGGAATTGCAGATTAAAACAAAATTTTCACAGTTGTTTCCAAATAATGAAATTGACAAATATTATAATGAAATGAAAAAGGATTTTGAAATAACGACAAATCCGAAATTGAACTTTGTCTATGATGAAAATTCTGTTAAAGGCGGGGGCTATTCTTTCAGCAAGAACTCTATTGATATGAATCTTTATGATTTAATAACATCTGACTACAAAATCATAGGAATAAAAAACGGCAAAAAATACCCGCTGGTATCACCGTCAGAAAAACTTCCTCTGTTTGTAAATAAAGACATTGCAAAACAGTTTGTTGAAACAAAAAATAAAAGCGGCAGTTTAGGTTTTGACAAACTTATTGCAGAAGAAGTAACAACAAAGGAACAAAAGAAATTTATTTTACATAAAATCGCACACGAATGTGTGCATGCAAAACAGCACCAAATACTCAGAGAAACCGAAGGTATTGATGACAGGATGATTATAAGAGCATGGTTTCATAAAGAACCTGTCAATGAAGTTGAAGAAAGGCAGCTGAATGCGATAATTGAGAATGTTTATAATAATTCGCCGTGGAAAAATATTCCAAGAATTATAAAATATAACAAACAATCTCCGGTCTACAAAAAATCATTAATACTGTTAAATGCAATACAGAATTATCCGCCGGTAACTTCACCGGCATATACGCAAAATGCATTAGAAAAAGAAGCTTTTGAATTTTCTGCAATGTATATTAATATGAAAAATTTTAAATAATAACTAGAAAATATATTTTTCTGCATTAAACAATACCGGTAAGTTACCCGTATTTATAGCTGATTCAATTGTTTTAATAATACAATTCAAGTCATCCTGTTGCGGGTATTTTAATTCTTCCGGAAGTTTTATATCAGCTGTTGTTTTTGCATGTACAAAAAAACTATTTATTTCCAAAAATTTTTTATATGCAGACAAAATTTTTTGCCAATTTTCCGGAATATTGCAATTTTTACCAAGATAATATTTACAGTCTTTTTTTAGTTTTTCAAGATAACTTATTGCATAATTTATTTCAAAAAACATTTCTTTTTCATTAACTGTTTTGTCCAGATAGGAATTTTCCAGAATACTTTTGGGATTATCTTTAAAATTGTAAGAAATAAAAGAAGCCCACAAAAGACAGCCGAGATAAAAAGCGACATTCTGTTCAAGAAGCTTTAAAAGCTGAGGGTACAGCAGCTGAAACTTAAACTTCCGCTGGTGCGGAGCTTTTATTGAAAAAAGCATATTATATGCGGCATCTATATTTGAAGAAAACGGCAAAGTATATTTTGAGTATCCGGGATCAAACAAAACTCCTTGTGAAAAATCCATACAAACTCCTTTGTTTAAGAGAATATCATAAAACCATTATATCAAAAATAAAGTTTGAACTTACGATATTTTTTATTTAATATAAAAAAAAAGAGTGAGGTTAATATGTCATTAAATGTATATTTAGGGATTGATGTCGGCTCTGTTACCACAAAGCTTGCGCTTGTGGATGAAACAGGCAAATATGTTGACAGTTATATGCTGAGAACAGCAGGCAAACCTGTTCTTGCTGTTCAAGAAGGAATGCGTGAACTTTTAAAGCAAGCTTTATGTGAATATAATATACAGGGAGTCGGTACAACAGGCAGCGGAAGAAATCTTGCAGGTGCACTAGTCGGTGCGGATGTTATAAAAAACGAAATTACCGCCCACGCTGTTGCAGCCAGTACTTATGTTCCGGGAGTTCAAACTATCCTGGAAATCGGCGGACAGGACAGCAAAATTATTATATTAAGAGACGGAATTGTTACAGATTTTGCTATGAATACTGTATGCGCAGCAGGTACGGGCAGTTTTCTTGATCAGCAGGCAAACAGATTAAATGTGCCTATTGCTCAGTTTGGCGAAACAGCTCTAAAATCAACTAATCCTGCACGTATCGCCGGCAGATGCGGTGTATTTGCAGAAAGTGATTTGATACATAAACAGCAGCTCGGATATCCTGTGGAAGATTTATTGTACGGTTTATGTCAGGCGCTTGTAAGAAATTACCTGAGTAATCTTGCTCTGGGTAAAGAGCTTTTGCCGACAGTGTCATTTCAGGGCGGTGTTGCAACAAACTCAGGCATGGTAAAAGCGTTTGAAGAAGCACTCGGAACAGAAATAGTTGTTCCTGATAATCACCAGACAATGGGTGCAATAGGCGCAGCTCTTCTTGCAATGGAAAATCACCAGTACACCGAAAACCCTACAAAATTTAAAGGATGGGAAGTCGGAAACATGCATTTTAATTCCATAACAAATCAGTGCAACGGCTGCTCTAACAATTGTGAAGTCATTACAATTGTTGAAGGGGATATTCCTGAAGTCCACCCCAAAGAAATAAAAGACATCAAAGGAAATATTATTGCAAGATGGGGCGGTACATGCGGCAGATGGGATATATCATAAATTACAAAAAGGATGCTATTCTTTGCATCCTTTTTTGTAAACAAATCTTACATAATAACAAAAAATTTTTATTACAAATATTAAAATAATATGAAAATTACACCCATAAGAATTTTTACTCCATATATAAATCAAAATGTCTGCAATACACCTTTAACAGGGAATTTGCTAATAAAGACTTATCCTTATGATACAGTATCTTTCAAAAAACTAAATAAAAAAGAGCATACTCCTTTTATTTATGACACAAGAGAACTGGATCTGCATTGTGCCTGCTGCGGTAAATTAATGTTAAAAAATAATACAGTAAATGAATTTATTAATAAAAAAATATATTTCCCCGCAAACATAGCTCTTAAAAAAATCACTTACGAACAAAATTTTCAAATTAAGGATCAGCCTATCCCATTACAAAAAGTTTATAATTTTCTCAAAAGAGAAGCTGCAAAAAATACGGATTTAAACATAGAAGAACTCATTAATACACCTAAAGTACAGGAATATATAAAAAGAACAAATCAAGAACAGTTAATTGCATTAGAAGAAATAAAGAACAGATGCAAAAGAGTGAGCCACAGTTCTCAATATATTATAAATGAAATAGAAAAGCTAAATCCTGATTTCCAACAGACTGAAAATGCAATTTTTCAGGATTTAAAATTGTTATCAAAGAACTATCCGTCAGAAACACTGTATAATATACTTAATAAACCCAAAATAAAAGAATTTTATCTGCAAAAATTACAAAAAAAACAAAATAGTAAACTAAAAAAAGTTCCTCCGCTAATTCAGCAACTAAGTCCTGAATTTGCACAAAAAGCATCAATTGCACTTGAGGAATCATTCAGAATTTTTAATACTGAAAGTACTGATATAATACATAAACGCACACGTGTCATAGAAAAATTTGAGGAGGCATTTAAAGATATAGCAGACGGTTCACCACTGGATAAAGAAATTACGAAATTAATAATGGAAAGATTAGAAAATCTGCCTGATTCAAAAAATGATGTCAATGCGTTTATGGTAAAATATTCCAGAAAAAATCCAAATGCAATTCCAAAGATTCTTGTTGAAAGAATAAGAAATACAAATGACCACGTAAAACCTGAACATAGAAAATATGACGAAGGCGCTAACAATAAAAAGAATTATTTAAACCTGTGCGGGAAGTGCAATCACAACAGAAAAACAGAAAGTTACTTATACAGTGTAAAAAAGAATCCTGATATGCCAAAAAACACTCAAAGACAAATTGATGAAATCATAGATTTCATCAATAGAGGTATTCTGGCAGAATACGACTCATGGCCCAATGATATAAAAGAGCCTCTGGGCTTGGAATCAGAAGGGAAAATTGTCATAGACACATCAAAGCTTGATGTTCAAAAAGCAAAAAAAGAAAGAACAAAAAGACTGCAAGAATACCTTGAATCAGAAAGCCACAGACCACAGTCTGAGTTAACAGACAAAATTTACCGCCCGTATGAAAAAAAGAACAGGATGTATTAAACTGCTGTAATGGAATTTATAGTTTCCGATTTGTTTGAAATTTCCTCTTCATCAATAACAAATCTCGGAGTGTAATTCTTTAATATAAGCATTTTGTTAATTTCATTACTCAATCCTGCAAATGTCAATGCAATTTGAGATGGTTTTTTAGAATTTCTTTCATCAATAAAATGCAATACGGTATCTAATATCTCCAGAAGCATTGCTTTATTAATATGAGCGAACTCGTAATCCTCAAAAACTTCCATTAAAAATGGATATGAGTCGTATGCCCGGAGTGCATTTATCAGCTTTATTTTTTTTCTTATATCATCATCCCTTAAATCTGCAAAATAAATCCGCAAATAATACATTGAATACCGGAAAATATTTTTTATTATTATTTCTTTTGTTTGGAATTTAGAAATATTCTTATAAAAATCTATAAATTCAGTAAATAAACTGTCTTTTTGCGGAATAACCGCATTTCTTTGAATAGTTAAATAATCAACCAAAAACTTTTCAAACAAATTTTCTTTTACTCTTTGTGATGCATCCAAATAACGATTTTCCATATCTAGCCAATAAGAGGAATAAATATTTTCAAGATTAGATTTTTTTAAATCCGATGCTATAAAAAATCTAATCTTGGATACTTCACAAAGATCATTAAAATTTCTATCCAAAATATCCATGACTCAAGTTTAATTTATTAATAAAAAAAAAACAAAACTGTTAAGTTTGTAACAATTTTGTTTTTTAAAATTTAAAGTTGTTCTATTTTATAGGATTTGTTTAATAAATTGAATACAGCAGTCTGTTTTTTCATCATTAATTTCATGGTCGCCCCCGTCAAGTTCAATATACTTAAGTTTTTTATTATTTGATTTTTTGCAGAGTTTACGGGCAAGTTTAACCGGTATATCAGAATCCTCTTTCGTATGTATTATACAAACCGGAGATTTAATTTTTCTCAAAGCTTTTATATTGTCAAATTTATTATTTAAAGGAAACAGAAAAGACGGGAGTTTTTGTATAATTTTTTGAACAAGTTCCGGCATATTCGTTTTTTTTGCTATTTCTTTGAGCATATCAGTGGCTGTAGAGAAAGGATTTATAAGAACAGTAAATGCAACACTATTTGCTGCACTGAAATCCGCAGCTACTGCACTTCCCATAGAATGTCCTACTATACCTGTATTTTGCAGCTTAATTCTTTTATTAAGTAAATGTTGATAAATTGTTTCAACATCCGTTATTGCACCTTTACGGGAAAATATCCCGCTGCTTTTGCCTCTTCCTCTGTAATCAAAGGCTATTACTCCATAACCTGCTTTTATAAATTTCATATAAACTTTTTGCTGCAACAAATTGCTCTTTTCACTGCAAATTCCATGACAGAATATAATGTACTTTTCACTTTTCAACGGATTTATATCCCAGACATCGAGTTCTGCTTTATCTATTGTTAAAAGTTTTATTTTCTTTAAACCACGTTTTAATCCGTTATCCAGAGGAGTTTCATGCTCTTTTGTATATACTGCATTTGTATTGTAAAATATCGATTCATAATTTTTTACAGACTTTAGTATGGAAAAAATATTAAACGTATCATTTTCGCCGAATATTTTTAATTTATCTGTATCTTTTATTGCACATCCTACTGTATACATAATTTTAAAGTCTCCTTTATATCAATAACTTAGCTTATTTTTTTATTTTTTGTATAAAAATTGTCTGAGTGGGACCTCGCTTGTAGGAGTGGTACACGGAGTGCGAGTGGCGCCGAGTCTAGCATTTTACGACTCTGCCGAAGAAACAATTAAGTATTGTTTCTGAGAGGTAGACCCCATGCGCTTGTTGACTGTGCCGGACTTATTGTTAAATATTGAACTTGCTTATTGCACAGGTTCAACAAGTAGTCGGAGTCAGTTGACAATATGAAAAACTTTTATTTGTTAAAAATACTCTTAAGGGCTTGACGTTATCTGATTAAAAATAGATAATAAATTGTGGTTTTCTGTAATAGAAAATGAGAATAGTTATTAGGAGAAGTTTATGAAAAATTTTAAAATCTTATTAGCTTCTACGCTGGTTGTATTAGTTTCAGCTTCTTGTGCATTTGCAAAAGACTGTACAAAAGATTGTGCTAAAGACAAACCGACACACAAGATGGAAGCTTATGCTCACCCGACAATGTTTGGCTCACAGGCTCAACAGTTGAACACTGCTAAAGAGACTTATATTGTTGGCGGAAAAGTTTACAAAAAGAAAAATCATCTTGGTGTGGTCAACAAAGATCAGGTAATTATAAGTTCAAGAGTGGATGCATTAATGAATCTTCTTGAAAAGAAACAAAAAGCAGCAAACTTCAATTGCAAAATGCCTGTTCTGCGTTCTGAACTCGCTGTTATTCTTGCAGAAGAATTTGGTTTAAATAATAAATCCGTATCAAATAAGTACAAAGATATCCCTTCTGATTACTGGGCAAAAGATTGGATTTACGGTGCATTAAACAGCGGTGTTATGATTGGTTATCCTGATAATAAATTCAGACCAGACCAGCCTGTAACAAAAGCTGAAGTTTTTGCTACAGTAGCGCAGCTTATTTCTGTACCCACTGACAGAAGCCTTATTGTTCCTGAATTTAACGGAAAAGAAATGCAAAATATTCCTAAATGGGCAATTGCGCCTACAAAAGAAGTTGTGGCGTCAGATTTGTTAAAAGATGTTCCGAATCCTGATAAAGTAAATTCTGAAGAATATCTTTCCAAAGAACAGGTTGCTTATTTAATCTGCTCATTAAAACAAAACTGGACAGGTTCAAATTCTATAGCAAAAGACCAGAATGCACCTAATGCTATTAAAAATTATGCACCGGTTGTTTTGAATGTAAAAATTCTCGACAGATTGTCAGCAAGACATTCTAATGCCGGAGACAGATTTACAGCTGAAACAACTTCTGACGTTACAATTAACGGACAGTGCTTTAAAGCAGGTTCAAAAGTACGAGGCGAAGTTGTTCAGGTTGTAAGACCGGGAATTAAAAACCCAGGATATATCAAAGTTAAGTTCGTTAAAATACAAGACGGTGATCTTTGCGCAGAGTTCCCGAAAGATCTCTCGCAAGCACAGGTTGATACTTTGAAAAACCCGAACATTTTAGCAAGATTATTAGGTTTCCCGTTCAGCGGTGCAGGCAGAGTAGTAGGCATTGTGGGCAGAACTGCAGGCTCCGGTGTTGATGTTGTCGGCAACAGCTTAGAAGAATTCGGTGATGAATTGTCTACAGCATTTGTTGATACATTGACATTACATCCCGGTTCAGGCGCAATCAATCTCGGGAAATCCGTTGCAACTCTCGGTATCGGCATATACGATATCTGTAAGCTGCTTGTAAGCGGTACATTCGGTGTACTTTATGAAGTAACTGATGAAGTAAGATACTTGATTATTCCTAAATATTCAAATGAATCAAGCTTAAATCCGAATGAAGAATTAAAGATTGTTTTCTAAGCATCCATACGGATAAGCAAAAGGAGAGCAGATAACTGTTCTCCTTTTTTGTATGTATATCAATCGTCAACTTACTCCGGCTTCATTAAACCAGACAGCACCTGACACAGCACATGCCTGTTCAGGAATAAGTTAACAATATCTTAACAGTTATTGACTTAAGGTTTTGTAAAAAAGATAATTAGTCTAGTTTAAATATTAATAACGAAAGATATATTATATGATAAAACGATTCTTTTCCCTTTTATTATCCGTTTTGATTATTACAAGCTATACAGCCCCGTATGCTTTGGCACAAAATCAAACTCAGCAAACACAAACAGCTAATTATGAAAATCTTGTGCCTAAAAAGCTGGAGCTGTCAATGAAGGATTCTATTGCCCATATATACGGCAAAGAAAATGTTGATGCAATATACAGCAATGTTGAACTGATGATTAAGCAGGCAAAGTTTGAAAGACGTCCTGACCTTTATGAAGATGATTTAAAAAGGGATTCTGACTGGTATAAAGATGAAGTCGTTTATATGTTTTATCCCGAACAGTTCGGCGTGGATGAATCAGGGAAACCGGCTACTTTTAAAACCCTGATAGGTATGCTTGATTATCTTAAAGATTTAGGAGTCACAACTATCTATATTCTTCCTTTTGCGGATTCTCCAATGAATGATTCCGGCTTTGATGTAAGAAATCCACAAAATATCAGACAGGATTTAGGCGGAATGGAAGAGTTTTCACAATTTATGACCGCAGCAAGAGAAAAAGATTTCAAAATAAAAGCTGACCTTATATTAAATCACTTTTCAGACCAGCATGAATGGTTTCAACAGGCACTTAAAGGAGATTTGGACAAACTCAATTATTTCGTAGTGCGAGAAGAAATGCCTGAATACCGCCAGTATAAAGATGAAAAACTCGGGTACATGGTGGAATATAAAGAAAAAGACGGTACACTTTCCAAAAGACGTCTCATTTTTCCGGAAATTACGGATAATCATTACAGAAAAGTAACTATAAAAGGCAAAGATTATTATTTATACCATACATTCTATCCATTTCAGCTTGATGTAAACTGGGAAAACCCGAAAGTATTGTATTATATGCTTGATACAATTACATTCTGGGCAAATATGGGTATTGATATATTCAGAATGGATGCTATACCTTATTTAAGTAAAGACCCGGGGACAAGTGCGGAAAATCAGCCAAAAACTCACTATATCATAAAGCTTTTAAGTGCATACCTGCAGACTATAGCACCACGCTCTGTTATACAGGCAGAAGCCTGCCAGCAGCCCAAAAATATTCTGCCTTATTTCGGTACTGACAGAAAAATAGAACACAATATAAGAAATAATATAAAGGAAATTAAACGTACGGATGAAGTTCAAATATGCTACCATTTCCCATATATGCCTGCCATCTGGGCATCACTTGTGACCGCTGACAATTCTTATTTTTGGAAAGCATACAAAAGCACACCTCAAATACCGGAATCAGCAGCGTGGGCAATGTTTTTAAGGGTACATGATGAACTTACTCTCGAAATGGTTAATGAAAAAACGAGAGAACTACTCTTTGACGGACTTGCACCCAAAGGAGCAGCCTTCAGAAAAGGTTACGGTGTAAGCGGAAGACTGGCAAGTTTTCTTGATAAAGACCCAGACAGAATAGGAATGGCATTTTCCATACTCCTGTCATTACCTGGTGTCCCTATTATATACTACGGTGATGAAATAGGTATGCCTAATAACTATGCTAATGCAAAACAAACTGCAAAACAAAGAGAAGCAAAACAAAAAGCTGATAAAAAGAATAAAGCAAAACTTTTAAGCTACTTTGACAGCAGAGACATAAACAGAGGACCTATAAAGCAAAAAGTTTTTTATGATGCAATGAAAAATACCAACTCATACAATCATAAGGTTTATGCACGGGTTCAAAAATTAATAAAAATAAGAAAACAATATCCTGTAATGACCAGAGGTACTTTTACGGAAATAAAAACAGAGTCACCGGAAGTTTTTGCTTATGTAAGAGAGTATAACGGCGAAAGAATTGTTGTTATAAACAACCTTTCTCCTGACAGAGAGAGAGCAACCGTTGTATTTATAAATGATAATTTCGGTAAGAAAGCAAAAGATGTTTACCTGAAAGATTTATTAACAGATAAAATGGTCAGAGCAAAAGCTCAGAACAAAAAGCTAACTGTAAGACTGAATCCGTATGATGCAATGTGGCTGAAACTCTAGTCAGATATATCGCCGGAATTTATATTTTCTTCTTTATCTATCCAGACTAATGTTTTGTTTTTTTGAAATGCAAAAGGGTTAGAAGAACAAGAATTCTGAGATGAAAGAATTTTTGATTTTCTGTCAATTTCTTCTACTTTTCTGATAAGATTCTTGAGTGTTTCAAATATTTCCATATTGTTAACCTTTATTCAAAAATATCTTTACAGATTTGATGAATAAAAGTATCGGCAAAAAGCAGTGATTTTGTTTACCCTGAAAGACAATCTTTTGTATAATATTATTTGAGACGGCTTCGTTTGTAGAAGAATATTATGAGTAATGATGTAAAAAAAATTTTGATAGCGGAAGATACACCCGAGTGGCAGAAATTTCATGCTGCACTGTTGAAAAATTATGATAAAGCTGTATTGAATTTTGTTATAACTGACAGTGCAAAAGATGCAAAAGAAATTCTTATAAAGAATAAAGAAAAACCATTTGATTTAATACTTACAGACCTGCAGATGGAAACCGATTTTCAGCCGGAATTTGCCGGTGAATGGCTGGTAAAAGAAATAAAAAGCATAAAAGAATATTCGAAAACCCCGATAGTTATTATTTCTGCAACCTATAATATCGGATTTATTGCATACAATCTGGGGGTTGGTTATTTGTCCAAAAGAAGCCTTGTTAACAATCAGGATTCATATTATTTAATGCTGGATGAAAAATTAAAATTATAAGAAATATTAAATTGGTACTTTGCTTATTTCATGTTTATTGTAATATATTATTACAACTGAATAAGTGCGGATAATAGAATGAGGGAAAAGACGCATTCTATAAATCTTGCTTGTAAAAAAACAGATGATAATACAAAAATTCAGATAAGAGGTACACAATGGGAATCAAAGGAAAAGTAGACAAAATGGTAGTTCTTGCCTGCGAAGAATGCAAAGAAAGAAACTACACAACTACTAAAAACAAAAAAACGCAAAAAGAAAGACTGGAACTGAAAAAACATTGTCCGAGATGCAACAAACATACAGTTCACAAAGAAACTAAGTAAATTTAACGTCCTTAGTTCATCTGCAAAACAGGCGGTGAGCGTGCGTAGTCCAATCGGGTTCTACAGACGGACGGATTGACAATTTGATATTTAAAGAGCGTCCTTAGTTCAGTTGGTAGAACGTCGGTCTCCAAAACCGGATGTCGAGGGTTCGAGTCCTTCAGGGCGCGATTTAAATAAAACTCAGAGGGAAATAATGGCTAATCAGACTAAAAATAAAACAGAACAGACAGCAAATTTTAAAGAAGCGGTAACTGCTTATTTTAAATCAGTAAAGCTTGAATGGGGTAAAATAACATGGCCGGGAAAACAGCAGGTTGTTGTAGAAACAATCTATGTTGTTATAATAACTGCTATTTTTACTATCGGTGTATTAGCTGTTGATAAAATATTCAATACTCTGTTTGAATGGCTAGGTTTGATACATTAGACCACAAAAAGATTTATTTATTATTCAATTACAGGAATTAAAATAATGACAGAAAAAAATGAAGAACAATTCGATGTAAATGTGGAAGAAACTGCGCAGCAAAATGATATCAATGTTTTTGAAAACGAAAAACATCAGATAGTTGAAGAAAAAGACGCAAAGCTGAAAGCGGATATACAGGCTTCACACAGCAAGGAACCGCAAAAAAAGTGGTACATTGTTCATACATATTCAGGATACGAAAATAAAGTAAAAGTAAACCTTGAAAAACGTATCGAATATATGAATATGGGGGATAAAATCTTCCGTGTTGAAGTTCCTCAAAAAACTATAACAAAAGTAAAAGACGGCAAAAAACAAGACCGTGAAGAAAAAATCTTCCCCGGTTATGTTCTTGTTGAAATGATTATGGATGATGACAGCTGGTATGTTGTAAGACACACAGCCGGTGTTACAAAATTTGTCGGAACATCTAAGAAACCTATTCCGGCTAAAGATTCAGAGATCAAGAAAATCATCCACAGAGTTCAAAATCAAACAACTAAAATTGAACTTGACGTTAAAGTCGGTGATAAAGTCAGAATCATTTCAGGTCCGTTTGCAGACTTTATCGGTGATATTACAGAAGTTTATCCGGACAAATCAAAACTCAGAGCCACAGTTTCGATATTTGGACGTGAAACTCCCGTAGAGCTCGAATACAAACAAATTCAAAAAGTATAAAAATAAAAAGTTCCACCCGCCATTGTTAAATACAAAACAAGGAACAATGCAATGAGTTGTTGCACAGGCGGACAGTAAAAACAGTGGAAGGGACTAACACCCCGCCAGACCACGAAAGGAGAATAAAATGGCAAAAAAAGTAGTAGGAAAAATTAAGCTTCAAATCGAAGCAGGTAAGGCAAATCCTTCACCGCCGGTTGGTCCTGCTTTAGGTCAGCACGGTGTAAACATCATGGATTTCTGTAAACAATTTAATGCAAAAACAGAATCTCAGGCAGGTTATATCATCCCTGTAATTATTGATGTATATGAAGACAGAAGCTTTTCTTTCATCATCAAAAGCCCTCCGGCTGCTGTATTGATTAAAAAAGCTATCAATTTACCGAAAGGTTCTGCTGCACCGAATAAAACTAAGGTTGGCAAAATTACTGTTGCTCAATTGGAAGAAATAGCAAAAACAAAAATGAATGACTTAAATGCTACAACAATGGAAGCTGCGGTAAAAATGCTTAAAGGCTCAGCAAGAGCAATGGGTGTAACAGTAGAAGAATAACAATTAGTGGAAGGGAATGCCGTAAGGGGTGCACCTTTACTTATTACCCGTAACGGATTAGAACCCGATATCACCACAGAAAGGAAATAAAAATGAGTAAATTAACAAAAAGACAACAGAAGCAGGCTGAAATGCTCGAAGGTTTTGTACAACCCGCTTCAGCTGCTGATGCGTTAAAAAAATTAAAAGAAATATCAGATTCTACAGTAAAATTTGATGAAACTGTAGAATGCCACATGAGACTCGGTATTGATGTAAAAAGAGCAGATCAACAGATTCGTTCTACAGTAGTATTACCGGCAGGTCTCGGTAAAGAAGTCAGAGTTTGTGTAATAGCAAAAGGAACAAAAGCAGACGAAGCTAAAGCTGCAGGTGCAGAAGAAGCAGGCGCAGAAGAAGTTATTGATAAAATTTCTAACGGCTGGTTTGAATTTGATACCTTGATAGCAACACCGGATTGTATGGGTATGCTCGGTAAATTAGGTAAAGTTCTCGGTCCTAAAGGCTTGATGCCTAACCCGAAAACAGGTACTGTTACACTTGACGTTGCAAAAGCTGTTAAAGATGCAAAAGCAGGTAAAGTTGAATTCCGTGCTGATAAACAGGGTATGATTCACTGTCCTATCGGCAAAATCAAATTCTCTTTTGAAGATTTGATGAAAAACTATGCTACTCTTGCCGATGCAATATTGAGGGCAAAACCATCAGTTGCAAAAGGTGTTTATGTAAAATCAGCATACTTAACAACTACAATGGGTCCCGGTATCAAATTGGATACTAAAAACCTTGCTGCAGAAGTTAAGGACTATGTGTAATATTAAATAATTGAATCTGATAAAGTTGTTTTAAAGACAATTGTATTCAGTCAGTAATAAAAATATTTAATATTAATTCTAATATCTTAAAGCCCTCTTTTTGAGGGCTTCTTTATACAAAAATTTACAGATATAATTATTTTATGGATAAAACATTAACAACAATTGAATTTGATAAGGTTCTGGAAATACTTAGCGGATTTGCAATAAGCACACCCGCAAAAAAACGCTGTCTTTCTGCTCTGCCGTTAAGTAATATAGAAGATATTAAACTCGCACAGACTCTTACATCACAGGCTCAAAATGCTTACCGATTAAGCACCGGCGACATTCCAATCGGAAATCTTAATGATATATCGGAAACCATTGATGTATTAAAAAACAAAATTACGCTTTCTGTTGAGGATGTAAAAGATATTTTTGATATTATTGTCTCTTCGAGAAAATTTCTGTCATTTTTAAACAGGTTTGCGCAGGAACAGGAAGAATTATATAAATTTTCTTCTAAGCTTTTTGTCTTTAAGGATATTGAGGACAGAACAGAACAGATTTTTGATGCAAATTTTAACGTAAAAGAAACTGCTTCGTCAGAACTTAAAGCGCTTTTTCAATCACAAAGAGATACAAATGAAAATTTGAAAAATGCTGTTTCTGATTTAATGAAAAGCTCTTCTTTTACATCTTATCTTCAAGATACAGTTTATACTCTGAGGGATAACCGTATTGTTTTTCAGGTAAGAGCGGAAGCAAAGAACAAAGTTCAGGGGATTGTGCACGATATTTCCCAATCCGGACAGACTTATTTTATTGAACCAAAACAGATTGTGGGCTTAAACAATAAAATAAGAGAGCTTGAGATATCTATTGAAGCAGAAATAAAAAAAATAATGAAAGAACTGTCCTTGCTTATGTCAGAACGCTGCGAGGATATCAAAACCTCTTTTGAATCATTAACAGAGCTTGATTTTATTTTTGCAAAAGCTAAATATTCAAATGCCATAGATGCGTGCGAACCGGAAATCACAGACGAGCATATTATTGAATTGAAATCAATGAAAAATCCCGTGCTGCTGTCCATACTTGATAAAGTTGTTGAAAACGATTTTTATATAGGAAATCCATATAAATCAATCATTATTACAGGTTCAAATGCAGGAGGAAAAACGGTTGTACTAAAGACTGTAGCCCTGTCCGCAGCAATGACCTGTGCCGGACTTCATATCCCTTGTTTTAGTGCGAAGATTTATCCTTTCAAAAAGATTTTTGCTGAAATCGGCGATGACCAGAATATTATACAGAGTTTGTCGACTTTTTCTTCTCATATAAAGAATATAAAAGAAATTTTGGATAATTGTGATTCAGATACACTTATACTGATAGATGAAATAGCAGCCGGCACTGACCCTAAAGAAGGTGCAGGGCTGGCAAAAGCAGTAATGGAGACTTTTGTTGAAAAAGGCGCACTTTCTGTTATAAGTACACACTTCAACGAACTAAAATCACTGCCCTTTAACAATAAACTTTTTCAAAATGCTTCTGTAGACTTTGATTCAGAGACGCTGCAGCCTACCTATAAATTAAGAATCGGTGTTCCCGGTGCATCAAATGCTTTTGCCATTGCTCAAAATTTTGGCATTTCCGCTGATATTATAGAAAAAGCAAAACAAAACTATGAATCGGAAATTACAGACGAATCAAAATTGTTGAGCGAGCTGCAAAGCAAATATTCTGAGCTGAATACACTGACAGAACAGGCCCAAAAACTCAAAACTGAATCAGAATCAAAATACAAAGAGTACAACGAACTTTTGGAGAACCTGAATGCACAAAAGAGAAAAACACTTAAAGACTATAAAAGAAGGTACGAAGATAATTTGCAGGAGGCTAAATCTCAGATTAAAAAAGTTCTTGAAAACCTGAATCATCATAAAACAAAAGAAAACGCCATAAATGCTTATAAAAAGCTTTCTAAAAAAGGTTCTAAAATTTCTCAGGATCTTGCAGACGAGTTTTCTAAAGTTGATATAAAGTACGAAGAACTCTCATCCGAAGACATAAAAATAGGCGCAAAAGCAATAATAAAAGGTCTTGATCAGGATGTTGAAATTGTTTCGTTGCCGGATAAAAAGGGCAATGTGAAAATCCTTGTCGGACAGCTTCAATCAACAATTAAACTCGATAAGCTGGCAAAAAATCTAAAAAGACAAAAGGATATTATCAAGAAAAAAATCAATATAAATAATTCAAAATTTGTTATACAACGTGTAAATATGTCACCCAGAATAGATTTAAGAGGCTGCAGAGTAGATGACGCTCTTATTGAACTCGATGCATTTCTGGATAAAGCAAGTATGGTAAATCTGCCGTCTGTTGAAATAATCCACGGGCACGGTACAGGACAGCTCCGTGCAGCTATCAGAGACTATCTGAATGATTCTCCTTATGTTGCAAAATACCGTCAGGGTGAAGATTCTGAAGGAGGCAACGGTGTGACTATAGTCGATATGAATTAATATTTTTATTTCTTCGGCAGAGGTGTACCACTCCCAGCTTGAGGCAAGAACTCTGTTGAGAATTGACTAAATGTCAATTCGAGATAGAGACTCTGCCGAATAAAAGCAACTAAATGTTGCTTTTATGAGAGGGCTAAGTGAGATACGAAGAATCTCACTGCAGTATAAAGATTAACAACGCCGTACGCCTCAGGATGCTCTCGGGCACAAGCGAGATCCCACTCAGACAGTATAATAAATAGTATCAATATACAAAATCTGTTATCGAATTATGTCACATATACAAGACTGAAGGTGAGAAACGACTGAAGAATCTCTATTAACGTATTATTATCATGTATCTATTGAATTTACGATATAAATCTAATTTCAGCACTATAGACAACAAACAGCGAAATATTTATAATTTTATATGTAAATTTTAAGGAGTTATTTATGTGGAAAAAGATTTGTTTATTATTGTGTGCAACATTGTTATTGACCGGTTGTGTAAAGATAGAAACTGATGTCACAATTCATAAAGACGGAAGCGCATTAGTAAAAGAGAGATTCTTACTTAGTAAACAGCTTCTTGCAATGAGTCAGGAACAAGATCCGTTTGCTGAAGCACTTGAAAAGTACAAAGATGATGCTTCTGTTCAGGTAAAAGAATACTCAACAGAAGATATGAAAGGGATTGAGGCAACAAAAAATATAGAAGATATAACAAGTGACAAATGGAATACATCTGCGGATTCTAAAAATCTTGTGGCAAAAAATCCAGATGGCAAATTCATAAGTGTTAAAAAAGGTTTTTTTAAGGATGTTTATATATTAGATGCACAGGTAGATACAATACCTAAAGAAGATAATCCAATGTCTGCTCAGGAAAAACAAATGCAGGCTGCCGTGATGAGCGGGTTGAATGCAAACGAAATATTCAGCTTTTCTTATATAATAAGAACCCCTGTCAAAGCCGATTCGCATAACGCAACAGAAGCAGATGAATCGAATTTTGTTTATACATGGAAAATAAAATTTAATGCGATAAATGAGATGAAACTGCAATTTACTGTGTATAAAACAGTTAATATTGTATTCTCATTATTTGCTGTAATTATTATACTGCTAATAACAGCAAATGCTGTAAATACAAAAAAAGAAGAAACGTAGTAATCTAAAAAAGCCGGAATTGCAATATATTCCGGCTTTTTTATTAATCAAATATCTCTAGTGTAAAATTATACTAAATCAGCAGGGCTGAATTTTTTGTTTCTGTTAAAAAATCTTACTAATAATGCTTTCATAAGTCTCTCTTTCTTATTCTCTTATATATATAAAGTATATATTAAACAAAAAATTGCTTATTAAAAAGCATGCGGTTAAAAATTGTTTACAATATTCCCGAAAGCTGTAATTGTAAGTATTTGAACTGCTAAAAATTTTTTATATAAAAAAGGTTTACAATAATTATTGTTTTGTTATAATAATTCTACAAGGTTTATGAAGACCTCTGAGTTATTCCTCGGTAGCTCAATGGCAGAGCATTCGGCTGTTAACCGAAGGGTTGTAGGTTCGAGTCCCACCCGAGGAGCCATTAAAAAAAAGAAGGCATCAAGCCTTCTTTTTTTGTACAAAAATTTTTGGCAACGGACTCGAACCGACTCGGATTGCCTGCGCAATCCTCGCAGGTTCTTCCCTCCATTGGCTCTTTGTGTCTATGTTCTTTTAATGTAAACCTCAACGCAAAACGATTCTCAATCGTTTTGCTGCTTTGCCAACGGAGTCCTTCACCCGAGGAGCCATT